>CANLHI010000004.1 GCA_947490845.1 Actinomycetota bacterium | reverse complement strand
TGTGCCTCGACCAAGCACAGCAGATGAAATTAAATCGACAGTTTTAAAATTAGCTGCAACACCAAACTTGGCCGATAAATCTTGGGTCACATCGCAATACGATCGCTATGTACAAGGAAACACAATTCAATCGCAACCAGATGATTCGGGAATGGTTCGCATTGATGAAAAAACACATTTGGGCGTTGCAATTGCAACTGATGCCAATGCAAACTGGTCGTACTTAAATCCATATGAAGGCGCGAAGTTGGCTCTGGCCGAAGCAGCGCGCAACATTGCAACTGCCGGCGCTAAGCCTTTAGCTGTTACCAACTGTCTTAACTTTGGTTCTCCCGAAGATCCAGGTGTAATGTGGCAATTTGCAGAGTCAGTAAGGGGCTTAGCAGATGGTTGCTTAGAGATGGGCTTACCAGTAACTGGCGGAAATGTTTCTTTCTATAATCAAACTGGCGCTGTTGCTATTCTGCCGACGCCAGTGATCGGTGTACTAGGTGTAATTGATGATGTGCGCACCAGAACTCCCATGAGTTTTGATCGCGCCGGCCTAGAGCTTTATTTACTTGGTGAAACTGGCGATGATGTCGCGGGCAGCGAATGGGCATATATGCACGGGCAACGTGGCGGATGCGCACCAGTGGCTGATTTACAGCGTGAAATGCGTCTTATTGAATTACTTGTGGCGGGCCGGACTTCACAGATTTTCACAGCAGCGCACGATCTAAGCCAAGGTGGACTTAGCGCCTCCCTTACCGAAATGGTTCTTCGTCATAACGTTGGAGCTAATATCACTATTGCAAATGTAGAAGTCGCGCTGATTTCTGAATCACCGGGACGTGTAATCGTTGCAATTGATCCCGCAAAGTCAAAACAACTATTGGCGCTGGCGAGAAAACAAGATATTGCAATCACCAAAATTGGCACAACTGGTGGTAACGATTTGGTTATCAATGGCTCAGTCATTCCCCTTAACGAATTGCGCACCGCACACACCGAAACCTTCCCGAAGTTATTTGGATAAAAGATGCGCGATCCTGAAGTATTAGCAGCGGTCAAGCAGACCTTGGCTGCTCTTGTGGAACGTTCGCCAGGTCGCGCTATCGAAGTTCGTATTCCGCCATATGCCGCTGTGCAATGTGGGGCTGGACCAACTCACACTCGCGGTACGCCGGCCAATGTCATTGAGCTGGATGCGGATACTTGGCTAGCTCTAGCAAATGGTGAGCGCACTTGGGCCGATGCGATGTCGCAAGGACTCATAAGCGCATCTGGTGCTCGTGCAGATTTAACTGATCTTCTGCCGATTAGGATTAAGCCATGACGCGCCGCCCCGATGGACTTTTAAACCATAACGTCTTAGATGACGATAAGGCACCGCAAGATGCCTGTGGAGTATTTGGTGTCTGGGCACCGCAAGAAGAAGTTGCCAAATTAACCTTCTACGGACTCTACGCCCTGCAACATCGCGGACAAGAATCAGCAGGAATTGCCGCAAGTGATGGCGAGCGAATTCTAATTTACAAAGATATGGGTTTGGTTTCACAAGTTTTCACTGAAACCGATCTAGCAAGCTTGACTGGTGATTTAGCAATTGGACATTGCCGTTACAGCACAACTGGATCAAGCACTTGGGTTAATGCCCAACCAACGCTAAGACCAACTAAATACGGCACTTTGGCCTTGGCCCACAATGGAAATCTGACTAATACTGGTGATCTTGCCGAGATGGTTCAAAAACTTGAGGGAGCTGTTGCAAAGAGCGATCGCGGTGCAACGACTGATACCGAAATTATGACCGCTTTAATTGGGCTGCAAGATGAGAAAAATGTGGAAGCTAGCGTAATTGCGGTACTTCCTAAACTTGAGGGTGCTTTCTCGTTGGTCTTTATGGATGAAAAGACTTTATATGCCGCGCGCGATCGTCATGGCGTGCGCCCACTAGTTATTGGAAAACTAGACCGCGGTTGGGTTGTTGCATCAGAGACCGCGGCGCTCGATATTGTCGGTGCCGCCTTCGTGCGCGAAGTTGAACCAGGTGAATTCCTAGCAATTAACGAAGATGGAATTCGCTCACAAATGTGGGCAACACCGGATCCCAAGGGATGTATCTTCGAATATGTTTACCTAGCGCGGCCAGATACAACAATTGCCGGACAAGGCGTGCACGCAACTCGAGTTCGAATTGGCAAGCGTTTAGCGATTGAAGCACCAGTTGAAGCAGATCTTGTGATTCCAGTTCCTGAGTCAGGAACTCCAGCGGCAATTGGTTATGCGCAACAATCTGGAATTCCTTATGGTCTTGGCTTGGTGAAAAACTCATATGTTGGTCGAACATTTATTCAGCCTTCACAAACTATCCGTCAGTTAGGTATTCGCTTAAAGTTAAATCCACTGCGTGAGATTATTGAGGGCAAGCGCATAATTGTTGTGGATGATTCAATTGTCCGTGGAAATACCCACCGCGCTATCGTTCGCATGTTGCGAGAAGCCGGTGCACGCGAAATTCACGTTCGTATTTCTAGTCCTCCAGTTGAATGGCCTTGCTATTACGGAATCGATTTTGCCTCGCGCGCTGAATTAATCGCCAGCGGGTTAGAAGTTGAAGAAATTCGTCGATCTATTGGCGCAGATTCACTCAATTATGTTTCGATGGAAGGCCTGATCGCGGCGACCACAATTGCCGAAGATAAGCTCTGCACCGCTTGTTTTACAGGCACTTATCCCATTTCTGTGCCGACTGATATGTCAGAAGGCAAGATGCGTTTGGAAATTACTGAAAAGATAAATAGCCATGAGCACATATAAAGATGCTGGCGTCGATATCGATGCCGGAGATCGTGCAGTCGAATTAATGAAAGCTTCAATTGCCAAAGCAACGCGCCCCGAAGTTATGGGCGGTATTGGTGGATTTGCAGGTTTGTTCGATGCCAGTGCTTTAAAGAAAATGAATAAACCTTTATTGGCAACTTCCACCGATGGGGTTGGAACTAAAACTGAAATCGCTCGCCAAATGGGAATCTATAACACCATCGGTGAAGATTTAGTTGCCATGGTCGTAGACGATCTAGTAGTTTGTGGAGCCGAACCTTTGTTTATGACCGATTACATCGCAGTTGGCAAAGTAATTTCAGAACGCATTGCAGAGATCGTAAAAGGAATTGCAAGTGGATGCGTAAAGGCTAATACCGCTTTAATTGGTGGAGAAACTGCTGAACATCCTGGTTTACTTAAAGATGATGAATTTGATATTGCAGGAGCAGCGACCGGTGTTGTTGATGCTGATAAACAACTTGGGTCACATCTTGTTAAAGCGGGAGATGTAATTATCGCAATGCCAGCAAGTGGATTTCACGCAAATGGGTATTCACTTGTACGACATATCTTGGCTAATCAAAAATTGGACTTACATAAAATATATGAAGGCTTTGATAAAACCTTGGGTGAAATACTTCTTACCCCAACTGAAATTTACACACTTGATTGTCTAGCCCTAATAAGAGCGCAGCAAGAAAAAATTCGTACCTTCTCTCACATAACCGGTGGTGGATTAGCCGATAACACTGCGCGCGTTATTCCTGATGGCTTAATTGCCAAATATGATCGAACAACGTGGGCGCTACCTGCGGAGATGAAATTTATGGCAGAAGTTTCTGGTGTTCCACAACACGATATGGAGAGAACGTGGAACTGTGGCATTGGCATGGTTGCGATAGTCGACCCATCAATTGCCGATCTGAGCATCAAATCCTTGGCTGCACGAGGCATGAAAGCTTGGGTGGCAGGCTCAATCCACGCTCAAAGTGGCCCAGGAGTGGCTACTTTGGAAGGTACCTACCTGACGCGATAACCTACGCGTCTTGACGAAAACAGTTATTGGTAAGGAGGTCGCCCAATGGGTCGCGGCCGTGCAAAAGCTAAACAGACAAAAGTAGCAAGAGATCTCAAGTACAACTCGCAAGAGATGGATCTTGATCGTCTTGCCAAAGAATTACATGGTGAAGATTCATCAAGTAAGTCACGCGATGAGGATGATCCATTTGCTGAGGGCAATTACATCCCTCGTGCCTAATATTGCACGTGTAAGTTGATGGCTGTGAGACCAACTCCTTACGTTGCCTCCCTTCGTATCTATGAACCACTTTCCGCATTTGAACCAGCAGATCGCTTGCGTTGGCAAGGTGTTGCCGCAAATGAAAATTCAAAACGTGAAGAACAAGAACTTGCGCTGCGCCGCTTAGTTTTCCCAGAACCGCCGGCAGGTCGCCCTGATGGTGCACACATTCTTGATATCGATGGAGTTCGTTACATCTCTCCTTGGTCGACCGCAACTCGTTGCTGGGCAGCCCTAGATGACTTTAAAGATTCACTCCCCTCATCGGTTACTCCATTTTTCTTGCCGCAATCCTTAGAAGATGTAATTACTGCAGGTGTTGATTTAATGGAAGATCGCGTGCCACACATCTTGACTGAAAATTGGGTAATTCCACCACGCTGGTTCTCAATCTTTATGGCGCAAGAGCGCATCCGCGGTGAAGATGAAGATGGAATTTTCTGCATCATGCGCACCAACATTGCAGATGCCAAAGCGCGTACCGAAGTTGCACATCAAACAGTTCGTGGTGCATTCGGTGAAGGATCTGTCGAAGCTGAAATCGAACATTTACTCGAATGGCTAGATATGTTCCATAACAAATCACTTGTCGAATTAGATTACGGCGGCTTGGCAAATTATTTAGATTTTGGACTCCGCTTGGCAGGTGAAGAAGGAATCGAAGCCGACACATCTGTCGAAGATGTTTTGCTCTCACTTTCAGGGTTAGCCGCCGGTGATGGCCAGATGGCTGGGCAGGGTTATGAAAGGCTGGTTAGCCGTTGGCGCATCGTGCAGGGATTTGAATCTGCGATTTGATCGATCGTAACTCTGATCAACTCTTGCTATTTGTGCTCACTTTGGCGGATACTTCCGACACTCGTTACAAATCGGACATTTAATTTGCCCGACTAAGAAAGATGAAAAAGGTGAGCCATGAACCGTCTGCCAGATGCGGAAATCTTGCTCACTCCGCGAGAAGTCGCCGATCTTTTTGGCGTTGATCCAAAGACTGTTACGCGATGGGCTAAGGCCGGCAAGTTAACTTCGATTCGAACACTTGGTGGACATCGTCGTTTCCGCAAATCTGAAGTTGATGATCTGCGCAACAATTATTTTAAGACAGATAACAAGTAACAAATCAATGGAATATTCAGTACTGCAATTCTTTCTTCTTGGTGCGCTTACATTCATCTTTGTTGGCGCGATCACGCCACTGATGCGCAAGTTGGCGTTAAGTATTGGCGCAGTTGATGCCCCAAATTTGGCACGCAAAGTTCAAAAGACGCCGGTGCCATATTTAGGTGGTGTCGCAATCGCACTCGGCGTTGTCGGTGCTTCATACGGCTCACTCTTGGCAGTTGATTTTTCTATGGAAACTTTCCGCCTGGCGAGTTTTGTTCTAGTTCCAGCTATGGCGATTTCAGCAATGGGGCTAGTTGATGATTTACGCGGTCTGCAACCATGGCCGCGTTTGATTGCGCAGACCCTGACCGGCGTTATCGTGGCGGTAATCCTGACATCAACTGACACTATGGGAGTTGCCTTCGGAAATACATATTTAAACTATGCCATCTCGGTTTTTTGGATAGTCGGAGTCTGCAACTCAATTAATTTCTTCGATAATTTAGACGGCGGCGCTGCTGGCACAGTTGCAGTAATTACCTTTTTCCTATTCTTTATTGCCTATGATCGCCAGCAAATATTAGTTAGCGCCCTTGCCATTGTTACAGCAGGTGCCACAGCGGGATTTCTTATGTGGAACCGTGCCCCAGCCAAGATTTATATGGGAGATGCCGGCGCACTCTTTCTAGGCATCATTATCTCGGTGCTTACTATTCGTTTAAGCCCAGGCGTTGTTCCGCAGATCAAATCATTTGCTATTCCATTGGCATTAATGGCTATTCCAATTCTCGATACAACGGTTGCAGTGACATCGCGTATTTATCGTGGAATATCGCCCTTTCAAGGTGGAACCGATCATCTCTCACACCGTTTAATGCGCGTTGGACTAACTCGTCGTTTAACCGCTTTTACTTTGTGGGGTCTGGCCGCCTTTTATGGTGCGTTGGCGCTTTCCATTTACACCTGGCCAGATTCAGCTGGATATGAATTAATGGCGATTGGCGCTGCTGCTTGGTTATTTAAGTTGGTTTACTTCTTACGAATTCCATCTGAGGGGTAGACTAGGGACATGGCTAATAACGATGATGTAAAAGCGAGAATGCTCGCAGCACTTGAAGCAAAAAAAGGTAAAAAGGGTGCACCTGGAACGCAGACACATGCAGAAGGCGGTTCCAAGATTCGTGGCGGCCAACGCAGTGGTGGAGCACCTCAGGTGCAACGTAAGGCAGGTCCTTCTGGTTCAGGATCTGCTGGTTAATTCTTTTTGTAACTAATTCAAAAGTAACGCTTGTGGCTCGGGACAGGATCGAACTGTCGACCTCACGATTTTCAGTCGCGCGCTCGTACCAACTGAGCTACCGAGCCAATATTTATTTGTGAATTAAATATTTATTTAATGATTAAAAAAGATGAGAGTGTGTGGACACTCCCATCTCGCGACCCGGACGGGACTTGAACCCGCGACCTCCGCCGTGACAGGGCGGCGCGCTAACCAACTGCGCTACCGGGCCTTAAAGAATGAAAACATAAGTGGCTCTTATGTCACCTTAAAGCCTTTATACCGAATGAATTCGGCCTTGCGTGCCCCCAACGGGATTCGAACCCGTGTTACCGCCGTGAAAGGGCGATGTCCTAGGCCCCTAGACGATGGGGACGTTTGAGGCTCGCAAATCGTACCTTCTAGAGGGGTGCTAACCAAAATCGGTTATTTGCCTGCCCAGAAATGGCAGAAAGCAAGGTGATTTAGAGAAGCGCCCACTGAATAGTTATTGAAACAGTGACATCTTGCTGACCTAGATCAACAACAGTTGCTTCCGAATCAGCAGCCTTTGCCATCGCCATTACAGGTGGATAACTAATCGGGCTTGAATTTTCTACTAAGTAATTAACACGACCAAGTTTTGCACCTAACAACTTGGCATATGAAGTCGCCTTCGCTTTCGCGTTTTTAACAGCATTTGCGCGCGCAGATTCAGTTGACGCTGATGAATCGAGAACGAAAGGAGTAACTCCTTGAATCTGCAGATCATCACCGCCTGCGGCAACAACGGCATCGACAACTACGCCTGCATTCTCAGCGTTCTTAATTGTTACAACAAAACCTTGGGAACCACGGTAACCAATTAGAACCGAACCTTTATCTTGGGTGTAGTTATATTCGGGATAAACGGTAATGCTCTGGGTTGCGATATCGCCTTTTAAAATTCCCGCCTTGGTCAGCGCCGCACGAACTGCCGCAGCTGCAGTGGAAGCCTTAGCTAGTGCATCCTTATTTGATCCAGCCACAACAGAAACATTGGCGTTCAAGCGCACCGCATCAGGGGTTACCTTGATCGTTCCCTCCGAGTTAACTGTCACATAACGCGTAGCAGTTGTTGCTGCGTTGGCAGGAAGAGATAGCGCCGCACCTCCAAGCAGAGTCAGAGCGATTGCGATGGCTGCGATCTTGCGAAAACGTGTTGTAGTCATGGGATAAGTATCTCCTATTTAGTTATTTGTGGCTGTGATGGTTCTGTGAAAATTATGTGATTTAAAGCGAGCGATATAGATCGGCGTGATCTTTAATCATGGGATCGAGTGAGAAATACTGCGCTGCACGAGCCTTTCCAGCCTCACCCATGATCTTTCGCAACTGAGCATCTCGTACTAACTTTTCAATCGCATCTGCCATTGCTGGTGCCGTTGTTTGCGTTAGATAGCCCGTGCTTTCATTTATGACGATATCTGAGATAGAGCCAACGTTTGTTGCCACTATCGGCAAACCTGCTTGGGCTGCCTGAATTAAAGTCAGTGGAATTCCTTCGTTATCTGAAGTCAGAATTGCAATGTCACTTGCGGTGAATATTTGATCAATATCGTTGCGCCAGCCGAAGAAAGTAACGTTTAATTGTTCTTGTAGGCAGCGCGCCTTTGAACTCTCAAAGAGTTCACCTTCGCCTGCAACTAAGAAACGCAGGTCTAAACCACGCACTTTACATTCCAAAGTAACATCTAATAAGCGATCAGGTCTTTTGATCTGGGTCAATCGCCCAACGAAAGTTATATATAAAGTTTCAGTACTAATTCCAAGAGCGCTTTGTGCCGCAGCTTTAGTAATTACCTTTGGTGCTGGAAGTCCCGGAAAGAAAACGCGATATTTATCAGCGCGGCCGATGCCAGCGGCAACCAAGTCATCTCGCACCTTGCTGCCGATCGCGATTAAAACACTAGTACGCGCTGCCAAGATTTTTTCGATCAAAATAACTAACTTGGTAACCGTGTTACTGAAATAGCCATGAAGTAAATGTCCATGGAAAGTGTGAACACGAACTGCGCCACGACCGGCGAGAAGTGATGCTAATCGGCCTAAGACACCAGCCTTAGCAGTATGTGTATGAATCACATCTGGTTTGTATTTACGAATTAGTGATACCAAACCGAAGAACGCCTTCAGGTCTGCGACTAACGACACTGAACGTCCCAAGCCTGCAATACGGGTTGCTTTGAGATCCGTTGCGACAGTGTCTAAATAATCTGCTTCATTTTCATCACAATAACCAGTGACCAAAATTTGCTCGAAGGCTGACTTATCTAAGCCGCGCATAAGTTCGGCCACGATCACAGCAGGACCACCCACATTCATGCGGGCGATTATCTGCATTACCTTTACCGGTGCGGCCATGTGGTTATCTTCTCGCAAAAAGGCGCGATAATTGCGCACATGAGCAGTGGTGAATTCGTATCTCAGTGCACCGCTGATTCGCTGGCGCGGGTAGCCCAATTACTTAAAGATGGTGGCTTGGTCGCTCTGCCGACAGAGACTGTTTATGGACTTGGCGCAGATGCCACAAACTCAAGCGCGGTTGCCCGTATTTATAAAGTTAAAGGGCGCCCAGCAGATCATCCGCTAATCGTTCATATCTATTCGATGCAATCACTTGGTGATTGGGCAGATGAGATTCCAAGTTACGCAATTTCGCTAGCTCGTGATTTCTGGCCTGGGCCGATGACTTTGGTATTAAAGCGTTCGATCCTGGCTGAAGATTTTGTTACGGGGGGACAGCCAACTGTTGGATTGCGCGTTCCAGGTCACGCAGTTGCACTCGCACTTTTAGCAGCCTTTGAAAATATAGGCGGCCAAGGAATCGCAGCACCCAGTGCCAATCGTTTTGGCCACGTCTCACCGACAACTGCTCAAGCAGTGCAAGAGGAACTCGGCGAATATCTTGAAGGCAAAGATCAGATTTTAGATGGCGGTCCATCAAATGTTGGCGTTGAATCAACCATCATCGACTGCACAACGGAAGCCCCACGTATTTTGCGCCCTGGCGCAATCACCATTCAAATGGTTGAAGAATCAACTGGATTAAAAGTTTCAACTATCGAAACAGATATTCGGGTAAGTGGATCCTTGGAAAATCACTATGCACCAAGTGCAATCGTGAATCTAAATCGCATACCAATTGCCGGTGAAGGATTCATCGCACTTGCAGAAATCCAAACACCTGAAAAGGTAATTCGTTTGGCATCACCAAAAAACGTTGACGAGTTTGCTCGTGTCATGTATTCCGCACTTCGAGATGCGGATGCAAAAGGTCTTAATTCAGTTGTTGTTGCAGAGCCAGCCGGAGATGGCTTGGCCCTTGCGATCCGTGACCGCTTAATGCGAGCGTCCAAAGGGCGATAAAACTCCGCTAAGATACGGCGAGTATTTGGCGCAGATTTTGCTTAAATACAGTGGGGCCTTTAGCTCAGTCGGTAGAGCAACGGACTTTTAATCCGTGGGTCGTCGGTTCGAGCCCGACAGGGCCCACGTGTCAGAAATAGCCAAGGGTAAAGATCAATCTTGGTTACCAATCTATCTCGCCCTCGGTGTCGTCTGGGGATGCTCATTTATCTTCATAAAAATGGGCTTGGAATTTCTAACTCCATTCGGTGTTGCTTTTGGCCGCTGTGCACTTGGCGCACTGACCTTGCTAGCTTGGGCAAGATATAAAAGAATTTCGCTTCCGACATCAAAACGTTTATGGGCACACCTATGGGTGGTCTCGATGTTACTTAACGTTGTTCCTGGCGTTTTATTCGCTCTTGCCCAAACCGAAGTCACTTCGATTTTGGCAGGAATCATTAATGCGGTAACACCGCTCATGACTCTAATCGCAATCATGGTTGTTACTCGTGAAGAAAAGCCTAAGTTTTATCAAGTACTCGGAATCGCAATTGGTTTTGTCGGAGTCTTAACTGTCTTGGGCGCCTGGAAAGGCCTTGGCGATAATCCACTGTGGGCAATTTTAATATTGTTATTTGCCGTCACTTGTTACGGTTTTTCTTTTCCGTACTCTCGTCGATTTATAATTCCTCACAAGTTGCCACCTGAATCAATTGCGGCGGCGCAGGTAACAACTGGTGCACTCACGCTGCTTCCGTTCTTTCTATTTGATGGAATAGCCAAAGATGAATATCGCCCGGGTCCAGTTCTAGCGATGCTTGCCCTAGGTGTCTTTGGTAGTGGATTTGCCTATATCTGGAACTTTAAAGTCATGGCGATCGCGGGAAGTGCTATTGCTAGCAGCGTGACTTACTTGACACCAGTTGTTGCAGTAATCGTGGGGTTAATATTTTTGCAAGAGGATTTATTTTGGCATGAACCTGTCGGTGCTCTGATTGTTTTGCTTGGGGCAGCGATTGGTCAGAATAGAATCAAATTTAATTAGTCGATCTTCCAGCCATCATTGATCGGCCCAAGATCAACACCAGCGGCAGCGTGATTGCTAACTTCACCTCGTGCCATCTGTGCATCGTGGGCGTGATTGTGCCAACGCTCTTCGATTTTTCCATATTTCCAGAGCAGCAAACCAACGCTCCACACCACTACGAAGGCACCAACAATGAAATAGCCAGCGCTATTTAGGTTAAAGGCCAACGCATAATCCCAGAATCCACCGGTTAAATTCAGTTGTTGTGCGATTACTTGGCAAATTTCTAAACCGCCAACAAAGAGCGCGACAGCAACAGATAATCCAGTGATGATGATGTTGTAGTAAACCTTGCGAACTGGTTTAGAAAAAGCCCAACCGTAAGCAAAGTTCATAAATGAACCATCGATTGTGTCTAATAAACTCATGCCAGCTGCAAAGAAGAATGGCAGCGAAAGAACTGCCCACCACGGAAGTCCGGCAATAACTGATGAACCTGCAAGTACCAGTAATCCAATTTCGGTTGCGGTATCAAAACCTAATCCAAAGAGGATTCCAAGCGGATACATCTTCCAACTCTTATCGATGCGACGAGCGATTGGTCCAAAGAAGCGCATCAACAAGCCGCGAGAGTTAAGGTGCTTTTCAAGTTCTTCTTCGTTATAAAGACCTTTACGCATCTGTAAGAAAACACCAACGATTGATATCAAAATAACTAAGTTTAAGATTGCAATCAACATCAAGAAAGTACCTGAAACTGTTAACCCGATCAGGCTGGTGTAATGATGCAGATCTGAATCTTCATCTTTAAGTTGAGAGCCGAGCGCTTTAATTCCGAAGTTGAGAAGGATTGCTAAAGCAGCCACCACTGATGAGTGGCCCAGCGAGAAGAAGAATCCAACGGCCAGTGGGCGCTGGCCTTCCGACATTAATTTACGAGTGGTGTTATCTATCGCGCTTATGTGATCAGCATCGAATGCATGGCGCATACCTAAGGTGTATGCGAGCACTGCTGTGCCCCAACCAAAGAGCGTGCCATCGGATAATTCATATCTACCGCTAGTTGCTTGCCACATTAACAAGACACCAGCAACGTGTAAGAAAGCTATAAAGCCAAACATGGCAGCCATACGGCGCCACTCATCGCGGGTTAGTCGCTCGCGCAGGGGAATGCGCGGAATATCGATAACGATCTTGTTCATGACTCTCCCTGTGGGCTTTTCCTAGATGCAAATGACTCGCAAGAAGCCAAGGGTAACCGAGGCCAGTTGAGCCTGTCCACGCGAAATTAGCCCCAGGCGTTTACTTTAAATCACGCCCCTTCTTAAATCTTTGGGAGTAGTGTCACGCTCATTCCCCGATCGGCAACTGCATGATCAACTGTTGAACTACCCTGCCAGCGGAGGTATCAATGAGCGAAGATGAAGGCCAAGACGATCTCGTAACGGAGGAAATGCTCTGGGATCGAATTCCGGAAGTACATGGCGCCGATCGCGCTAATACTTATTACGAACTCTCTGCCCGAATCTTTGCTCGTGGTCAATATGACGAAGCGCTTGCGCTCGCCGAGACTGCACGAGATATTTTTTCAGAACTTGGCCACACAGACTCCAGTGAAGGTTTAGCGCAGGCATATTCTGCAATTGGTTATAACTTAAACCAACTAAAGCGTATGGACGAGGCAGCAACTGCGATGAGTAAGGCAGTTGAAATCTTGCGTGAGAATAAATCACCTCTCTCATTAGAACTTGCCTGCACCCTTGGCGAGTGGTGGTATGCATCAAAGAATTTTGAAAAAGTTGTAGAGATTATGCACGAATGTGCCCAAGAGCATTTAGTAGACGGCAATCAAATTGGCGCAGCCAATGATCTTCATTTACTTGGATGTGCTTATCGTGAGTTAAAGCAATTTGAATTAGCGATTACTACATTTAAGGAAGCAAGGCTAATTTTTAAGACCGAGAAAGAGGTAATTCAGGTTGCTCGTTGCGATCAAAAAATCGCATCTTGTTATGTTGAGCTCGGAGATGGTGAAAAAGCCTTAGAGGCAGCGCGTAAAGCGATAGATGTATTTGAAACCGGACACGATCACCGCCGTGAGACATTTGCGCTATTCGAATACGGCAAAGCAGAAGTAATTCTTGGAAAGTTAGATGATGGTCTGCTTACTCTTGATGGCGTGCTGCAGATCATTTCCGAGGATGAACCAAAAGACTTTGAATTGATAATCGATATCGAAACCCGCATGTCCACAGTACTTCGCGGCTTAGGTCGTATGGATGAGGCCGACGAGATTGATCGTCGGTTGATTGCAGTCCATGAAGCTATGGAAGATGTGCCAGTTTCAGAAGATTTAGGCGACTAAGCCGCCTTCTTTATCTTGGCAGGTGCTGTAGCGCCCAGTGGTACATCGCAATTGCGCCGGCCGCTGATGCGTTCATAGAACGCGTTGATCCGTATTGGTTAATTTCATATAGAACTTCACAGACCGCGATTCCCTCATCAGACATTCCTGCGCCTTCCTGGCCAAAGAGAAGAACGCAAGTTTCAGGAAGTGCAGCGCTTTCAAGCTGTTTAGAAGATGGCACATTATCAATTCCAATAATTGGCAAATTATTCTCTTTACACCATGTCGCAAAGTCAGCAATTGTGGGATGGTGAATAACTGTTAAGTATTTATCCGTAACCATGGCGCCACGCTTATTCCAATCGCGCTTTCCAACAATGTGCACCGCAGAAACGTTGAAAGCATTTGCAGTTCTTACCACTGAACCAATATTTAAATCGTGCTGCCAATTCTCGATTGCAATCTGCAACTTATGGCGTTTGGTGTTTAAGTCGGCAACAATTGCTTCAACTGACCAATATCTATAGTGATCTAGAACGTTTCTTCGATCACCATTTTCAAGTAATTCAGAGTCATATTGCTCACCTGTAGGCCATGGTTTTTCATGAGGCCCCACGCCTACTACTGGAAAGAATTCGCCTGGTCCGATCGTGGCAGGTGTATTTATTTCCATGTGCGCACTCTAAACTTAAGAACGGATAAACGCTAGAAAGGCTGAATTCTAAAATATGAATAAGTTATTGGGGTTTGGCGCTGCCTTGCTGTCGGCAAGCTTGTTAGCCAATCCAAGCGCTTCAGCCTTCGATCCAGTTTCGGCTGCCAATGTTTTTGCTCGTCTTGCAGCAGAACCAGAGATGGGAAACCCATCAGTTTCACTGCTTGATTTGAGCACTGGAGAAATAGTTTTTGAATCAAATGCTTTCTCGCAACGCAAACCTGCATCAACGATGAAACTCTTATCTGCAGTCGCAACTCTGAAGTATCTAAATCCATCTCAAGTCTTCACAACAACAGTCTCACTTGGAACCGTGCCAGATTCTCTGGTGGTAAATGGAGAATATGATCCTTGGATTTCCATGGATCACAGGACTGCAACCAAGATGAAGAGAACTTCTTTCCCCAGGTTGGCATTTAATGGCCTGAGTGCGGCTAAGAAAAAATCAGGTGGATCAGTTAAGAAATTAAAGGTTTACTACAACGATCTATATTCCAATGAAGTTGCAACCTTTAAGGCGTTCTATAAGAAACGCGGTGTTACAGCAACATTCATAAAGGTGAGCGAAGAGAAGGCAGTCAGTCTCTCTAGCGAAGAAGTCGTTTATTCCGTTTCTCCAACAGTTAAAGAGATCATGGATTGGTTTCTTCTCTGGAGCGATAACTTACTTTCCGAGCGTATGGCTCGCTTAGCCGCAAAGGCATCGGGTAATGAATTTAATGATAAAGGCGTGGCAATAACCTTTGCAACACAATTGATAGAAATGGGAATTGACCCATCAAATATTGTTGTTAAAGATGCCAGTGGTCTATCTCGTGAGAATAAAGTGACAGCAAATGTGATGGCTAAGCTTCTCTATAAAATTCATTCAGATCCATTACTTGCAACTCTTATTGATGGCCTACCAGTCGGCGGTGAATCAGGTACTTTGCGTCGCCGGTATGTGGAGACCGCACCGGATGCTGTTGGACTAGTTAAAGCTAAGACAGGAACGCTCACCGGAACAGTTAGTTTGGCTGGTTATGTTCAATCAGGTGAACGCGAATATGCCTTCGTTGTAATTGCGGACAAGATTAGGCGAACTAACTCTGCCAGTGAGCAGGCACGCAAAACGTTGGATAGATATTTGGCGAAAATTGCTGCTCCACTATTGGCACCAGTAGTTGATACCGCAACCGTAGTTACTGGTTCTCAAACACCTTAATTGATCCGCCGTAGCAAGCAACCCATGTGCGAGATGTCTCGGAGTCATAGGTAACACCAATTGGTTCGACACAAACTTTAATATTTTGAATCACTTTCATATCTGAAGTTCTAACTTTTGAGAGAGTTCCACTACGAAAGTTCACGACGAACAAAGAAGAGCCATCTGAAGAAATAGCCAGACTACGAGCGGATTTTCCAGTCGCCACAGTTTTAATCGCCTTGTTGGCTTCTAGGTCCCAAGCGATTACTTTGCCTGAAATATTTAGAGTTGCATAAAGTTTTGTATTATCGGGTGAAAGTTCAATCGCGCGTGGGTTAGATCCAATGGGGATATGTTGAACTGAGAAATCTTCTAAGGAAATGCGATGAATTCGGCTTCCACCCATTTCGGCAACGTATGCAAATTGGCTATCGCTGGAGATTGAAATGCCTCGCGGGTAACGGCCTATCTTGATTGACTTAACAGTTTTCTGTGTCTCAACTGAAATTATGGTCACGGTGTATGAACACCAATTTGATACCAATATATATTTATTATCAGGTGTTACCTTCACAACTTTTGGTACAGATCCAACTGGATAAACTGCATCAATCTTATTATTTTCTAAGTTAATTCTGGAGAGAAAGCTAGTGTCATAGCCAGATGCTGGCGAGCAGGTGTCATGACCTTCTTTGGTAAATCCTTTTCCGTACATCGCATAATTAGAGAAATATAGATATTTTCCATCCGGTGAAAATGCTCCTTCGACAGGGGCGCCTTTGTAGTTGCCTGGGTATTTTGCATAACCAAAGTCAGATAGTTGCACCGAGTCTGAAACAGTTGCTTTAAGTTCCATAGTTTGAGCATCGTAAAGAGTGACGCTGTGGCGATACATCATGTTGTGTGCGCTGACTAAACCGCTATTCGAAGCTGAGACAGATTTTGGACTGATTGCTCCATTAATCGTATTAAGAAGAACCATCTTTGTCTGATCGGTGGTTGCATTTGCAGGGTTAATCAGAGTGGCGAGAATTAACATTGCAGAAAATAGCAAACTCACTCTCTTGGTCTTCATAGAGAGTGAGTTTACAGTTGAAATTTAGTCGTGAACCTCAGCGTTTTCACGATCGCCCACATCCGCAAAGTCCATCCATTCGAGCATATTTGGAAGTGTCCTTTGTCATATCCCTATCTTGATTAGAAGGATTTGGCTCTATTACGCACGATAGGCGGCCCTCCTTTGACGAGCATGAGAACACGACTCATTAATGCTGAGTAATCTTGCCCTGTGTCCGTTAATTCACGCGTAAATGTCTCTGTAAAGGTCCGCGGTTTCGTTGACCTAATGAAATTGCGCGTTGTTGAACTCTTATTGGTTTCCACTTTGCCAGCAATGGTTTTAGCCGAAGGCGGATTACCTTCACTTTCATTGACTGTCGCAACTTTACTTGGTGGAACCTTGGCTGCTGGCAGTGCAAATGCTTTTAATATGGTGATTGAGTCTGAATCAGATAAGTTAATGAAACGAACTGCTAAACGACCACTGGCAACTGGTCTATTAACTAAAAGCCAAGCGATAATTTTTGCAACTGCAATAGGCGTTATTTCCCTAGTTATATTTCAAGTTTATACAACCAACCTCGCAACTATCTTGACTGCGATCGCAATAGTATTTTATGTTTGGGTTTACACAATTTTGTTGAAAAAGCGCACCTCACAAAATATTGTTTGGGGTGGTGCCGCCGGATGTATGCCAGCACTTATTGGTTGGGCCGCTGTGACAAACTCTCTTTCAGTTACCGCCTGGTCATTCTTCTTAGTTATTTTCTTCTGGACACCGCCACATTTCTGGGCTTTGGCAATTAAGTATAAAGATGATTACGCAGCCGCTCGCATTCCAATGCTGCCGGTCGTCGTAAGTAAAACTCATTTATTGCGACAAATGTGGGTTTACACAATTGCCATGATTGCATCTTCTGTTGCTCTAATCGTTAATGCGAAATTGCAGAATTGGGCGATGGTGCTAACAGTTGTACTTGGATTGATCTTTGCCGCACAGCTCCGAGGCCTAGATGAAAAATCTGAAAACTACGAAAAGACTGCGGGAAAGATTTTTCAATGGTCAATAACTTATTTGAGCTTGCTCTCAGTCATACTGGTTGTGGCTCAGTTATTAAAGGCTTGATTTAGATCTTTAATCAAGTCATCCACGTGTTCTAAACCAACTGATAAGCGAAGCACGGAAGGCGTAATTCCCATCTCTGCCTGAACTTCAGGAGATAAGCGACGATGAGTTGTTGAAGATGGATGAGTAATAAGTGACTTGCTATCGCCCAAGTTATTGGAGATATCAATAATTCGTAGGGCATCCATAAAGGCAAATGCATCCTTTTGTGAGCCAGCAAATTCAATACCAATAGTGCTGCCGCCGCCGGTCATCTGTTTCTTAAATATTGCAAAATCGGGGTGCGACTTTAGACCTGGATATCTCACAGATTTAATTTCTTTACGGGTTTCAAAGAATTCGGCAATTGCTTGCGCATTTTCACACATACGGCGCACGCGCATCTCCATTGTTTCAAGTGACTTTAAAAGTACCCAGGCGCTAAACGGGCTTAGTGATGGACCTGTGTGACGCGTAAATGGAATTAAATATTCGTGCATATATGAGAAGGAACCAAGGATGGCGCCACCAAGTACGCGGCCCTGTCCATCAATATGTTTAGTTGCTGAGTACATAACAACGTCAGCTCCAAGCTCAAGTGGTTTTTGCAATACCGGAGACGCCATTACGTTATCGACAATAACTGTGGCGCCCACTTTGTGTGCCAAGTCGCTAACCATGCGAATATCAACTATCTCCATCAGAGGATTGCTGGGGGATTCGATAAAAACAATTTTAGTTGGCTTGCTTAACGCAGCTGCCCAAATAGCAGGGTCATTGCCCTTAACAAGTTCAACTGTTACTCCCCACTTTGGCAGAATCTCAGTAAGAACAACATGGCATGAACTAAACATCGCAGCTGAAGCAACGACGTGATCACCTGCTACAGCCAAGCATGCAACCGATGCGAACATAGCGGACATACCAGAACTAGTTGCAACGCAATATTCGGCGCCTTCTATTGCAGCCAAACGCTTTTCAAACATTTGAACTGTTGGATTGTGGAAGCGGCTATATAGGAAATGATCTGTTTCATCGGTGAATGAATCAAAGGCTTCTTGCGCAGATGAATATGTGAACCCACTATTCAAAAAAAGCGCTTCGGAAGTTTCACCAAAACCTGAGCGAGCAAGCCCAGCGCGTACCGCATCAGTCTGTGGGTTTACATCCCAATCAGGTGCAGGGCGATTTTTACGCGGTTGATAACCCCAGGTCTCTTTGCTCACACAGATAATCTTAAGGCGCAATTGCTATATTCAATACATGTCCAATCTCGCTATCTCAGTAACTGATCTGAGCAAGAAATATGGTGCCGCCCTTGCCGTCTCACATACGAATTTCCAGGTTCCACTTGGGACTATCTGTGGATTCGTTGGCCCAAATGGGGCAGGCAAGACAACAACTATTCGCATGTTGCTCGGCCTGATCACTCCAACGGGAGGCACTGGTCAAATCTTGGGGGAGTCAATTACATCTCCAGAAAAATATTTGCCACAAGTCGGAGCGATGATCGAAGGCCCAGCTTTTTATCCGGCGCTATCAGGTGCGGAAAATTTACGAGTACTGGCAACCTTGGGTGGTTTCCCACAAGAACGAGTTGATCAACTGCTGCAACAAGTTGGATTAGCCGACCGTGGCAAATCTAAATATAAAACTTATTCACTTGGTATGAAACAGCGTTTAGGTATTGCTGCGGCGCTACTTCCAGATCCAAAGATTTTAATGCTTGATGAACCAACCAATGGACTTGATCCAGAAGGCATTCAAGAGATTCGTCAATTACTTCGCTCGCTTGCAGATAATGGAACAACAGTATTTGTCTCTTCACATTTATTATCCGAACTCGAATTAATCAGCGAGTACATCGTTATGTTACGTAAAGGTGAAGTTGTATTTGCTGGACCAATCCAAGAATTATTTGATCAGCAACAGCCTTATATGATTGTAAAGACTGAAAATATTGGCGATCTAGAGAAAATCATGACGATCGCACAGAGCGCAGGTCATCACGCACACATTCGAGATGGTGCAGCGCATATTGAAGGTCCTGCCGATTGGGCTGGCACCTTAAATAAATTGGCATTCGAGGCTGGAATTCTCTTGACTCAACTTTCGCCACAACTACCAAACCTGGAAGAGACATTCTTTGAAATGACAGGGGAACAGAAATGATCCGCAGCATTACACGCATCTTCTTTGCAGAATGGCGAAAATTGCGCAGACCAACACTGCTGCTCGGAACCCTTGGCGCAGTTGCCTTTTTTAGCATCCTCGTTTCGTCGCTGCTTTTCCTAATGATTGACTCACCAAACGGAAATGGTGATCGCGGAATTCGCATAACTAGAGAAATGCTCTCGCTTCCAAGTGGAGCAACTCAAGCCTTTTCAAGTATTGGTAACTTACTTGGCATTATTGCGCTCTGCGTTTTCGCAGCCCAAACTGCACAAGAGTATTCACTTGGCACGCTACGCAATTTATTAGTTCGCCAACCAGGTCGGATTCGTTTACTGGTTGGAAAGCTTGCCTCAATGAAGGTCTTTGCAATCATTATGACTCTAGTCAGTGCTGTGATCTCAATCGGTGTTTCTTATGCGCTAGCCGGTGGTAAAGATGTAAATACCACGCTCTGGTTTAATTCTGATGGTCGCCTTGAAATTGCCAAGACTTTACTTAACGTCTTTATATCCATTCTTGGTTTTGGAATCATTGGCATGGTGCTCGGCATTCTCTTGCGTTCACCAATTAGTTCAATTTCTTTGGGAGTTCTCTGGCTGCTAATCGTGGAGAATATTGTCGGCGCCGTTAAATCCAGCACCCTCCAATGGCTACCCGGAAATCAATTGGGAACGATTGCAGTAGGTGGAACTGAATCCGTCAGTTATACGCATGCACTTTCCCTTTCAGGGCTTTATGTTGGTATCGCCTTGGTAATTGCAACGGTCCTATTTACAAGACGAGATGTAGCCAACTAGCGACACCTAAGCCAACTCGGGTCTAGAGTTAGCGCATGTCAACGGCTCTGCTTGAACTTCGCAATGCGGTGCGCCCTTTTCTTGAGAATTTAACTGCCGGCGATTGCGCATTGGTTGCAGTTTCAGGAGGCGCTGATTCATTAGCGCTGGCCTATGCCTTAATTAAAGAAGCGCCAGATCTGGCAATTAATTTAATTGCCGTAACCATTGATCATCAATTGCAAAGTGGCTCAGCAGATCAAGCAGCAAAAGTTCAAGCCGAGTTAAAGGCGATGGGATATCAAGAAGTCATTATCGAAAAAGTTAGCGTCAAAGAAAAATCAGGGCTTGAAGCAGATGCGCGTACTGCAAGATATGCCGCACTCGATGCAGTCGCACACGCTTATGGCGCAACTCAAGTCTTCTTAGGACACACAAGAGATGATCAAGCCGAGACAGTTCTGTTAGGCCTGGCACGCGGTTCGGGAACCCGCTCACTTGCCGGGATGGCAGTTATAAATGGCAAATACGCACGGCCATTTTTGCAATTAACTCGCGAACAAACAGTTCAGGCCTGCCAAGAGGCAAAGTTGAATCCTTGGAATGATCCACATAATGAGAATGCAAAATTTTCGCGTGTGCGTGTAAGAAACTCTGTGTTGCCGGTTATGGAATCCGAAATCGGTCCAGGTATCGCAGCAGCTCTTGCACGCAGTGCTGCGATCTTGCGCGATGACGCCGATGCCCTGGATGAGATGGCACAAGCAGTTATTTCACGGGTGGACCTAAGAGACCTTGATTGCGCAGCACTTGCTGAGCTGCCGCGAGCGATTCGATCTCGCGTCTTACGGGCTGCGATCTATGCCGCAGGTGCCCCCAACGGCACACTGAGCGCAGATCACCTCGCGGCAGTTGAGTCGCTGGTCACTTCTTGGCATGGCCAAGGGGAGGCGAGCCTGCCGGGTGGTGTGAAGGTAGCCCGAATTTCGGGCAGACTTTCGCTCTTAGCCCGTCCCTAAATCTCCCTCGAGATTTAAACTTAAAAGGAGTCCCTAAGTGGATCTAGCTGCTGTCGGCACAGATGTAGAACGCGTGATTGTTACTGAAGAACAATTGCGATCAAAGGTTGCAGAACTAGCAGCGCGCATTGATGTTGATTACAAAGATCGTGACCTTCTTTTAGTTGGAGTTCTTAAAGGCGCAATCATGGCGATGGCTGATTTAACTCGCGCCATGCAGCGTCATATCGATATGGATTGGATGGCGGTTTCATCTTACGGTTCCGGTACAAAATCCAGCGGAGTTGTTCGCATCCTTAAAGATTTAGATCGCGATATCACAGGGCGCAATATTTTAATTGTCGAAGATATCGTTGACTCAGGATTAACACTTTCCTGGCTCCGTGCAAATTTAATGTCACGTGGCGCTGCATCCGTTGAGATTTTGGCAATTCTTCGAAAGCCAGAAGCAGCCAAAGTAGAAGTTGAATGCAAGTATGTTGGCTTTGATATTCCAACTGATTTCGTAGTCGGTTATGGTCTGGATTTTAATGAAAAGTATCGCAACCTTTCCTTCGTAGGCGTGCTGGCTAAGCACATGTATTCATAGTGGGTGCGGCGAATAAAATGGAAAAGAAAAACTTTTTTAAGAAAAAACCAGCGGCAAAAAATTCTGGTGTAAAAAAGCCTGCCAAGAAAGTGCCAACAACTCGCGCAGGACGGATTATGCGTGGACCACTTCTCTGGATAATCGTTGCAATCCTTGGCGTGAGCATCTTTGGACAAATCACTAGCGCTGGCAATCGCTACACAGAGATCGGCACTTCTCAAGCACTCGATGCGATTGCGCAATCCAAAGTGGAGTCAGCACTTCTTATTGATAAATCTCAGAAATTACAGTTAATTCTCAAGCCAGGCAGCCTTATCAACGGCTCTAGCAAAGTAGAAGCATCTTATGTAATCCGCCAAGAGCCAACAATTGTTGATGCGCTCACTGGAAATCCACCTGTTAAGGGTTGGAATGTCGATGTTCCAAAGCAATCACTCTTCGTATCTTTCTTATTCTCAATCGCACCCATTTTATTAATTGGATTCTTATTCTTCTTCCTAATGAGCAATGCACAAGGTGGAAACAAAGTCTTTTCCTTTGGAAAATCTCGCGCCAAGCTGCAAGATAACGATGTTCCGCAGAATACTTTTTCTGATGTGGCAGGTGCTGATGAAGCTATCGCCGAACTTGAAGAGATCAAAGATTTCTTAGCCAATCCACCAAAGTACGCACTTCTCGGTGCCAAGATTCCAAAAGGCGTTCTGCTTTATGGTCCTCCCGGAACTGGTAAAACTTTATTAGCGCGCGCCGTTGCCGGTGAAGCCCAAGTACCTTTCTATTCGATCTCAGGTTCTGACTTCGTCGAAATGTTTGTTGGCGTCGGTGCTGCTCGCGTACGCGATCTCTTTGCGCAAGCAAAAGCCAATGCTCCAGCAATCGTTTTCGGAGATGAGATAGATGCAGTCGGTTGCCAACGCGGTGCCGGTATGGGTGGCGGACACGATGAACGTGAACAAACTCTTAACCAATTACTTGTTGAAATGGATGGTTTTGAATCAGGCGGGCAAGTTATTTTGATCGCTGCCACAAACCGACCAGATGTTTTAGATCCTGCACTATTGCGTCCGGGTCGCTTTGATCGTCAGATAGCAGTAGATCGCCCTGATCTAAAGGGACGTGAAGAAATTCTAAAAGTCCACGCTAAAACAAAGCCACTTTCCGATGAAGTTGAACTGCTTACATATGCCCGTCGCACACCCGGTTTCACAGGTGCTGATCTAGCGAATGTCCTAAATGAAGCAGCGCTACTTGCCGCCCGCGAAGGCAAAAAAGTTATTTCTAATCTGCAAATTGATGAAGCAATTGATCGCGTAATGGCTGGGCCACAACGTAAATCGCGAATTATGTCCGATGATGAGCGTCGTGTAACTGCCTATCACGAGGCTGGACACGCACTCGTTGCGCACGCACTTCCACATACAGATCCAGTTCACAAAATTACGATTATGCCGCGCGGTCGCGCCCTTGGTTACACAATGGTTCTGCCAGATGATGACAAGTATTCAACAACGCGTAATCAATTACTTGATCAGTTGGCGTATTCACTTGGCGGACGTGCTGCAGAAGAATTGATTTTCCATGATCCATCAACTGGTGCATCAAATGATATTGAAAAGGCCACAGCACTTGCCCGAGCGATGGTCACGCAATATGGAATGACTGAATCAATTGGTGCGATTAAGTTAGGAACGGATGCTTCAGAGCCATTTATGGGGCGCGATTATGGACATCAGCGTGATTATTCTGAAAGCGTTGCTGCAAAAGTGGATGCTGAAATCCGCAATTTAATTGAAACTGCTCATCAAGAGGCTTTCGATATTTTGGTTGATAATCGGGCAACGCTCGATGCGATGGTTCTGCAATTACTTGAGAGAGAAACGTTGAATAAAGAGGAAATTTCAGCAATCTTTACCAAAGTAAATTCTTGGCCAAGACGTCCGGCTTGGACGGGTTCAGCAACTCGTATTCCTTCACAGCAACCACCAGTTGCTGTTCCGGAGAGAATCGTCGTGGAACCAGCAAATGCAAAGAAGCCAGCGCGCGTTAAGAAAAGTGGCAAGAAAGATGGCTCTGACGAGTGAGTGATGTAACGCCAGTTTCAATGGGGCCAGAAGATGGCCGCGCGCTGCATCCATTCGATGAAGCACGCGCAACCGCTGCGGTGCGCGAATTGTTATTGGCGTTAGGTGAAAATCCAGATCGCGAAGGGTTAAAAGAGACTCCTGCACGCGTGGCACGCGCCTTCAAAGAGAATTTTGAAGGGTTATGGAAATCACCTGAAGACGTTCTAACAACAACATTTGATATTGGCCATGAAGAGTTAGTCATCATTCGCGATATTGAAGTTTTCTCACATTGCGAACATCACTTAACTCCATTTCACGGAGTTGCTCACGTTGGATATATCCCAAGTGGGAAGATAACTGGACTTTCCAAAGTTGCTCGTTTAGTAGATCTATTTGCGCGACGCCCACAAGTGCAAGAGCGACTAACCACACAAATTGCAGATGCAATGGTGCAGATACTTAATCCAATGGGTGTGATTGTAATTATTGATTGCGAACACCTTTGTATGTCAATGCGCGGAGTTCGCAAATCACGCGCCCGAACTACAACAAGTGCGGTTCGCGGTGTTTTGCGAGATCCCACAACTCGCGCCGAAGCTATTAGCCTAATTACAAAGGGCTAGTTAAATTGTCTGGTTCTGCTATGAAAATTATGGGCATTTTAAATATCACACCAGATTCATTTGCAGATGGTGGTCGACACGATACCTATGAAAAAGCGGTCGCTCGCGGCCTGGAAATGATTTCTGAAGGTGTAGACATAATCGATATTGGTGGTGAATCCACGCGTCCCGGTGCCGAGCGAGTAAGTGCCCAAGAAGAACAAGCACGCGTTATCCCAGTAATTGAAAAGTTGTCACAAACCGGAATTCCAATAAGCATTGACACCATGCGTGCAGAAACGGCAGATGCGGCGGTTGCCGCAGGAGCGAGCATCGTAAATGATGTGAGCGGTGGATTAGCAGATGAAGAGATGCATGAAAGAGTTGCCGAACTTGGCTGCCCTTACATTTTGATGCATTGGCGGGGCCACTCAGCAGATATGAATTCGCGCGCTGTATATAAAGATGTCGTGAAAGAAGTGATTGCAGAAATTAGAGTTCAAATTGATAAAGCTCTACGCAGCGGAATCGCCCGCAACAATTTGATAATCGATCCAGGCTTGGGCTTTGCAAAAGAAAGTGAACATAACTGGGAGATCTTGCGCCGTATCGATGAGATCACTGATTTGGGATATCCAGTATTAATTGGAGGCTCACGGAAACGTTTTCTGGGTGGTCAAAGTCCTGACGAACGCGAAGTGGCAACCATAGATTTGACCAGTTCACTCCTTGATAAAAAGATTTGGGCAGTTAGAGTTCATAGCGTGGCTCCACATAAGAAATTGGTAATTGCAAATGGCTGACTTAATTGAAATTAAAGGAATTAGATCTTTTGGATATCACGGTGTCTTTGAAAGCGAGAAGACCACTGGCCAAGATTTCTACGTAGATGTGGTGCTGGAAGTTGATCTAACTCGCGCCAGCGTCTCAGATGACGTTGCTGACACAATTAATTATGCGGAAGTTACAGATTTAGTTATTAAAGAGATTACCGGCGCCCCAGTTTCTTTGATTGAAAAACTTGCCGGAAATATTGCAGATCGAATCAAGGCTACATATCCGCAAGCAGCCGCCATATCGGTAACAGTTCACAAGCCACAAGCCCCGGTTAACGCTGAAGTCAAAGATATATCGGTAACTATAAATCGATGAGAGCGATAATCGCACTCGGTGCAAATATAGGAAACCCTAAAGAACAGATGGATTTAGCAGTAGCAATGCTGCGCGAAGCAACTGATTTCCAAGCTGTTTCAAAGTATTTTTCCACCAAGCCCATCAGCGATATCCCTCAGCCAGATTACTTAAATGCGGTCTGTATTGTGGAAAGTGATCTGCCCGCACTTGATCTGCTGGCGCTTTTGCAAGGAATTGAAAAAACTTTGGGCCGAGAGCGCAACGAAAAATGGGGCCCGCGCACAATAGATTTGGATTTGATTCAATACGGAACTCTCTTAAGTTCGGCAGATGAATTAACCCTGCCTCATCCACGCGCACATGAGCGCCGATTTGTGATTGAGCCCTGGCATTCCATAGATCCTGATGCAATTTTGCTCACTCACGGCCATATATCTGAGCTTTTGGAGCAAATGCTTTAAGGCTCTAAACTTATATTCATCACCGCCCGGTACCTGAAAGGACTGGAGCCAGATATGAAGATTGTTACCAGCGCATCAGAAATCGATGGCGGCTGCACTTTTGTGCCAACTATGGGCGCACTTCATGCTGGACATGCCTCGCTATTTAAATTAGCCAAAGCGAAAAGTGACTTTGTAGTTGCCAGCATCTTTGTAAATCCACTGCAATTCGATGATGCGCAGGATCTTGCAAACTATCCCCGCACGCCAGATCGTGATATTGAAATCGCCGCCGAATCTGGAGTCACACACTTGTGGCTGCCTACAGAAAAAGAAATTTATCCTTCGCAAGTTGAGAAAATTAGCGCCGGGGATTTAGGAAATATATATGAAGGTGCAAATCGTTCTGGGCATTTTGATGGCGTTGTAACTGTGGTTTCGAGGTTATTCGAATTATTGAAACCAGAGGCTGCAATTTTCGGTGAGAAAGATTTTCAGCAACTAACGTTGATTAGAGCAATTGCAAAAGGTGTCAAAATAATTGCTGCCCCAACTGTACGTGAATCAGATGGTCTTGCCATGTCATCACGTAATGTTCGCTTAGATAAAGAGAGCCGAGCTGTCGCATCAGTTATCTATGAAGCTCTAATCGCAGCAAAGACTTCACTCAATGTGCAAGAAGCGCACAATCAGATGCGTAAAGTCTGCGCCACGCAACCGCTCTTTAAATTAGATTATGCCGAAGTCATTGACGAGCAGGACTTCTCGATCGCTACAGATTCCACGCTCAATTCGCGTGCGATTATCGCTGGTTGGCTTAATGGGGTGCGTTTGATCGACAATATGCAGATGACGACAGGTGGCTTGAGATGAAGCTACTTGCACCTGCCCCAGGATGGACTGCAACTGCAGATGTGATTGTGGTTGGTTCGGGAATTGCTGGTTTAACAACTGCGCTGCAAGCGCGCACTTATGGCTTATCAGTATTAATAGTTACCAAATCTAAAGTCGATGAAGGTTCTACCAAATGGGCACAGGGTGGAATCGCTGCCGCACTTGGCCCCGGTGATACACCTGACCAGCATTTAAAAGACACCTTGGTTGCAGGCGCTGATTTATGTGATGCTGAAGCGGTTCGCGTACTTGTAACTGAGGGACCTGCTGCAGTTCGTAAATTGATTGAACGCGGAGCGATTTTTGACACAGAAGAGACTGGTGAAATTTCACTAACGCGCGAAGGTGGGCATTTACGTAACAGAATTTTGCATGCAGGTGGAGATGCCACTGGTGCTGAAGTATCGCGTGCACTTCTAGCTGCAGTACACGATGACCCCGAAATCGAAGTTGTTGAAGATGCGCTTGTCTTAGATGCGATAAAAAATGCTAGCGGTGCTGTGTGTGGAGTTACCTTGCACGTAATCGGTGCCGGTAGTCGCGATGGCGTAGGTCGCGCATTGGGCAAGGCAGTTGTTTTAGCAACAGGTGGCTTAGGTCAAGTATTTGCACAAACTACAAATCCTTCAGTTTCTACAGGTGATGGCGTCGCACTTGCTTTGCGTGCTGGTGCAAAAGTGGCAGATGTTGAATTCATTCAATTCCATCCAACTGTTTTATGGTTAGGTGATAACACCCAAGGTCAGCAACCGCTAATTAGCGAAGCGGTGCGCGGTGAAGGTGCATATTTAGTTGATGATGAAGGCAAACGTTTTATGGTCTCTGAACACCAATTGGCAGAGCTCGCACCACGCGATGTCGTTGCAATCGCTTCCATGCGCCATATGAATAAATCTGGCGCGCATCATGTTTGGCTAGATGTTCGCCACCTTTCGGGCTTCGAAAATCGTTTTCCAACAATTTATTCATCTTGTATTGCTCACGGTATTAATCCTGCGAAAGATCTAATTCCGGTTGCTCCGGCATCGCATTACGCATCTGGTGGCGTGCGAGTTGATTTAAATGGGCGCACCAGCGTTACTGGACTTTATGCATGTGGGGAAACTGCATGTTCTGGCGTGCACGGGGCCAATCGCCTGGCATCTAATTCACTTTTAGAAGGCCTGGTCTTTAGCGCCCGAATTGCTGCAGATATCGCTGCAAATTTACCGAAACAATCAGAACCAGTTGCAGATGATTCACGTTCTATTTTGTTGGATCCACTTACTCGCCGAGAATTACAGTTAAGTATGAGCCGTGGCGCGGGTGTGTTGCGCTCTTCTGATTCACTTCTGCAGACCAGTGCTGACTTAACACGCATTCAAGATCGAACTAGTACTAATCCATGTGTTGAAGCATGGGAGACAACGAATCTATTTCAATTGGCGCAGGCGATCCTAAAAGCTTCCTTAATTCGTCAAGAGACACGTGGTTCACATTGGCGTGAAGATTTCCCCAAAACTGAAGGTAATTGGCGCAAACGAATCGTTCAGCAATTAGATAGCAAAGGTAACTGGATTACTTCTTATCAGGAGGTTGACGGGCGATGAATGAAAAAGAGTTAATTAAAGCAGCGCTAGCCGAAGATCTAGCAGGTGGCGCCGATATAACTTCAGAGGCAACTATTTCTACTGAAGCAAATTCTTCGGCGGATTTTGTAGCACGCATGGATGGGGTAATTGCTGGTTCGAACATTGCCCATGCTGTCTTGGCAGAAGTTGGTATTACAGATGTAACTCAACTTAAGAAAGATGGAGACTCTGTAAAGGCTGGCGATATTTTAATTACCGTGCGCGGAAATACTCGAGCAATATTATTAGCCGAACGTACCGCGCTTAATTTTTTTGGCCATCTAAGTGGAATCGCAACGCTTACCAGTAAGTGGGTAAAGGAAGTATCAGGAACTAAGTGTCAGGTGCGCGATACCCGAAAGACAACACCTGGAATGCGCGTTATTGAGAAATATGCCGTGCGCATGGGCGGGGGAGTAAACCACCGCATGAGTTTGAGCGATGCTGCTTTGATTAAAGATAATCACATCGCCGCCGCCGGTGGCGCGGTTGCCGCCTTTGCAAAGGTAAGAAGTGCCTATCCAAAAGCTGAAATCGAGATAGAAGTAGATACTTTGGAGCAACTTAAAGAAGTCTTGCCGCTGAATCCAGATTTAATTCTGCTCGATAATATGAGCCCGGAAGTGTGCGCACAAGCGGTCGCGCTAGTTAATGGAAAGTGCAAACTTGAAGCATCGGGTGGAATCTCAATTGCCAATGCTCGCGCCTATGCACAATCAGGAGTTGATTACATCGCAATTGGGGCGCTGACACATTCGGCTCCAATTTTTGATATTGGCCTAGATCTGAGAACGGAGTAATTATGTTGCTGACAGTAGATGTGGGAAATACCAACACGGTATTGGGAATTTTCGAAGGCAATGAGTTAATTCGTTCTTGGCGAGTTAAGACAGATCCCCGCACAACTGCCGACGAGCTTTGGTTGCAATATCACGCACTTGTTGCTGGATATGAAGTAACTGGACTTTCTATTTGTTCAACAGTCCCAGCAACATTGCGGGAATTGCGCACCATGATCGCGACTTATTTTTCTAACATCCCAACAACGATTGTTGAACCGGGCACAAAGACAGGTGTTCCACTATTAGTTGATAACCCAAAGGAAATTGGCGCAGATCGCATAGTAAATACTTTGGCTGCTCACACTTTATATGGCGGCCCAGCAATCGTTGTTGACTTCGGAACATCTACAAACCTTGATGTTGTCTCACCTAAGGGCGAATTCTTAGGTGGCGCACTTGCACCAGGAATTGAAATCTCAGTTGATGCGCTGGCGGCACGGGCTGCGCAACTTCGCAAAGTTGAATTAATTCGACCTAAAAATGTAATTGGTAAGAACACTGTTGAAGCTCTGCAATCAGGCACAATCTTTGGATTTGCCGGACAAGTGGATGGCTTGGTCGATCGTATTGTGGCCGAATTAGCGCAGAGTTATGAAGGAACGCCAACGGTTATTGCCACTGGTGGACTTGCACCACTAATCATTGGCGTTGCTGAAACTATTGATGAGCATGAGCCTGATCTCACGCTGATTGGACTGCGCCTTATCCACGAGCGAAATATCTAATAGGTAGACTCTCGCCATCATGAGTAACGAAAAAGAGCCCGCAGCGCCGGTCGAAGAAGATCTGCCAGAGCAATTACGTATCCGCCGCGAAAAGCGCGCCGGTCTAATTGAGCGCGGAATTGAGCCTTATCCAGTTGCAGTTGCGCGCACCGCATCCCTTTTAGAAATACGCACCAAATACGCAGCTCTTGAAACCGATACTGCAACAGGTGATATCCAAAGCCTTACCGGTCGCGTTATCTTTAAACGCGATACTGGAAAACTCTGTTTTGCAACGCTACGTGAAGGCGATGGCACCGAACTACAAGCGATGCTATCTCTGGACAAAGTAGGTCAAGAAGTTCTTGATTCATGGAAAAGTGATATCGATCTAGGTGACATTGTTAGCGTTACTGGCGAAATAATTACATCCAAACGCGGTGAACTATCAATTCTGGCAAATAGTTATGCCATGGCTGCAAAGTCACTTCGCCCATTGCCAAATGATCACAAACCGATGTCTGAGGAAACTCGCGTTCGTATGCGCTACGTGGATTTAATTGTCCGCGATGAAGCGCGCTCCAATGCTCGTTTACGTCCGGCAGTAATGAAATCTCTACGTGAGACATTTAGCGCCGAAAACTTTATTGAAGTTGAAACTCCAATGTTGCAAGTGATGCATGGTGGGGCAGCAGCGCGTCCCTTTAAATCATTTAGCAATGCCTACGATATGGATCTTTATCTGCGCATCGCACCAGAACTATTCTTAAAGCGTTGCGTAGTCGGTGGCATTGAGCGAGTATTTGAAATCAACCGAAATTTCCGCAACGAAGGCGCCGATTCTTCTCACTCACCCGAATTTGCGATGATCGAGAGCTATCAGGCATATGGTGACTGGCGCTCAATTGCAGATTTAACTCGTTCACTTGTGCAAAACGCAGCGATGGCAGTTGCTGGTTCACACGTTGTTACCCATCATGATGGTCGCCAAGCCGATTTGGGCGGACCATGGAAAGAGATTTCGTTATACGAAGCGATTTCACAAGGTGTGGGAGAGACCGTAACGGCCCTTACTTCGATCGAAGATTTGAAGAAAATTGCCACAAAGTTGAGCATGAAGATCGACCCAAAGTGGATAACCGGCAAACTTGCTGAAGAAATATTTGAGCACGTTGCTAAAGACCAATTAATTGAGCCTACATTTGTGATGGGCTTCCCAGTCGATACTTCACCGTTGGTGCGTGCCCACCGTGAATTACCTGGCGTTGCCGAAAAATGGGATCTCTACATTGATGGGTTTGAACTTGCAACTGGATACTCCGAATTAATCGATCCAGTTGTACAGCGCGAACGTTTAATCGAACAAGCGACTCTCGGCGCGAAAGGCGATTTAGAAGCGATGCAAGTAGATGAAGATTTCTTGCGCGCAATGGAATTTGCAATGCCACCGACAGGTGGAATGGGAATGGGCGTTGATCGCTTGCTCATGGCACTTACCGGTTTAGGAATTCGCGAAACAATCTTGTTCCCGTTGGTAAAACCTGAAGTCGAGTAACCATGACCATAATTCGTCCCGCAAAAACTAGCGATATAAAGGCAATCCGCCAATTAGTGGATTCTTATGCCGCACCAGGACAGATGCTGAGCAAAGAGACAGTAACTTTGTATGAAAGCGTTCAAGAATTTACAGTTGCCGAAATTGATGGAAAAGTTGTGGGATGTGGTGGGCTCCACGTTCTTTGGGAAGACTTAGCCGAAGTTCGCACCGTTGCGGTTGAAAAGAATTTGCACAATAAAGGCATTGGACATTTAATCTTAGAAAGAATTATTGAGCGCGCCCGCGAAGTCGGCGTAGAACGTATTTTTTGTCTAACTTTCCGTACTGAATTTTTTGGAAGCCATGGTTTTGTAGAAATCGAAGGCACCCCTGTCGCACCTGATGTTTATCAACAGCTACTTCGTTCATACGATGCCGGTGTCGCCGAGTTCTTAGATCTAGAAGCGGCCAAGCCCAACACCCTCGGCAACACGCGGATGCTCCTTACCCTTTAAGGCCCTACCGCTAGATTTTCTCGGGAATATCGCCCCTAAATCTGGGGTTCTACTGACCATTAGCCAACCACCTCGCGCCTTGTAGGCCTTCGGTTATAGGCTTACCGCAAGCAAGAAACGAAATTAAGAGGAGATAGCCGATGTTTGAGCGCTTTACCGATCGAGCCCGACGAGTAGTTGTCTTGGCTCAAGAAGAAGCACGCATGCTCAATCACAATTACATCGGCACCGAACATATTCTGCTTGGACTCATCCACGAAGGTGAAGGCGTCGCCGCTAAAGGCTTGGAAGCGCTCGGCATTTCCCTGGAAGGCGTCCGCGCTCAAGTTGAAGAAATTATTGGCCAAGGACAACAAGCTCCTAGTGGTCACATTCCATTTACTCCACGCGCTAAGAAAGTCCTAGAACTTTCACTTCGCGAAGCGTTGCAACTTGGTCATAACTACATTGGCACAGAACATATTTTGCTTGGACTTATCCGTGAAGGCGAAGGCGTTGCCGCACAAGTACTTGTGAAACTTGGCGCAGATTTAAATCGGGTACGTCAGCAAGTTATTCAACTTCTCTCTGGCTATCAAGGAAAAGAAGCTGCCACATCAAGTGGTCCAGCAGAAGGCACACCATCTACATCTTTAGTACTTGATCAATTTGGCCGTAACCTAACCCAGGCTGCGCGCGAAGGAAAACTTGATCCAGTAATCGGACGCGAAACTGAAATTGAACGTGTCATGCAAGTTCTTTCACGTCGCACAAAAAATAACCCAGTTTTAATTGGCGAACCAGGTGTGGGAAAGACAGCAGTTGTAGAAGGTTTAGCTCAAGCAATCTATAAGAATGATGTACCTGAAACTCTTAAAGATAAGCAGGTTTACTCACTCGATCTCGGCGCTCTCGTTGCCGGTAGCCGCTACCGTGGTGATTTCGAAGAACGCCTAAAGAAAGTTTTGAAAGAGATTAAAACTCGTGGCGATATTATTTTGTTCATTGATGAAATCCACACACTAGTTGGCGCAGGCGCTGCAGAAGGTGCCATAGATGCAGCCAGCATTCTTAAGCCAATGTTAGCTCGTGGTGAACTACAGACAATCGGTGCCACAACTCTTGATGAATATCGCAAGCATGTTGAAAAAGATGCTGCACTTGAACGTCGCTTCCAACCTATTCAGGTTAAAGAGCCATCTGTTGCACACACAATTGAAATTCTTAAGGGTCTACGTGATCGCTACGAAACACATCACCGCGTAACGATTACAGATGGTGCCCTTTCAGCTGCTGCAAATATGGCCGATCGCTATATTTCAGATCGTTTCTTGCCAGATAAAGCTATCGACCTAATCGATGAGGCTGGTTCACGTCTGCGTATCAAGCGCATGACAGCACCTGCCGAACTTCGTGAATTCGATGACAAAATTGCAGAAGCTCGCAAGGCAAAAGAGTCAGCAATTGATGGCCAAGATTTTGAAGGCGCTGCCTCACTTCGCGATAAAGAAAAAACTTTAATCGCTGAAAAGGTAGAGGCTGAAAAGCATTGGAAAGCCACTGACCTAGATAAGGTCACAGAAGTTGATGAAGAACTTATTGCACAGGTACTTTCTGCATCAACTGGTATTCCAGTCTTTAAGTTGACCGAAGAAGAAACTGCACGTTTGCTTCGCATGGAAGATGAACTTCATCGCCGTGTTATCGGTCAAGATCAAGCTATCAAGGCACTTTCCCAAGCAATTCGTCGCACACGCGCAGGTCTGAAAGATCCAAAGCGTCCTGGTGGTTCATTTATCTTTGCCGGCCCATCCGGTGTTGGTAAGACAGAACTTTCTCGCACACTTGCATCATTCTTATTCGGTGATGAGACCGCGCTAATTCAACTTGATATGTCTGAATATTCAGAACGTCACACAGCCTCACGTTTATTCGGTGCACCTCCGGGCTATGTTGGTTATGACGAAGGTGGACAATTAACTGAAAAGGTTCGACGTCGTCCATTCTCAGTTGTGCTATTTGATGAGATCGAAAAAGCGCACCCAGATATCTTTAACTCACTTCTACAAGTTCTAGAAGATGGTCGCCTGACAGATGCACAAGGGCGCACCGTTGACTTTAAGAACACCGTGATCATCATGACCACCAACCTTGGAACACGCGATATTTCAAAGAGCCTCGGGCTTGGTTTTGCCAATATTGATGATGATCTAACTAATTACGATCGTATGAAGGGCAAGGTTCAAGACGAACTTAAGAACCACTTCCGTCCAGAATTTCTTAACCGTATCGATGACGTAATCGTCTTCCATCAGTTAACTAAGGATCAGATTATTCAGATCGTTGATCTAATGATCGCAAACCTTGATGATCGCTTGAAGGCTAAAGATATGGGCATCGAACTAACTCAGGCAGCGAAGGATCTTCTTGCTGCGCGCGGTTACGATCCACTTCTCGGCGCGCGTCCACTTCGTCGCGTAATTCAACGTGAGATCGAAGATTCACTCTCAGAACGAATTCTCTTCGGTGAGCTAAAGGCTGGCGAAATCATTGTCGTAGATGTTGAAGGCGAGGCGGCGGAGGCGAAGTTCACCTTTGCAGGAGCCACAAAGGAAACCATGCCTGACTCACCAGAGGATCTAGCAGAAGCTGCGAATTAAGGAATTTTCTTTCCTGGATTCAGTATTGAATTCGGGTCAAATACCTTTTTAACTGCTCGCTGCAAATCGATCACGGTCTTTGAAATCTCTTTGGATACAAAGCCTGGCTTAATCGAACCAATTCCATGTTCACCACTTGCTGTGCCGCCAAGTGATTGCGCAATTTCGACAATCTGACCAAAGGCTTTCTGCGCGCGCTCTGCTGCCGCAACATCACCATGGTTGTGCACGATTGTTGGGTGCATATTTCCATCACCAGCATGGCCGAAGATTCCGATAGTTAGATTTACTTCAGCACTTAACTTCTCAACTCGTTCTACAAACTCAGCAATTTTAGTAATTGGCAAAGCCACATCATCGAGCAGCGTCGCCCCCATGCGCTCTAACGCTGGATAAGCAAGTTTGCGCACCCGGATTAAATCTGCAGCATCAGCTGGATCATCAGAGTAAACACCATCGATTAAATCAAATTGCTTACACGTTTCTAGCGCTGCTTCACAGAGTGAATGATTCTCATCTAATTGCATAAGTAAAACTGAACCTGCGACTTCAAAGCCAAGTGGATGCCAAGCTTCCACCGCTTTTAAGGTCGTCTGATCAATAATTTCTAACATCGACGGGCGATACTGTCGTAGCGCCACAGCAGCAGCGGCTGCTTTAGAAACACTTGGGAAAGTCGCAATTAGCGTTGATGGGGCAGCAGGACGAATTTCTAAGTTAAGCGTTAGTTCGGTAATTATGCCAAGAGTTCCTTCGGAGCCAATAAATAGATGCAGCAAGTTATAGGTAGTCACTGATTTCTTAGTGGCCTTACCTAATTCGATAATTTCACCACTGGCTAAAACAACCTGCATGGCGCGCACATGTGCACTAGTTACACCGTATTTAACGCAGCACATGCCACCAGCATTTGTTGCTGCATTTCCCCCCAAAGATGACCAGTCACGACTTGCCGGATCAGGCAGGTAGGCCAGACCAAATTCTTTAGCTGCATTATCTAAATCAAGATTGATCACACCTGCTTGAACGCGCGCTATTTGGTTAGCGGAATCAATTTTGATTATCTGGTTCATCTTTTCAAGTGAAATGACTAGCGAATCGGCTGTGGAATTTGCGCCACCTGAAAGTCCGCTGCCAGCGCCGCGGGTCACAACTGGAATCGAATTTTCATTGGCATATTTCAGCGCGATTGAAATTTCAGATGCGCTACGTGCTAGCAGAACGGCAAAAGGTGCGGCAGCAGATGCAAACGGTGCCTGATCACGTGAATATGAAGCGGTGATATAAGGATCGGATATTAGCGATGCATCTGATCCCAACAGTTTGGAAAGGGCGGCGAAATGACTCATGAGTCTGCCCCGGTAATTTTCACACGTTGCAGAGCTTGATCAAGGCGCGAGACTTCGAATATCTCCATGCCATCGATCTTCACATCACTACCAGATGGAACAAGTGCGCGCTTAAAACCTAAACGGTGCGCCTCAGCTAAGCGACGAGATACTCCGCTTATTTTGCGAATTTCACCTGCTAAACCAACTTCACCAATTGCAACTAAATCTGCAGGAAGTGCCAGACCTTTTGCAGCCGATGCCACAGCCAAAGCAAGTGCTAGGTCAGCAGCAGGTTCAGACATCTTCATTCCACCAACCGTTGCGGCATAAACATCGCGACCACCAACGCGAATATTGGCACGTAGTTCAAGTACTGCCAGAGTCATTGATGTGCGGGCAGAATCAAGGCCACTTGTAACGCGACGGGCATTGCCGAAATCGTTTTCACGCCCTTGACTGACAAGTGCTTGAATTTCAGCGAGCAGTGGACGTCGACCTTCTAAAGTAACTGTCACGCAAGTTCCTGGAACAGGTTCGGCGTGACGGGAAGTAAATAGCCCAGTTGGATCAAGAACGCTTTCGATTCCCGTATCACTTAAATCAAAGCAACCAACTTCATCAGATGCCCCAAAACGATTTTTAATTGCGCGGATTAAGCGAAGTCTGGAATGGCGTTCACCTTCAAATTGCAGAACGACATCAACAATGTGTTCAAGCAAACGCGGGCCTGCGATTGAGCCATCTTTGGTTACGTGACCAACTAATAACAAAGTGATATCGCGATCTTTACAGATACGAATTAGCGCGCCAGCAACTTCGCGAACTTGTGTGACGCCGCCAGGTGAACCATCTGCAGCCGATGAACCAATTGTTTGAACGCTATCGATAATTACTAGTTCAGGCTTAACCGAATCAATATGTGCAATGACTGCGCCCAGATCTGTCTCTGATGCTAGGAATAATTTTGGATCAACTGCGTTAATTCTTTCAGCGCGCAGACGAACTTGTGATGCTGACTCTTCACCGCTTATATATAGAGCAGCAAGTCCCTTGGCCGCCGTTTGCGCCGCAACAGAGAGAAGAAGTGTTGATTTTCCAACACCCGGTTCACCAGCGAGAAGAATTGCAGCACCCGGAACAAGGCCGCCACCAAGCACGCGATCTAGTTCAGAGACACCTGTCGGACGAGCGCGCGCAGATGAAAGGTCTACATCGCCAATAGGTGTTGCGGCATGTGTAACTTTTCCAGGAACAAGCGAAAGTTTCTTCGGTGCAGCGATCTCTTCAACGCTTCCCCATGCTTGGCATTCACCGCAACGGCCCACCCATTTTTGGGATGTCCAACCGCATTCGGCGCAGCGAAATGGATCCTTCTCGACTTTAGCCATGGGCCAACTCTAGAGCGTAGGGGTGACTACTTCCCAGCGGCGATCGTTGCTGGGTGTTGGATAACAAAGAGTGGAAGTGAGCGCGCTTTAGCATCGTTAATTCCCTTTACGCGCTTATCGCAGTGCTCGGCAAGAACTGCGTAGGCAGCCTCACCCATCAAAGCTTGCAGTTCGGTGCGGTTAGAGATGTAAACAGGTTCGTTGCCGATGTGTGCATCAGTGTTGCTTGTGCAGTACCAATCGAAATCATCTCCGCCATCGCCCCATGCCAGGCGTTCGTACTCACCAATTACAGTGATTGAATATTCGCGCTCGCCAACTTCACGAGTTTCAAAACTGCGGCGAAGTGGAAGTTGCCAACATACATCTGGCTTTGTATCTACAAAGTGGCGGTTCTCCTTCTGTGCCAAGTGGTGAAGCACGCAACCAAATGATCCAGTAAAGCCGGGCGCTTCATAACCTTTACGATTTAAGAATATACATCCATCATCGACTGTGCGGGTCTTGCGTTCTTTATCTTCATCAAGATCTGAAATTCGAAGTTGACCATTTTGCTTCTTTGGCTGCGCCTGTTCAAAGAACTGCCACATTTCGGGAGTTAAATCTGCGGCTGCTTTACGTACACGTATTTCATCGTCTTCATCGGAATACATCGCACCTTCGGTGCAACATCCAGCGTTCGGGCGATCATTAAATACACCTTGGCAACCATCGCCATAAATACAAGTCCAGTAAGAGGTGAGCCAAGTTAGGTCGCATTTGAAGATTTCTTCGGGATCGTTAGGGTCGGTGAATTCCACCCAATCGCGTGCAAAACCTGGCTTAACTTCGGACATAGTCGCAGAGCCTACGCGTACTCTTTCGCTATGGCTAATTCAGAAAAACAGGTCGCAGTCATTGGTGCAGGTGTCATGGGCGAAGCCCTGATCTCTGCCCTAATAACTTATGGGATTTCCCCATCTGCAATCACTATCTCTGAAAAGCGTGCCGAACGAGCTGCAGAATTAATCACTCGATATATAGTATCGAACGCCGAGTTACCGGAAAACGTAGCTAAAAGTGATCTGATTCTCTTAGTTGTTAAGCCTCAAGATATGGCAACGGTTTTGGCCGAAGTTAAAACTGCAATTCGCAAGGGCGTCTTGGTCATCTCATTTGTTGCAGGAAAGCAGATCAGCAATATTGCCGATCAAATTGGAACTAGCGCTAACCCAGTTATTCGGGTTATGCCAAATACTCCGGCGTTGGTTGGAGCGGGCATGTCTGCGATCTCTTGCTGCGGACTAGTCACCTCAGAGCAACGTGAATTCACCATGGGGTTTCTTGGCGCAGTCGGTAAAGTCATTGAGGTAGATGAGGATCTGCAAGATGCAGTCACTGCCACCAGCGGATCGGGGCCAGCCTATTTCTTTAGATTTGTAGAAGCGATGGTCGATGGCGCAGTTGCACTTGGGCTATCTCACGCCGACGCAACCACGCTGACAATTCAAACCATTGTTGGGGCCGCCAAACTCCTTGATCATTCAGGTGACACCCCAACTACGTTGCGTGAGAAGGTAACCAGTCCTAATGGAACAACATTTGCAGCGCTAAATTCATTTAACGATTCCGATATCTCGGGTGTTGTTGCAAAAGCGATGAAGGCCGCTCGTGATCGCTCGCAAGAACTTGCTTAGAAAATATCTAGTATCTGCAGTCATTGCCTGCCTTGCGATGACCAGCGTTGCGCAAGGCGCGCCTAAATCAGTTTCTATAAAGCCGCTTAAAGTATTTAGTCAAAGTTCTAGCGCTGAAGCCATTGTTGCAAACAGCAAGGCGATTTTTACTTACGAAAATATCATGGGGGGTAACGCTGATATTAAGGTTCGGGCATTTGATTTCGCTGGTACTGAAATCTGGTCGAAAACAGTTGATTCTGGCTTAGATGAGCTAGCAACGGCAATGGCCATTGATTCACAGGGAACACTTTGGCTGGTTGGAAATATCGCTATTGCCCCACAACCCGAATCAGTAACAGTTGTAACAGGGGCACTAAATCCTGATGGGATTGAAGTTGAAAATATTCCACCGCTGCGTGCTGATATGAAAAACATTTCAGTCTGGCAGATCAGCGCAACTGGCGAAGTGATTGGCCAGAGCTCAATTGCAACGGTGGCCTTGATAGATGCTATTTCGGTTAGTACATCCGGGCTTTCGATATTGGCCTCTCGCGATAGCGAACCTTTCTTAATAACGCTCGCTGAAGGCAAGTTCTCAAAAGAGTTAAAGATTGGTAGCGCAAAGACAAAGATAAGTGCCATAACGCGCAGCGGCGATGGGACAACTTATTTATTTGGATCTAGCAGTGAAACACTCGGCGGCAAGAAGTTGGTGGGCAGGGTAGATGGAGCCTTGATCAAGGTTGCTAAGACTGGATCTATAACTGGCGTCGTTCGCAGTAGTGCGCCCAAAGGAATTCGTGATTGGCAGAGCACAACAAGTTCACTCTTTGTAACTGGCTCAGTAAGAAGCGGAACAACTGTTGAGAGTGCGCTAACTAAATTCAACTCTTCATTTATACCTTCATGGACAACTCGAATCCCTTCAACTGGCAGAACATTGGCATCGAGCGGTGCGAAAGGTTCGTTCTATGCAATTCTTGAACCAACTTCGGCAATCAAAGGCGTGACTGGGTTTAAAGCAATCAAAGGACAATCGGTTGTATTGCAATTTGATAGCAAAGGCTTACTGATCAGCGCCTTTACTTCATCAGAATTAACTTCGGCTATTTCATCAACGTATTCAAGTACTGCTGGTTTATTTTTGCTAACTGGCGATGGAAAGATCTTGCAAGTATCAAATAGTTAAATTACAGCGGTCGCAGTGAAACCAATTGGTTCTTAACTCCAGATATTAAATATCGCACCTTATTAAGGACTATCCAGGCGGAATCAAATCCATCTAAGCTCTGTTCTTTGGCAACCAGAGAGAGGGTTCCCTTTGCAACATCTACTGCGCAGAGGCGGCTTTGGCAGTTAAAGACGCTGGTTGCTCCATCGCTACTCAAGAATTTACTTGGCGTTCCATAACCAGTTGTAGCAAAAGTTTTAAAAATTGTTGGAGTTGCTAGATAAGCCCATCGAATTTGATCCGCATTCGGCAGGCTAAGCGTTGATGAGGTGAGCCAGGTAGCAAGGATGCCACGTGCACCTTTTTGCAGAGCAACGTCATAGCCCACAACCGCAATTGGACCGCCTGATGTATCAAGGGTCTGATATTTCCAAGCAGTAGCACTCAAGCCATTGCGCTGGGCTACGCGAATGGCGCCAGAGGTAGCTTCTTTGCGTTGATTAATTGTTAAGACAGAGTCATATAGCAAAATTGTATCTTTGCCATCAAAGAGAGCATCTAAGTGGAATGCAACATCGCCAGTGGTTCGATCATCTGTTTTGCGATCGCCATCAACTAGCTCGTATCGCCAATCAGGAGAGCCCTTGGCGCGAACTGCGCCAAGCAGAATTCCTTGTGATTCATCGCGATAAAAAACTTGCACCCCTGCTGAACTCACTGAACAGGCATTTGAAACACTGACATCACTGGCAGTGCGCACGCGGATCGGGTCTTCATAGCTATTAATTGCCGCCCCGTTGCCATCAACTATTTCATATTTGAAAGCCTTGCCATCATAGGTGGCATATCTCAGATCTTTATCTACAGAATCAGCATAGAAAATATGTAATGTCTGTGCTTTGCCGAAGCCGCTAACGCATGCAGAGACTTTGCCAGATATTGCATTGCGAGTACGGCCAGCAGATCCGCCTCTTCCATCGACAGTTAACTTATTCCAAATCTTGCCGTTCCAAAGTGCAACCTTCAAGGCACCGTTTATTACATCCTGATAAATAATTGCAGGATTGGTGTTGAAGGTAACCGTAGTTAGGTTGCGAGCATCGGCAAGCGGATCAATAACAGTCTTCTTCCATGAGGCTTGTGGGGTTATGGAATTAGTTGTAACTGGGTCGGAGGAACCCAAAGAATTTAGCGCAGTAATAGAGAAGGTGTAACTAGTGCCATTCTTTAAGCCAGTTAGCGTGGCAGGACTTGAAGTAAAGCTTTTTTCGGCGCCAGTCTTATCGTTTTTAACCGTATAACTAGTTATCTGAGCAGCGCGCGCATTTGCTGGCGGATCAAATTTAATTATTGCCCCTGAATCAGAGACCAGAGCTTGGGCATTGCGCACCGTTTGTGGAATACCAACTGCTATTCCAACCGGCGGCTTTGCGCGTAGATCTTGCATCATGGCGAGCAAAAGTGGGCCAGGCTGATGAAAAATTTCTCCCGCATCTAAATTTGGCGACATAACCGCATCAGGGCCAGCCTTGGAGAAAGTTGCTTCATCTAAATGGCTTACCGAAGATCCATCTTCGTATTTCTTTGGCGTATAAAGAAGTGGTTTAACACCACCATTAGCTGCGATTCCCTGCTGTCCTGACCAAACTAACTTTGAAGTTAACGCCTCACCGAGTTCTAGTGAAGGTGAAGGTAGATCAGATAAACGTCGCCCATCACCAGTCTGAACATAGGCATCGTATGGTGTTGGTTGATCTATCGATCCATATCCAAAAAAACTGTCATAACTATCGGTAGATAGAAAACCCAAACCGTGTGCCATTTCGTGCAAGATAACTGATTGCAGATCGTATTCAGTTTTACTTGGGCCAACGCCGGTACCGCTATACCAACTAGCCAATGAATTAACGGTGATAATCATTTCGGGGTTATCGCCATCTAAATCTTTTCCAGCTAGCGCATTTGCTAGCGCAGATGGATACCAGAGGCTGGAATCAGGAGCGCCTGGAAAATTTGCAAAGTAACTGCCCGCGCGCGCACTACCTAAAACACTAAATGATGAAGAACGTCCCCATGTGGCATCGATATAGATTGGAACTTTAGATTCGAAATTTGCAGCCCAAACATCTACCGCTGCTTGCACCTGTACCTTGGTCCACTCTGGAAAATTGTTGTACTTAACAACAATCTTTGATTTCTTTTCTAGATTTGCAACCTTAGGTTTAGCAGTCTGGTTTGCACTGGATGCGGGTCCGGCATAGACATAACCCCATTGAGTTGCTGGGCGAACCAGAATTAAGGCGTCTGCAGAAATTGGAGTCAGAAAACCAATAAGTAAAGTGGCAAAAAGTGTGGATATCGCGAAGTTTCGCGCGAGATACCTAGGATTTTTCCTTGCCATAGCGCCTAACGCTATCAGGGTGCGAGAATGTATCCATGTCACCAAATAGTGCAGATGCTGGGATAGCAGGTGCAATTGCGCGCATGAAATCAGAGCGTCCAATAGTTCTTAATTTCTCATCTATTAGCGCTCGACCTGAACCAACCCTTGATGAAGCAAGAACCGAACTTGCAGACTCAATTGGACAGATCGCTCACATGATTTTCTCAAAGAAGTATGGTCCACTGGTTGGTACTGTTTCAAAAACAACTGCGGAAACTTTATTGAAGAACGCTGAAGAAAACTTGTATCGCGCCAAAGGTGATGCCACTCTGGTAATTCAAGAGCTAGTAGACCGAGCATTCACATCAAAGACGGCTAAGAGCCCAAAGAAAAAGTGAAAAACCTAATTACGGTTTATTCACGCCATGGTTGTCATCTCTGCGAAGTTGCAGAAGCAACCCTTGAGACTTTAAAAGCAGAATTAGATTTTGAGATAGAGATTAAATTTATTGATAGCGATGCCCAATTAGAGAAACTTTATGGGCACGAGGTACCTGTTATCCATATAGATGGAGAACATCACGATTTCTATAAAGTGGATCCGGAAAGATTTAGATCTTGCCTTGAAAAACATCGTCAGCATCAATAATTCGATACGAATAACCTTGCTCTGCCAGGAAGCGTTGGCGATTTTGCGCAAAATCTTGGTCAATAGTGTCTCGCGAGACAACTGAATAAAACTTTGCACCACGTCCATCAGCCTTTGGGCGCACGATTCGACCAAGTCTTTGTGCTTCTTCTTGGCGTGAACCAAATGCCCCGGATACCTGAATCGCAATTGTGGCTTCCGGTAGATCAATTGAGAAGTTAGCAACTTTTGAAACAACTAGGCAGGTGATTTCACCAGTACGGAAAGCGGCAAATAACTGTTCGCGCTCCTTTATAGGCGTTTCACCTTTGATTACGGGAACACCCAGCGTTGCAGAAAGATCATCTAGTTGATCAATGTATTGGCCGATCACCAATATTTGCTCACCGGCGTGTAATCCAACTAGCTCTTCAACTACATCGCGTTTGGTGCGGGTAGTTGCACATTTGCGATAACGCTCTTCTGGTTCGGCCGTTGCATATTCCAGCCGTTCAGCCTCAGTTAAATTCACTCTTACTTCAATACATTCAGCCGGTGCGATATATCCCTGAGCTTCAATTTCTTTCCAAGGAACATCAAAACGCTTTGGTCCGATCAGTGAGAAAACTTCGCCTTCCATGCCATCTTCACGAACCAAGGTCGCAGTAAGGCCCAAGCGGCGGCGTGATTGGATATCGGCGGTGAAGCGGAAAATTGGCGCAGGCAGCAAATGCACTTCGTCATAAATGATTAGCCCCCAGTCATGGGTGTCGAAGAGATCAAGGTGGGAATAGACACCATTTTTCTTCTTAGTCATAACTTGGTAGGTAGCAATTGTTACGGGGCGAATCTCTTTCTTCGCACCTGAATATTCGCCAATTTCATCTTCATTTAAAGTTGTGCGACGCAATAATTCTTCGCGCCACTGACGAGCAGCGATTGTGTTGGTAACCAAAATTAAAGTTGTTGCTTTGGCGTGTGCCATTGCGGCGGCGCCGACAATTGTTTTTCCAGCACCGCAGGGGAGAACAACCACACCAGAACCACCGTGCCAAAAGCCTTCGGCTGCCAACTCTTGATACGGGCGAATTTTCCAGTCTTCTTGTTTTAACGAAATCTCATGTGCCTGGCCATCTACGTAACCTGCAAAATCTTCAGCCGGCCAGCCCAAGCGCAACAGTGATTGTTTAATCGCACCACGTTGGCTGGGATGTACTGCAATAGTTTCAGGATCGATGCGCACACCAAGCAGGGGAGCAATCTTCTTGGCACGGATAACTTCTTCTAGAACGCCAACATCGGTTGTGATCAAGATAAGTCCATGGACGGGATCCGCCTCTAAGCGCAGGCGGCCATAGCGAGACATAGTTTCGGCAACATCGACTAATAAAGAATGTGGAACCGCGTAACGTGAATATTTAATAAGAGTGTCAATTACTAACTCGGCATCGTGGCCGGCAGCGCGCGCATTCCAGAGCCCCAAATTTGTTAAGCGATAAGTGTGAATATGTTCTGGTGATCGCTCTAGTTCAGCAAAGGGTGCAATAGCGCGGCGACATTCAGTGGAATTCGGATGGTCAATATCTAGCAATAGCGTTTTATCGCTCTGGACGATTAGTGGACCTTCGCTCATTTAAGTAGATCCTTTATAAAGGCATGCAGAAGTGCACTTCGTTCTTCAACAGATTTCAGACTCAACCATTCACTTGGTGCATGCGCTCCGCCACCAATTGCACCCAAACCATCTAGAACTTGCGCACCCGCTGCTGCTGCAAAGTTTCCATCGCTGGCACCGCCTACTTCAGCGCATCCAAGAGGTGCCATGCCGATCTCTTTAGCAACTCTTTCAATTTGTTCATACAATTCTTTCGTCGATGATGGCTGAAGCGGTGGTCGATTAAGACCTCCAGTAATTTCTAAGCGCGCACCAGTAATAGTTGGCTTAATTGCTTTAACTGCTGCATCTATTCTTTCGAGCTCAGACTGCGCAAATGAGCGAGCATCAATTTCAAGCACTGCCAAATCAGGAACAGTATTGGCGCTATTTCCGGATTTTAATAATGTTGGAACAACTGTTGTTCCATGCTGAGTGTTTTCTAGCGCCGAAAGTTGCAAAATAATGTGTGCGATTTCCACGGTGGCATTTACGCCTTTTTCGGGTTCGAGCCCAGCATGTGCGGCTAAACCGTGGACGTTAATTTTGTACATCGCCGTGCCTTTACGCCCGGTCTTAACTTTGCCGCCAAGGGAAGCTTCAAGTACTAAGACAGCCTTGGCTTTGGCAGAGAGATCCATAATTAATTTACGTGATGTAAAAGATCCAATTTCTTCATCAGTTGTTGCAACCAGCGCCACGCGATCTGCGGCGCCATCAATATCTTTAAGAGCAAAGAGCGCCTGCACAAAGCCAGCCTTCATATCAAATACACCTGGGCCGCGGACTACATCACCGTTTACTTCCCAAAGTGGAGAGTAGGAACCATGAGGCCAAACGGTGTCGAGGTGAGCTAGCAATAAAATTTCAGGTGCGTTCGCACCCCACCAAAAGACCGGACGGCCTTCAACTTCTTTTATTTGGGCTGGTGTTCCAAGTACGCGAGTTGCGATATCACTTGCTAGTCGCACCACGTTCTGGCAGGCAGCTAAATCTTCGCTAGGTGATTCACATCTAACTAAAGCTTCAATCGCCGCCAACATAGGGTCAAGTCTGCCGTATGTAGCCTCTTTCGTGCTCGTCATATTGAAGCCACCCCTGTAATTCGCGCAATTCTAAAGGTCTGCACCTCACCGGTTGCGTGATCTCGGGCGATGAGCGAACCAGCTGAGAGTTTTAGCGGATCGATGATGCGATGTGAAACAAGGCCATTGTTATCGGCATATCCAATTGAAAGAGATGTTGCTGGTTGATTTTGCAGATAGTCCGCCAGAATATCTAGCGTTTCATTTGCAGTTGTGCGCGGAAGTGAACCGAGGGCGCTGGCTGCAATATTGCGCAAAGTACTTTGGCGGTGGCTAGATTTTTCTCCAGTGCGCAGAGCGCGCAGTGCGCCCTCGAGTTGTAACTCATCTGGTCGATCAAATTCTCCGATAATGCGTGGTGGGCGTGCTTTAGATTTGGCACGTTGAATACGTGGGCCGCTAAGTAAAGATCCTTGTGAATCTTCACCGGCTGGCAAGTAACCGAAACTGCGCAGAATATTCATGGCATCGGCGGCATCATGTTGGCAGATAAGAACCTCAGGTGCGATCTGGCGCAACTGCAAAATATCTAAACGTTTATCACTAATGATTTGGGCGATAAGCGCGGAATCTTCACAACGAATAAATGATGAAGTGTTACCAACTCGCAACTTTCCATGTTTCTTCGCGACATCTGCAATTAAATATTCCAGCGGTTGTGGCATCGGTGTCTTAGAAGTTTTCTTTAGGAATGCTTTTATTTCATCACCGGTGCGACCATGATCTAATCCTCGGCGAATTGTGGCTTCACTGAAACGATAAACAGTTGCGCCTCCACGGCTTTCAATGTCCGCCAAGATTGCCAACTCTTGGGCAACTTCATGTTCTAGCGGGCCAGGAGCGATTGCAGTGTGATCACTCTGAATAAGTATGTGATCAACTGGCTTTGGAAGATCCTCGTTTATTCCATCTAATTCATCACCCTGCAACAAGGCAATTCCGTATTTAGAGATAGCGCCCTGCCCAGTAATACCAAGCCATTCGGCCTCACGTAAAGTCCATTGCACGTAATCAACTTGAATTCCACCACTGCGCTTAGCGGGCATATGCCAATTAGCAAGTGCCGAAAGCGGCTCAAAGTCTGGTGCTATCTCAGGGCTTTCTTGCAATAAACGTAGCGTTAATTTTCTAATGGAAGATGCTGCAACGCGATCTAGTTCAGGGCCAAGTGGTGCCACATTTTTTGATTCTTCTTTGCCAACCAACCCACTGACGCGTGAAGTAATTAACCATTGCGAGACAAGTGATTCCCAACGAGTCGATGGTTGTTGGGTGAGCCAAATATCAAATTGGCTGGATGGAAGAATTCGATCATCGGCATCAATTGTTAGTAGACCCGCCAAATAAGCCAATTCGGCAACGAAGGCCGCGCAATTTGAATCGACTCCTAGATGGGTAGAAATGTTTTTTAGATCGCGCACGCCAAGACCACCAGAACGTAGCGCATCTGCCGGCTCTTGGGCCCAGAAATTTAGAATCTCTTCAGTCCAACGCAAGTAAGTTGAAACGTTGGCAATAGCCGCTAACTGAACACTTTTTGCATCGCGCTTACTACCTGAAATCTTAGGTGCTTGTATCGCCAAATCTTTATGAACTTTTCCACCACGCAAATAAATAGCAACTTCACGCGGCATCAACACGGTGTGAGAATTAGCAACAATTACAAAATCATTTTCGAGCAACCAGGCAACTCCGGCGCTAGGTTTCTTAATATCTGCCACAGTTCCACGAGGCGGACCCCAAACCATCGCATCCAAAGCTTTCTGGGCCGGCACCGGCGCCTCATCTAATTTTTTAAGTGAAAGTTTTGCCATTGACTGCGGGCCAAGGCCAGCAATTTCATTACCCAGAACTTCACGAAGTGTTGTGGGGATATATAAACCATCTCTTCCTGAATAAACCAGGCCACGTTCAATAAGCCCAGGAAGTGCAAATAACGCCGCCTTATCGGTTAGTGCTGCAATCTGCTTTTCATTAAATGGTTCTGCTGCAACAGCGCACGCTTCGAGAACTTGGTATTGCCAAGCATTTAGCGAATCAATTGCCCTAGCCAAACTTGGCGCAGATGTTGCGCGCACTGCAAGGGATGCAATATCTGGTGGAACTGGGGTTACCAGATCAGGGCGATGCGTAAAGAGCGAAATTAGGGCAGCGTCATCCAGGGTACGTAAGTAATCTGCAAAGGAGCGCGTTTCCATAACTTGCCTACATTACTGGCAAGTGAGGTCGCTGCGCTAATTGAGTAGAAAGTTAGCGAGATTTGCGGCGCGGAGTAAGCCGCGTGCCAAGCCATGCGGCGCGCGAGACCATTGGACCGAGTAAACGATTAACGAAGCGCATTCTGCGGAAATCGTTAATCGGCCATTTTTCCTTTAGTGCACGAATACGCAATATGGCATCAGGATTAATTGCTGATGGATGCCCAACGGTAAGCAGCAACGGCAAATCATTGTGACTATCTGAATACCCAAAGCAGTGTTCCAGATCGAAACCACGTTCACGTGCCAACTCTTTAATTGCAGTTGCTTTTTCGCGACCGTGCAGTAAAGGCCCATTCATTTCACCGGTGTAGAAACCATCTTTGATTGCGGCTTTGCTGCCAAGTGCTCCAGTAAATCCCAAACGTTCGGCAATTAGCGTTGCCATATCTTCGGGTGCGGCAGTAACTAGCCAAACCTCAACGCCATCATTTAAGTGACGTTGTGCAATTTCAATCGTACCTTCCCAGAGTGCAGGTGAGACATATTCATCATAAATTTCCTGGGCAACGGCATTAATTTCGGTGACATTGTGGCCACCAATAAAATCTTGGGCTGATTTTTGAAAGCGATTGATCTCATCTTGCTTTTCAGTTCCCGTTAAGCGAAATCTCAGATTTGCCAGTACAAATCTAGAAATATCGGATTTTGTGAAAAATCCACGCTGGTACATGCCGCGTCCCAGGAAATAAATGGTCGAGCCCCGCACCAGAGTGTTATCAACGTCGAAAAAAGCCGCACGTTGCTGCGTGAGTGACATGGGCTCAACCTTAGCGATTAACTCAGATATTGCAGGGCCATCAGACGCTTTATGCTTAGCGCCATGAGTTCAACAGTCCACGTAGCACGTCACGGTGAAGTAGAAAACCCACAGAAAATTCTCTATGGCCGTCAACCCGGCTGGCGTTTATCAACGCGTGGCCAACAAATGGCGCAAGTATTAGGTGAGTGGTCTAAGGGCATTGATTTAGGTGCGCTGCACGTTTCACCTTTGCAACGTGCGCAAGAGACTGCGGCGCCAATTGCAAAAGCTCACGGCATTGAGATAACAACTGATGAGCGCCTGATTGAGGCCGGAAATATTTTTGAAGGAAAGAGTTTTGAACCAGGTAGTGGAATTCTGAAACATCCCACCGCATGGCGCCATTTATATAATCCTTGGAAACCATCTTGGGGTGAACCATATGATGAACAAATAAATCGTATGTTCGCAGCGATCTTTGCGGCTCATAAAGCGGCAAATGGTAAAGATGCAATCGTTGTTTCACACCAACTTCCCATTTGGATTACCCGAAGTGCAATTGAAGGTCGTTCCATGTTGCACGATCCTCGCAAACGCGAATGCACACTTGCCTCGGTCACCAGCATTCATTTTGATGACGAAGGTGTGATTTCTGGACTTTCTTATTCAGAACCTGCAGCACACTTACTACCACCAAAGAAGTAATGGATATATGCGCAAGCAAATAAAATTAGTTGTGCTTGCGCTACTTTCTGCATCCTTGTTAGCCGCATGTGGTGGCGGTGGCAGTTCAACAGCCGAAGAGAGTTTTATCGAAGGCAGTGGCGCCGTAACTTTTATTGAAAACTCAAACCGTAGCGCTGCCCCAAAACTATCTGGGATGACGTTAAGCGGTAAGGAATTCATATTTAATCCGGGCCAAATTGCAGTAGTAAATGTTTGGGCTTCTTGGTGCTCACCTTGTCGCGCCGAGATACCAACGCTGATTGAACTTTCAAAACAATATCCTGACGTTCAATTTATGGGAATTTTAACTAGAGACAATCCCGCAACCGCCGAAGCTTTCGCTCGTCGTTTTGCTATGCCATATCCAACCTTTATCGATGATTCGCTATTGATTGGCTTTAAGGCAACCCTTCCAGCAAATGCCATTCCTTCAACAGTTCTGTTAGATAAAAATGGAAATGTCGCCGCTCGCATTTCAGGTGAAGTAACTTTGACATCTCTCAGTAAGTTAATTAGAAAGCTGGAAGCAGAATGATTAGCTTTATTGTGGACCAGCTAATGGGTGGATTCTTACTGGTGGCTTTCCCAATAGCCATCCTTGCTGGCCTGATCTCATTTGTTTCACCTTGCGTACTTCCGTTAGTACCTGGTTACCTTTCATTTGCAGCGGGATATTCGAAGGCAAAGGGTCGGGTTTTTCTTGGCTCAATACTCTTTGTATTAGGTTTTAGTGTTCTATTTATTTCCTATGGCGCACTCTTTGGCGGTATCGGTTCTCGCATCGCAACTAACGATGAGACCATTACGCGCGTTCTGGGTGTAATAACAATTGCACTCGGCCTTATCTTTATGGGGCGCTTTCCTATGATGCGCACATTCTCACCAAAGGTGGCGACGAACGGTGGACTAATTGGGGCACCTTTGCTCGGCTTCTTATTTGGAGTTGGTTGGACACCTTGCATCGGGCCCGCACTTGCAACTGTGCAGACTTTGGCATTTCAAGAATCAAGTGCCGCGCGTGGTGCCATTCTCTCCTTCGGATATTGCATAGGACTTGGTGCACCATTTATCGCATCAGGACTTTATCTAGATAAATCGGCTCGCTTGCGACGGTTCTTAACTAAGCGCGGAGATTTGATAACTACCATCGGTGGAGCGCTATTGATTTTAATTGGAATTGCACAACTACTTGGTTTTTGGAATGATTTAATGATTTCACTTCGCTCAATGATTACAGAATTCGCACCGGTGATTTAATGAGTCAAGAAGTAGATATTCCCCAATTAGGCACTGCTGGTTTATTGCGCTTCATCTGGCGCCAATTAACCAGTATGCGCACCGCACTTATTCTTCTGATGTTGATGGGCCTGGCGGCGATCCCAGGTTCTCTAATCCCACAGCGCTCTCAAAACCCAATTGCGGTGCGGCAATACTTTATTGATAGCCCAGAATTAGCGCGCTGGATAGAAAGGCTTTCCGGATTTACGGTCTATTCATCGCCTTGGTTTAGCGCAACTTATATCTTGCTATTTATTTCGCTAATTGGTTGTGTTCTGCCGCGCACTTTGGAGCATTTCGAAGCAATGCGCGCGCAGCCGCCAGCAACTCCGCGCAACCTATCCCGCATGGAACACTTCCAAGAATTTGCCGGAAACGGATCTGAATTAGAGCTAGCCACAAAGTGGTTTAAGAAAAATCGCTTTAGAGTGCGCGTTGAAGGCCAGAGCGTTTCTGCTGAAAAAGGATATCTGCGCGAGACCGGCAATCTGCTCTTTCATCTATCGTTAATTCTTATCCTGCTAGGTGTGAGCATCGGTTCATTATTTGGTATGCGCGGTGAAGCGATCGTCAATAAGGGCGAGCGATTTATTAGCGTTCCAACTTCGTATGACACTCTCTCCTTTGGCAAACTCAGCAATGATGAATCTTTGCAACCATTCGTCATTGAAGTTATAGATTTTGTTGCTAAATATGATGTTCTAACCAATGCGCCACAGGATTACACAGCAACGGTTCGAGTAACAAACGCTGGGGAAAAAACCTCAACAATTAAAACGATAAAAGTAAACAGTCCTTTAACATTTGGAAATACCCGGGTTTATCTGCAAGCAAATGGATATTCACCCATCGTTACAGTTCGTGATTCCACAGGAATGGTTGCACTGCAAGGGCCGGTTCCATTTTTGCCACAAGATGGAAATTTAAGATCAATCGGTGCAATTAAAGTTCCCGATGCCGATCCTCAAGTTGGTTTTGTAGCTAGCTTCTTGCCGACTTATGCGCGAGATGGAGCAAACGGCGGCATTTCTGTTTTCCCTGAAGCCCTTGATCCAAAGTTACTCTTCTCGATTTGGAAAGGCGATCTGGGTTTAGATTCTGGTATTCCGCAATCTGTTTACCGTATTGATACTTCTAAGATGGAGCGGATAGCACTTGATTCGCTAAAACCTGGTGAAACATTTTCATACCCAGAAGGTTCAATCACCTTTGAAGCCTTCACTCCCTGGATAAACCTGGCGATTGTTGATGATCCTGGAAAGTCCTATTCGCTCTATGGCGCAATAGCCGCCATCCTGGGGTTGCTTGCATCACTATTTGGTCGCCGTCGTCGAATTTGGATACGGATCACAACAACTGGAGTTGTAGAAGTTGCTGGCCTGGCTAAGAATGGTGCACCTGGCTTACCTGCTGAGATAGAAAAAATTGTCGCCCATTTAAGGAAAGAGAAATAGATGCAAACGACTTGGGCCTACCTATCAAATAACTTGGTCTATGCGGCGATGGGTGTATTCGCTCTCTCCTTTTTAGCACACGCTTTTGAAACTGCTTGGGCAGTTAGAACGCCAGAGCAGAGCGAAGGAAAAGAAGGATCTGTAAAAACCAAGACTTTGGATTACACGCGCACCGAACGCGCTGCTCGGATTGCAACAGCGCTGATGGTTTTAGGATTTCTCTTGTTATTAGCCGGCACCATCGCGCGTGGAATTTCTGCCAAGCATGTTCCTTGGTCGAATATGTATGAATTCTCATTAACTGGCGCACTTGCTTTCACTGGTGCTTATTTAGCGGCGCTGCGTAAATATGATCTACGTTGGCTTGGTCTATTTGTATCAATTTCAGTTCTACTAACTCTTGGCACCGCAATAACACTTCTCTATCGTGATAGCGCTCCTTTAGTACCTGCCTTGAAATCAACCTGGCTAGTTATTCACGTTGTCACTGCCATTATTTCTGGTGGAATTTTCTTACTTTCAAATGTCATCGCTGGCGCATACCTATATCTAGATTCCATGGAATCACGCGGTGAAAGAAAGGCATGGGCAAAGCGTTTGCCAGAATTAGAAACGCTAGATCAACTTTCATATCGCTTAGTTGCATTTGTATTTCCACTTTGGACATTTTCAGTTATCGCTGGCGCAATTTGGGCTGAAAGTGCGTGGGGCAGATATTGGGGATGGGATCCAAAAGAGACTTGGGCATTTATTACTTGGGTGGCATATGCCGCTTACTTACATGCTCGCGTAACTATCGGATGGCGTGGCAAGCGCGCTGCTTGGCTCTGCTTATTTGCGGGCTCAACGTTCTTGTTCAACTATGTATATGTAAATGTCTGGGGAACCGGAAAGCACACTTACAGCGGCCTTTAGTCGTTAAGTAAATTAAATCTTGCGCAGAAAATCTGGGTCATCATCTGGTGGCAATATGCGGCGCTTTGGTGGACGTGGACCTCTTTCACCGCGTACGCGACCGATAGCAATGTAGGCAATTGCTCCAAATGGTGTCAGAAGAAGAATTAGTAGTAACCAACCCCACTTAGGCAATTTGTTTATCAGTGAATCATCTCGTCGCGCACAATCGATGAACGCGTACAGAGTCAAAACCAGTGAGACTATTGAGATAATGCCTAGCAACCTAATCATGCCCCTATTCTAGCCAAAGTTAGATAATTAAGCCGAGTGCAAAAAGAAGTGCAAAAGCCAGTTGCAACTTACCAGTCTTGGCCAAATACGGGATTAATTCCGCACCTTGCACCCCGCTTATTACCCCGCGCGCCAAGTTCCACGTCAGGGGAGCAGCTAGAAGAGTTAGAAGAGCGCTAGGTTCAAAAGTAAGGAGCGCGAAGAGATGCGCCGAAAGAAGGAGCGCGATGTATAGACCACGTGCACCTTTATCACCTAAGCGCACTGCCACGGTTTTTTTGCCAACAATCTCATCTTGCTCGCGATCGCGTAGATTATTTATCGCCAAGATGGCACACGCTAGCGCGCCCATCGGAATTGAAATGATAAATACCTGTAAATTCATTTTTTCGGTCTGCACGAAATAACTTCCAACAGTTGCAACAACACCGAAGAATAAAAATACAGCTACTTCCCCTAAACCTTTATAACCATAAGGGTTATTTCCACCGGTGTATCCCCATGCTGCGTTAAGGGCCAGGGCTCCGACAAGAATTAGCCACCATGTCGTTATGCTGGCAAGTGCTAACCCAGCAAGGGCAGCAACAAGAAAAGAGATCGCAGCAGCGGCTTTCACAGCGCCAGGTTTAGCAAGGCCGCTGGCAGTTAATCTAATTGGACCAATTCGAGAATCATCTGTGCCACGAATTCCATCAGAATAATCATTTGCATAATTAACTCCGATTTGTAACGCCAAACTTACGATTAACGCCAGCAGTGCGCGCCAGGGGCTCCACTGACTTCCAGCAAATGCGGTTGCAACCATTACTGGCGCAATTGCAGCAACTAAGGTGCGTGGGCGCGCACCGGCCACCCATTTACCTACAGAAGTCATTTGGTGTCTCCGAGCGCTAATTCGATGAGTCTCTTGCGATCAATTTTATCCAGAGCAGTAAGAGGCAACCTATCAATAAATAAGAACCCTTTTATTTTAGCTGCAACGCTAATCTGTGAAGAAAGAACTTCGTTAATTGCTTCTTGCTCTGGCTTTAATGAGCCAGCGATCGCTAAATGAAGTACCTGCCCCCATTGTTTGTCTGCGATTGCAAATGCGGCGCATTCAACACCAGTGAAGGTGTCGCGAATAACTTTTTCAACGGCTGCAAGTGAGATGTTTTCACCGCCTGTGATGATCACGTCATCACTTCGTCCCGTAACGATTAATTTACCGTCGCGAAATTCGCCCTTGTCCGAGGTTTGGAAATAACCATCTTCAATCAAGTTATCCCAACTTTTTGGATCATTTAAATATGTTGTTGCCAGCGAGCCAGTAGAAATCCAAATGATTCCAGAGTCAGCAATTAAAATCTTGGTACCAGGCAATGGATTACCGTCATAGACGCATCCGCCACAAGTTTCGGTCATGCCATAACTTTCAATCACGTTAATACCTGCAGTACTAGCTTCTTTGCGCAGTTGTGGATCAAGTGCTGCGCCACCAACTAAAACAGATTTTGCGGATTTGAGATGTTCTAGTAATTCGTTATCACCATTTAAGGCGCGAAATAACTGAGTAGGAACTACGGCTGTGAAATCAGCGTCAGGATACTTACCTTCATGTTGTCGCAGGTCCAACGGAGTTGTTCCAAGTTCCAAGCTACGCGCCAAAACATTTATGCCTGCAATATGAGTTAGCGGAAGCAAGAGTGACCAGATTTGTCCTGGCGTTGCACCTAAGTATTTATTAGTTGCTTTAGCACTTGTCAGAATCGCATCTGTTGAGAGCCCGACTTCTTTGGCACTTCCGGTCGAACCGCTGGTTGAAACAACTAATGCGATTTCAGAAGGGACGTGGCTAGATGCAATTGAGGAAAGGGCTATGGCTGGGCCATCGCCGGCCAGCGCTTTGGCAAGGCGCGTGATTATCTCGGCGAGGGTCCACGTGGGATCGATCGCACGAATCTCTCGTTGTGACGTCTGCTCCATTGCACGCGTAGGCTATCGCTCGAAGTCGAAGATGGAGGAATCGTGAGCAAGCCGATCAAGCGTGAATTTGGTAACCGTGACATCCCTGCGTGGGTAAAAGGTGCGGGCGGAGAAAAATTCACAGATATCACCTACCAAGTTGCAGAAGGCATGGCCAAGATTGCAATCAATCGTCCAGAAGTTCGCAACGCATTCCGACCTCAAACAATTATTGAATTACAAGAAGCGTTTTCACTAGCGCGCGATAACTCAGAAGTCGGAGTCATTATCTTTACCGGAACGGGCGATGAAGCTTTCTGTTCTGGCGGTGACATCAGCGTTCGCGGTGATGATGGATACCTCGGCGATGATCCATTGGCGCAAAAAGGCATCGGCCGTCTAAATGTTTTAGATCTGCAGATTCAAATTCGTCGCACACCAAAGCCAGTTGTTGCCATGGTTGCCGGTTGGGCGATTGGTGGCGGACATGTTCTTCACGTGGTCTGCGATCTAACAATTGCGGCAGAGAATGCCAAGTTTGGACAGACCGGACCACAGGTTGGTTCATTCGATGGTGGATATGGATCAGGTCTTCTTGCGGCAAGTGTTGGCCAGAAGAAAGCGCGCGAGATTTGGTTTATGACTCGTCAATACGATGCGCAAGAAGCGCTCGCTATGGGACTTGTTAACACCGTTGTTCCACTTAAAGAGCTAGAAGCAGAAACAGTTTCCTGGTGTCGCGAGATGCTGCTTAATTCTCCTCTTGCACTTCGCTTAATTAAATCTTCAATGAACGCAGCCGATGATGGCCTTGCGGGTATTCAGCAACTAGCAGGGGATGCCACCATGCTCTTTTATTTAAGCGAAGAAGGCCAAGAAGGTCGTGATGCTTTTAAAGAAAAGCGCGCTCCTGATTTCGGAAAGTTCCCAAAGCGTCCTTAGCTCTTATGCTTGATGACCTCCTTGCAACACTTCGTGTAATCACCCTTCCTACGCGCACCAATTTTCGTGGAATCAATGTGCGCGAAGTTGCACTTATGCAAGGCCCACAAGGTTGGGGAGAGTTCTCACCATTTCTCGAATACGGATACGAAGAATCAGCACCCTGGTTGATGTGTGCGATTGAAGCGGCAACAAAGCCTCGTCCAAAGCTTTATCGCACTTCAGTAAAAGTTAACGGCACAATACCTTCTTTAAACGAATCATCAGAGATCGAAAGTATTGTGCAATCTTTTCCGGGCGTTCAAAGCTTTAAGGTAAAAGTTGGCGATAACCTGCCTGAAGATATTGCGCGCTTGGCAAAGGTTCGTGCCCTTGCACCAAAGGCCAAATTACGAATCGATGTAAACGGTAATTGGAACGTTGCAACTGCAGTCACAAACTTGCGGGCAATCTTTGAAAATATTGGACCGCTGGAATATGTTGAGCAACCTTGCGCGACGATCGCAGAATTAAGAGAGCTAAAGGAAAAGTTAAAGCTAGATATTCCGATCGCTGGCGATGAAGTTTTACGAAAAGCGGCGGATCCATTTACAATTGATCTTTCTGGAGCTGTAGATATCTTGGCTCTGAAAGTTGCGCCACTCGGCGGAATTGCTCGCGCACATAAGTTGGCAGAGCACCACAAACTTCCAGTTGTCGTTTCTAGCGCGCTAGAAAGTGCTGTCGGTATTAATTACGGCCTGCAATTAGCGGCTTCATTTGCCGATTTAAACTTTGATTGCGGCCTTGGCACTGGCGCACTACTAAGTGACAACGTTGCTGAACTACCAATTGTTAACGGTGAAATTGAAATAAAGGATTTTGAGCCTGACTTCGGTGCTCTTGAAGTGGCACCCGATCGCATTGAATGGTGGAAGAATCACGTTATGAAGACTTGGGAGCTAATTGCATGAGCCAATCAACTCAGCTGGCTCGCGTCATCGTTCGTCAGATCATTGAAGCCGGCATAACTAATGCGGTTATTTCACCCGGATCTCGCAATGCACCTTTATCTCTCGCCCTAATTGCGGCGCAAGAACGTAAGTTAATTAAATTACATATTCGTATCGATGAAAGAACCGCTGCCTTTTACGCTCTTGGTTTAGCAAAAGCGACTAACCGTCCAGTGCCAGTGATCTGCACTAGCGGAACTGCGGTTGCTAATTATCACCCTGCAGTTTTAGAGGCATCTCACTCAAATATTCCACTCTTTGTCATAACCGCTGATCGCCCTGCTGCAATGCGTCGCACAGGTGCAAATCAAACAACTGAGCAGGCACGTATCTTTGGTAAAGCAGTTCGCTACTTTGCAGATATCTCAGGTGCTGCATATCCGC
>CANLHI010000003.1 GCA_947490845.1 Actinomycetota bacterium | reverse complement strand
TCGGATGCTACTTCAGGATGATTTCGTGGATCTATATCAATAGCATTTTCGGGCCAGATGATTGCGTCATAGCGCTGCATTGCAAATTCTCTGGTGGCATCTCTATGCAAGTTAAAGACGGCCTTGGCGCGAGAATTAAACTCCAACCCCACTTCGGGTGTATTTCCCTGCACCGCTAGCAGTCGAATGGAACCACTCCCCTGCGGATTTTGGGGAAGTAAAACTGCCGCAATAAATAGAATTGCGATGGTGATGAAACTTTTGGCGCCAAATCGCGCGAAGAGGATTGCGATGATAATTGTGAAAGCAGAAAGCGCCAGTACTCCCCCGATGGCCACTATTGGCAAGGCTGGTGATTCCACCTGGCTAAATGCGATCCGCGTCCAACCGAAACCTCCAAATGGAAAACGAGCACGGAGTTCTTCCATGAGAAGAAGTGCAAGTGCGCTTAACCAAAGGCTCTTACTGCGTCTATAAGTTAAACCAATTGGTAGGTAGAAAAGTGCTTGCAAAAGTGCGAGGAGCAACCATGGAAGTGCGCCGACATATTTGCCGCTCCAGTGCAGAACAATGGCATTAAGAGTGAAACCAAATATGAAGCTATGAATTACTGGCCTATCGCTGTTGGTCAACTTGAAAAAGAAGAGTGCGAAGCCAAAGATTGCCAAGAACCATAAACCAATCGGTTCAAATGCTGCGCTAGCTAAAAAGGCAGCAAAAAGTGTGGTTACCATTTAAGAGCGGCAATCATTCGATCTACGCTAGCCCCCAGACCGTAACGATCCTTCATTTCATAAATCTTCGATAAGTCGTTAGGGGCCTTAGGCATCTGGATATCTAATGTAGGTAAGGCAACATCTTGTGCGCAGTTAACTAAAGTTGGAGCAATCTTTAAATAGTCCGCACCTGCGATGATTTTTTTAGCTAGCGCTGGCGTCAAAGATGGATGTGCTTCGTGTGCTCCGGCTAGCGCCTCAGCGGTACTCGCAAAGTTATTTGCGATCAGCGCAGCGCCCTTCTCTCCGATGCCACGCACGCCCGGAAGTCCATCAGAGGGATCTCCGCGAAACATGGCGAATAAAGCGTATCTATCGCCTGGAATCTCATACTTTCGCTTTATCCAAGCGATATCTACCAAATCGTGTTGCGAGAGTCCACGAGCAAGATAAACCACTTTTACATCGCGTTTGTCATCAACTAACTGAAATAAATCTCTATCCCCAGTAACAATTCTGATAGGACCTTTCTCTTGTACGGTGAAGGTGGCGATCACATCGTCGGCTTCGTAGTCATCCACTCCCACCATGGGAATTCCGAATAGATCTAAGAGATCAAGCAAGATTGGAATTTGTGGGGTGAGTAAATCGGGTTCTTCTTCGCCTTCTCCATCGGCATCGACACGATTGGCCTTGTAATCAGGAAAGAGCTCAACTCTCCAAGAAGGTCGCCAGTCGCCTTCGATGCAGGCAACGATTCGCTTTGGTGAATACATACCAATTAACCGCGCGGTCATATCTAGATAACCACGTATGGCATTTACTGGTGTTCCATCAGGTGCCAATAAGGTATCGGGCATCCCGTAATACGCGCGATACCAGAGCGATGCACTGTCTAGGAGCATTAAAGTCATAGGTCATCAACCATATATGAAACAACGCCACGATCTAAACGCTTAATAGCTTCGCGACAGACCGGACGAAGTTGTTCGCTGGCACCCGCTATCTGCATAAGTAAATCCATTAACTGTTTAGTTGATCTAACAAAGTCGCCCACTGACATGTCGCTGCCCTTTAAAACATTAGATAGCGAGTTACCTTGCGCCCAGCGATATGAAATATAGACAAAGCCGAAATCAGGTTCCTTCTGGGTTTTGACATCAAATTCATTTTCGATCTCTTCTAACTTTGCCCAAATACGAATGATCTCCGACAGCGCATCTGTAACATTCTGATGCGGCATCTTTGGTGCAAAATCATCACGCGAGCGAGATTGAAAGATCATGGATGAAGCGACTGCAAGAAGTTCTGGCGCTGACAAGTTATCCAAAATCCCATTTCGGATTGTTTCAGTTAGTAAGAGATCAGATTCGGCGTAAATCTTGGCCAGAATTTTCCCTTGCGGAAGCGGTTTCTCACCTTCGATATATCCCAGGTGCGTAAGAACATCACAGATGCGATCGAATGTCTTAGCAATGACATTTGTACGATTTTCAACTCGCGCGCGAAGTCCATCCGATTCGCGCGAAATTCGGTCAGCTCGTTCGGCAAAGCGGGCATGGGTTTCGCGATCATTACACGAATGGCAAGCGTGGCTTCGCATGGCACGTCTTAGCCCATCAATTTCAGATTCCATATGCGCGCGTTGGCGATTATCAAAGGTGCGACGGCCATCTCGTTTAGAAAGCAACTTTTCCAGTTCTTTGGTTTCAGAGCGCAACTTTGCATATCCTTCGAAATCTCCCAGGTGGCATTTAGCGCTTTCAACTAGTTCCAATCGCGCACTCTGATTTTTCCTTATTTGCTTAACGAGACCTATTACCGCTCGATCAGCCTGGAATTGCGCGAAAGATGATTCCAAACTTCCGTGAGCTCTCTCTCGACCAAAACGCGCGATGAGATTTATCGCCATGTTGTAAGTCGGCGTAAACGATGAACGCAGTGGATATGTACGAGTTGATGCTAAGCCGGCCGCGGTTGCCGAATCAACGGTTGGAGACCATTGCACTACTGCGTTTCCTTCAATATCGATTCCGCGGCGACCAGCGCGACCAGTTAACTGCGTGTACTCCCCCGGAGTAATCGGTACATGTGCTTCGCCATTCCATTTCGTTAACTTCTCTAAAACGACAGTACGCGCCGGCATATTAATACCAAGTGCTAAAGTCTCGGTTGCAAAGACAGCCTTTACCAGGCCGCGCTGGAATAAATCTTCAACTGCGTTCTTAAAACTAGGAAGCAACCCTGCGTGATGGGCAGCGATTCCGCGTTCTAGCGCAGTTATCCACTCGCGATAGCCAAGCACCTCTAAATCTTCCTCCGGCAAGTTCGCGGTGTATCTAGAAGCAGTTGCCAAAATTTCCGCGCGTTCTTCAGTATTAGTTAATTTCAGGCCTGCAGTTAAGCATTGCTTCACGGCCGCATCACAGCCCATGCGAGAGAAAATGAATGTAATCGCTGGCAAGAGATTCTCACGATTTAATTTCTCCATGATCTCAGCGCGAGACAAGCGAGATTCCTGCGCGCCCCATTGTTCACGGCGATTCCGCGGAATCCTCACCTTGCGCATGGCCTCGCGCTCGAGTGCCAGAATTTCAGGATTAATCTTTCCAGGTTGGCTAAAGAGGTCGATCAAGCTGGAATTGATAAGAACATGCTGATACAAAGGGATTGGACGATGCTCACTGAGAATTACATCGGTCTGTCCACGCACTTCTCCGAGCCATTCCCCGAACTCTTCAGCATTTGAAACGGTTGCAGATAGAGAAATCACCTGGACAGATTCCATCAGATGGATCAAAACTTCTTCCCAAACAGCGCCGCGAAATTTATCGGCCAAGTAATGCACTTCATCCATTACTACTGAGCCTAAATTGCTCAAGGTATTTGAATTGGCATACAACATGTTACGAAGCACCTCGGTCGTCATCACCAAGATATCTGCCTCCGAGTTTATGTTGGTTTCACCAGTTAGAAGCCCAACTCTCTCTTCACCAAAGCGGGCCACAAACTCTTGAAACTTTTGGTTAGAGAGTGCCTTAATCGGGGTTGTGTAGAAGCATTTCTTTCCATTTCGCAGCGCCAAATAAGCTGCAAATTCTCCGACCACCGTTTTGCCAGCGCCGGTTGGCGCAGCTACTAATACTCCGTGCCCGCTTTCAACGGCATGGCAGGCATCAATTTGAAATTGATCGAAGGGGAATTCAAATTCAGAGATGAAATCAGCGGTGACTAGATACTTCGAACGCTTCTTTGCTGCGGCGTATTTGGCAGCGGGCGTTGTCATGGGGTCCACGATAGTCCAGCACCGGCGATACATTCAGCCTGAACTGGCAGGCTACCAATTCTCTCGCCATCGGCATATGCGATCGCCGGGGCCGAGAGTGAAACACGTTTGCTCCGATAGATATCGACTTTTGGATGGTCGACGTGCGCACCCTTAAATACTTTTGGAAAGACTTTGATAAATTCCAATTTACTCACCGGACGCAAGACCATCACATCAAAGAGCCCATCATCCATTCGAGCATCGGGACAAACCAACATTCCTGCTCCGTAACTAGAACCATTTGCCACAGCGATTAACATCGCTTCAGTTTGAATAGAGTTGCTATCCAATTCGATCGTGTATTGCATTGGTCTAAATTTTGGCAACTCCATAGCAATTGCTCCGTTGTATTTCATCGGCCCTCTTGGCCATTTCATACGGTTAGCCTTCTCATTCACCACAGAATCAAAACCGGTCGAAAGAATCGCACCAAACCACTCTGAGTCAACTAAACCAAGGTCTATCCTCTGTGGTTGCTCATTAGTTACGCAATCCAACTGTTTGGTGACCGAGTTAAGCGGCCATCCCAAGGCTCGCACAAAATCATTTCCAGTACCTGCTGGAATAACTGTGAAAGCGATCGCTCGTGGAGCGACTAACTGCATGACTAGGTGTGCCAATCCATCGCCACCAACTGCTACTACTCCGTGACAACGATCGCCCTGAAGTTCTAGGAAGTCTTGTAAATTTGATTGCAGCCTTTGTGCCGTTGTTGATGTTATAACTTGATAAGGCAATGCCTCAGTGGCGAAATAACCAGCCACTTCCCTACCAAGTACTGCGCCCTTGCCGCCCCCAGAGACTGGATTAACTACTATCGCCCACATAGTTCCCTAAATTTCTCCCGTGGCGGATCTCTTCTTTGCGCGACGTCGATCATTTAATACGGCAAATAAACCAGATAATAGATAAAGCGCGACTAAGGGAAGTGCTAAGGCGAGCATGGAAATTGGATCAGCACTTGGCGTGAAACCTGCGACGAAGAGAAATATGGCGAAGACCCATATTCTCCAAGGACGCAAAATGGCTGCGCCACTAAGGAATCCAATTAAATTAAAGGTAATTAAGAAAACCGGTAGTTCAAAGGCCAGACCGAAAAGCAGAATCGCGCGCATGACGAAATCTAAATAATCATCAAACTTAACTAGGTTATTTAGCGATTCTGGGGTGAAACCGAACAGGACTTCTACTGCAATCGGTAGGATCGTGTATCCGAGAAAGGCGCCTGCCGCAAAGAACGGTGTCGCAGCAACTATGAAGAAAACCGAATTACGCTTTTCACGCCGATGCAAAGCTGGTGCTATGAACGCCCAAAGATGATAAAGCCAGATCGGGGCGCTTAATATAACCCCGGTAAGCAGCGCTACTTTTATTTGTAAATTAAGCGGGCCCAAAACTCCGTTGATATAAAGTGCGCCGCATTGATCGGCGCCTAAATCTTGAGCTGCCTTTAAATCACAAACCGGCTGGGCTAATGTGGTGATTATTTCGTTATAGAAAAACCAGCCAACAATTGAGGCTAGTGAGATTGCTATCGCGGATCGGACTACTCGCTTACGAAACTCACGCAGATGTTCGATTAGCGGCATACGACCGCCAGTGGTGGTCGTCATGGCAATTATTGAGCGGCAGAGCCGTCAGTGCCGTCCTTCTTATCTTCGCCATCCTTCTTCATTTCCTTCATCTCACCTTTGAAGATGCGAAGTGATTTTCCGAGTGAACGCGCTGAATCAGGAAGGCGCTTGGCTCCAAATAGAACTACTACGACAATGAGCAGAATAAGAATGTGGCTTGGTTCGCGTAGGAAAGGCATGCCCAAACGGTAGCGCATGCGGCTTAGAAATTCCCAAATTCAAGGGCATATGCCCCGCAATCAAGTGATCTTGCCGAAGACTGCGCTCTCATAGAGATCTAGTGTTTTGCGGCACTTGCGAGCGAGTTCAACACGTGAGTTAGGGGGAGAAAGTACCTCTGTGGCGGCCAAGGTGCTCATGGCACTTCGGATAAGCCAGTCTTGACTAAATGAGAAGGCCGTGTGACTCCCTGATTTGGCAGCGGCATCTTGTGAGGCGGTAATCCTAAATCGCTCCAGGGTGCTTCTAATTCTATTTGAGATAGCTATTTGCATTTGAAAAGCTTCATCGGCTTTAGGTTTCTCAATCAGCGGCTGCTGGATTCCAGAGATAGCAATTTCTGCGATGCTGTCGAGGCGAAAGGTGCGATAGGCACCAACTTGATGACAATATGCCTGAAGTACTTCATACCCATGATCAACCATTAATTCGATCGGCGTAATCTCTCGATTAGTCAACTCATCTCGAATAAGTGAATGATAAGAGATTTGTAGATTCTTTCGGCTTGTGATTGCATTCAAAACGATTGCTCGGTATGAACTGTTGACGATGGGAGCGATCGTTGCGATATCGCCAATAATGGTTTTAATCTTGGTCTGTAGGTCAGTGATGGCGCTCAATAAATCATTGCGCTTGGGATCTATCGATTTGATGAGCAGATCCAAGCCAACTAGCAGGATCACTAGCTCGTCTTTAGTTAGCAGGCGAACCTTCTGCAAAATTTCGGCGTTGCGAATTGAGACATACCCGGATTCAAATTCAAGATCAATTAATTCAAGAGGTGTGTAGCCAGGAAGGCCGCACATCCAAAGAGTATTTAGATCCGAAAGTAATTCAGACTCGCTTATCCCAAACTCTGAAGCCAATTCAGAGAGGGCGACACCTTGATGAGTTGAAATGTAAGGAACTAAATCCAGCAGTCGTGCTGCCTTCTCGAGAGGAGTGCTTTGCTTTTCAGCCATAGCGAATAACCCCGGCCTGTAGGCTTTCCATCACTGAGTTTCTTAACGTTACGGGCTTTAAAACAACTGCATCCTCGCCATACCAAAGTATTTCCTCAGCCATCCGGTCTTCATCGCGATATTCAATGGCTACGCGCTCCCAACCAAGCGGTGTCTTCTCGTCAAAAATTTCAGTCGATCTACTTCGCAGCGCCAACGCTCTGCCGCTTCGCAAATAGAGCTCTGCCATCTGTTGAGAACGAGTTTCAAGTAAATGGCTTTCCACGCTAAAACTCTGCGGGATCTCATAATTACCGGCTCGTCCCTTGGTGGATAGCGTTCCGAGGATTCGATCAAGGCGGAAACTTCGCAAATCTTTACGATCTAAATCCATGCCAAATAAGTACCAGTGTCCATATCTGGAAGCAACTGCGTATGGTTCTAGAACTCGGCTCTCTTCCTGCAGAGTCTCGCTTAGATAACTAAATGAGAGAACGGTGCGTGAAGTAATCGCCGAAATCGCGAGAGCTAAATTTGTATCTTTAGAAATTATGGCCGGTGCCAAATCAGGAAGTGCTTCCGAATCAGTTTCTATTCCGATCGCATGTAACTTAACGAGTGCGCTAAGTGCCGAACTATCTAAAGCAGCTCCGCGCCAAGCTTCTGCAGCAAGTGATAGTAAGGCGATATCTTTACTATCTAATTCACCTAATTGAAATTGATAATTCTCTGGCTTTATTCGATAACCCGATTCGTCCTCAAAGAGTGGATCGAAGGTTCCCACCTCGATCACAATTCCAAGATTTCGTAAATCATCCTTATCACGCTCGAACATACGCTCTTTACCCTCAGGTGTTCCTTCATATCCATCTACAGTGCGAAAAATCTCTGATTTAGTTAGATAACGCTTGGTTGCAAGTAGAGCGATAGTTAAATTAACTAGACGCTCAGTCTTCCGCGACACCGTAAGAACCTTTCGCGGGTCTGCGACGTCGAGCAAGTACTTCAACACCTGGCGCCATACGTCGTGCAAAAATTAAGAAGCCAGTATGACCAATCATTCTCTGCTGTGGTCGAACTGCCAGGCCTTCGTGGTGCCAGCCGCGAACCATGCTTTCAAAACTCTCGGGTTCAGTGAAGTGCCCATCTTCCTTTAACGCCTCAGCGGTTGCAGATAACTGGGTTGTTGTTGCAACGTAGGCCATGAAGACACCACCGGGACGTAAAACTTTTGCAGCTAACTCAATACATTCCCAGGGCGCCAACATATCCAGAATTACACGATCAAAACTCTCAGCAAATTCCTTTTCCTGTATGGAACCAATATCTAAAGACCAATTGGCAGGCACTCCCCCAAAATAATTTGAGATATTTGACTTGGCATTCTCAGCAAAGTCTTCCCGTCTTTCTACTGAGTGCACATGACCCTTTTCGCCAACGGCCCTTAGTAAGGAAAGTGTCAGCGCACCGCTTCCAACACCGGCTTCGAGAACTCGTGCACCCGGAAAAATGTCTGCAAACCCCACAATTAGCGCTGAATCTTTTGGGTAAACGATCGTTGCACCACGCGGCATTGAGAGAACGAAATCAGTTAGCAATGGAATAAATGCGGTGAACCTCAAACCTGCGCTCGTGCTAACGACTGAACCTTCGGGCAAGCCGATTAAATCATCGTGCACTATCCAACCTTTATGGGTGTGCCATTCTTTTCCGGGAGTGATGGTGATGCTGTAGATCTTGCCCTTTTGATCCGTAAGCTGCACGCGATCGCCAGCGACAAAGAATCCGCGATTTCGTTCTGCGGCGGCACTGGCAGTGCTCTCTGGTGACTTAGACACAGGAGCATCTTAGGCGTTGACAGCCAAAGGCTGTATCTTCAACCGCATGAGCCAACTGCGTCTATCGCCCAGCCGCATTAACGACTTCAATAACTGTCCACAGCTCTATAAATATCGCACCATCGACCTACTTCCTGAACCTCCCAGTATTGATGCCGAACGCGGAACGCTAATTCACACCGTTCTGGAGGATCTCTTTGAACTACCTGCACCGGATCGCGATCTAAAGCGCGCCACCGAACTTTTGCCATCTCGTTGGCAAGCCCAAAAAGATGCAAAACCAGATATTTCAAAGTTAGTTCTAGATGAAGTGATGTGGTTTAAACGAGCTGAAGAACTATTGGGAAATTACTTCACTCTCGAATCACCAAACACATTCGAGCCAACCTATCGTGAACTCCATCTTGAGATGGATCTTTCCGAGAAACTCTATCTGCACGGTTATGTTGATCGACTGGACGTTGCCCGGACTGGTGAAGTTCGAATCGTTGATTACAAGACTGGAAAATCTCCCAAACCCGGTTGGGAAGAGAAGGCGCTATTTCAATTGCGCGTATACGCACTTCTCTATTGGAAGAACAACGGCGTCATTCCTAAGTTACTCCAGCTTATTTATTTGGGTGATACTCGCTTAGTTAAAAGTGTGCCGACTGAGGCCGATTTAGTGAAGACAGAGCGCATACTTTTTGATATTGCTGAAGATATTCTGCGAGCCATCGAACGCAACGAATTTCGACCTAGACCAACCAAGTTATGCGAATGGTGCTTTTTTAAAGCTATCTGCCCAGCTCACGTTGATTGATATCCCACCACGTATTTAAATCTTGCAGAGTAAGGCCCACAAAGCTATTTATCCGCTTTAGCCTTGCGCTCTCAGTTACCTCGATGAAATGCGGAATGGCTACAACAAAGGCACCGCTCGCAGTTGCTGCGGTAATGCCAGTCTGCGAATCTTCAAAGATTAGACAATTTGAGATATCAACTCCTAATAACTTAGCGGCATGAAGATAAGGATCCGGGAATGGCTTTGTTCGCTCAATATCTCCAGCTGCTACCGTCTGACTGAAAAAGTTTTGGTCAAGATTGCTAACTACTGCATCGACCAATTCTCGAGGACTAGCGCTTACCAAGGCTTGCGGAATTTGTGCCTGCCAGACCAACTTTGAAAATTGGATTGAACCCGGCATGTAGGAAGTGGCAGTACCTAGCCTTTTTTTCATCTCATCAATAATTGTCTTGCCAAGAACCTCAGGCTTGATCTTGCTATTTAAACAGCTCGACATATATTCGGTGACGCGGGATAGCGGTCCCCCTAAACATTGCAATTGATCTGCAGGCTGCCAGTCATAGCCATATCCGCGCATCATCTCGGTCTCTGCCGCATGCCAATCTGGCTCAGAATCGATGAATAAACCATCCATATCAAAGAGAATCGCCTGAAACATTTTTATAAACCTTAAATATTAATTTGCGTTGAAATATTTTGCTTCAGGGTGATGAACGATAATTGCCGATGTACTTTGCTCAGGGTGTAACTGGAATTCCTCAGAGAGCTCGACTCCGATGCGTCCGGGCTCAAGCAGTTCGCAAAGTTGCAATTGTTGTTCCAAATCAGGGCAGGCTGGATAGCCATATGAATAACGTGAGCCGCGGTATCCCTGATCGAGGATCCCTTGTAAATCTGGTGAGTCTTGATCGCGAACGTTCAACTCTTCGCGAATTCTGGCATGCCAATGCTCGGCCAGCGCCTCTGTTAATTGAACAGATAAACCGTGAAGTTCGAGATACTCACGATAATTATTTGCAGCAAATAGTTCGGCGGCCGCCTCGCTAATTACATTTCCCATCGTCACAACGTGGAAGGCAACAACATCTGTCTTGCCAGATTCCTTGGATACAAAGAAATCACTTAAACATAAACGGCGATCACGAGATTGGCGAGGGAAGGAGAAGCGAGTACGTTCGGTGCCCTTGAGCTCACCTTCATGATGCAAAATAATCAGATCATTACCTTCACTTACACATGGAAAATACCCATACACAACCGCGGCATTTAGCCAGCCCTTTGATTGAACTTGATTTAGCAGCGCGCGAAGTCGTGGTCTGCCTTCGGTCTCGGCCATTGCTTCGAATTCACCACGAGCACCTTTAAGACCCCACTGACCCATAAAGAGCGCACGTTCATCTAGCATGCCAACGTAATCGGCCAGAGGAATGCCTTTAATAATTCGTGAGCCAAAAAATGGAACCGCAGGCACGCCGACATCTTCTGCAACGTCACTGCGTTTTGTATCAATTACTTGTGGTTCATCTTTCTTAGGGCGAAGTGGGATTTTGCGCTCTCTTAGTGCAGGTAGCTCGGCACCGAATACTCCGCGCTTTACTGCCATCATCGCATCCATTAAACGCAAACCTTCGAAGGCATCTCGCGCATAACGAACTTCACCCGGGAAGGTGGATGCTAAATCTTGTTCCACGAAAGCGCGCGTCAACGCTGCTCCCCCGAGAACTATAGGCCACTTCTCGGCTAAACCGCGATTGGTTAACTCTTCCAAGTTCTCTTTCATGATTACTGTTGACTTAACAAGAAGGCCGCTCATGCCGATCACATCAGCATTTGATTCTTGAGCGGCATCAATAATTTGATTTACCGTTTGTTTGATTCCAATATTTACAACGGTATACCCATTATTTGAAAGAATAATATCAACAAGATTTTTACCAATATCGTGAACGTCGCCCTTTACGGTTGCAAGCAAAATCGTTCCGCGACCTTCATCATCGGTTTTCTCCATGAAAGGCTCTAGGTAGGCAACTGCGTTTTTCATAACTTCCGCACTTTGCAAAACGAAGGGTAGTTGCATCTCACCTTTTCCGAATAGTTCACCGACAACCTTCATACCCTCTAGCAAATGGTCATTGATAATTAGTAACGGCTTTATACCCTCGGACATCGCCAGATCTAGATCATCGGTTAGGCCCACTTTTTCACCATCGACTATGCGACGTTGCAGACGCTCAGTAAGGGGCAAGGCCGCCAATTCGGCGGCGCGCACATTTCGGGATACGGCAAGTTCTACACCCTCAAATAACTGCAAAAACTCAGTTAACGGATCATAAGTGCAAACATCACCTTCATATTTGCGGCGATCGTAGATCAGGTCAAGTGCAACCTCTTTTTGTCGCTCGTCTATGCGCACCAAGGGCGTGATTTTTGATGGATGAACGATCGCTGAATCAAGGCCCGCAACGACGCACTCGTGCAAAAATACGGAGTTTAGAACCACGCGCGCCGCCGGATTTAAACCGAATGAAACATTTGAAACACCAAGTGTTGTTTGAACCTCAGGGAATTCACTCTTTAGCGTGCGAATAGCGTTGATGGTTTCGATGCCATCACGTCGCGTCTCCTCTTGACCGGTAGCGATCGGAAAGGTGAGGCAGTCAATTAAAATATCGCCCGTCTTCATCTGCCAGTTTTCATTCAAATCCTTAATCAGGCGACGCGCAACGCGCAGCTTCCATTCGCAGTCGCGTGCTTGGCCCTCTTCATCAATGGTGAGTGCAACAACTGATGCGCCATGTTCTTGCACCAGCGGCATAATCCGCGCAAAGCGCGAAGTTGGTCCATCGCCATCTTCATAGTTAACCGAGTTAATTACGCTTCGACCGCCGAGGGCTTCAAGTCCAGCTTTTAAGACTGCTGGCTCGGTTGAATCTAAAACGATAGGTAGCGTTGATGAGGTTGCAAATCTAGTTGCCAGTTCTTTCATGTCTTTTGCACCATCGCGACCGACATAATCGACAGATAGATCCAGCATGTGAGCGCCATCGCGAATCTGATCGCGGGCAATCTCTACGCAACTCTCCCAATCCTCTGCAATAAGTGCGTCACGGAATGCGCGAGACCCATTGGCATTGGTGCGCTCACCTATGGCCAGATAAGTATTGTCCTGCCTAAAAGGCACGTACTGATAGAGCGAAGACGCACCAGGATCCAAGTTACTTACGCGCTTTGGAATGGCCTTGGCACCCAATTTATTAACAACTGCTGCCAAGTGTTCTGGCGTAGTTCCACAGCATCCACCAATTAGTGAGATTCCATAATCACCCACAAATGTTTCTAGCGCTTGCGCTAATTCGTCAGGGCCGAGTGGATACTCAGCGCCTTTCGCTCCTAGTATCGGTAGACCCGCGTTTGGCATTACAGATATGGCGCAGTTAGCAAACTTTGATAAATATCGAAGGTGCTCTGACATTTCTGCCGGACCGGTGGCGCAGTTAAGGCCGATTAGATCAATTTCGAGTGGCTCGAGAGCGTTCAGTGCAGCGCCTATTTCAGAACCAAGCAACATAGTTCCAGTAGTTTCTACAGTCACTTGCGCAATAAGGACAACATCGAAATCAACTTCATCGATCGCCTGTCGCGCGCCGTTAACAGCAGCCTTTGCTTGCAATAAGTCTTGAGTTGTTTCAATCAGAAGAGCATCACTTTTCGCATCGAGCAAACCTTTGCACGCGATGTAATAAGCGTTCTTAAGATGTTCGTAAGTTGTGTGACCAAGTGATGGCAACTTAGTTCCTGGTCCGAGGGAGCCCAAAACAAATCTTGGTTTCTCCGGGGTGGAAACAGCATCGGCTGCCTCGCGAGCGATTTGTGCGCCTGCAAAAGCTAATTCGTAGATTCGATCTTCGATTCCATACTCGGCTAAGTTCGCCCAGTTGGCACCAAAGGTATTTGTCTCGATCGCATCGACACCGACCGCTAGGTACTGGTCATGAACTTTTCTTACAATATCTGGACGCGAAACGTTTAGTATTTCGTTACAGCCCTCGTGACCTTGGAAATCCTCCAGCGTTGGATCGGCCTCTTGCAACATCGTGCCCATCGCACCATCGGCAATTACCGTGCGAGAAGACATTGCCTGGCGTAAAAGGCCGGGAGGTCTATTGCGATTATGACTCGTCACATGAGTGAGGTTACCGTAAGGTGGCGATGTGGAGATTCTTAAAATTCCTGCACTTCGCTCCCCCGTGATGCTAATCGCATTTTCGGGATGGAACGATGCCGCAGATGCCGCTACTGGTGCGGCATTTCATATCTTGGGCGCTTGGACTGACGGTGTTCATGCCGTTGATGAGCAAACCGGTGTTGTGCCTGAATTAATCGCCGATGTAGATCCGGAAGAGTTTTATGACTTTCAAGTAAATCGTCCAATGGTCAACGTAGATGATTCTCATCTTCGATCCTTAACTTGGCCAGGGACACAAGTTTTCGGATTGCAAATGCCAGACCTAGATTTTGACTTTGTAATCGTGCGCGGTGTTGAACCTTCTATGAGATGGAAAACTTTCACTCAGGAGCTTATCGATTTGGCCGAAGATCTAGATGTTTCAATGATTGTGACTTTAGGTTCAATGTTGGCCGATGCGCCGCATTCGCGCCCAATAACTGTGACATGCAGCGGAGCACATCCCGAAATCGCAAACCGATTAGGAGTTGAAATAAGTAAATATGAAGGTCCGACTGGCATCCTCGGTGTAATTGCTGATGCGTGCCTAAGGCGCGGCCTGGATGCAGTCTCACTCTGGGCGGCGATTCCGCATTACGCAAGTAACTCACCATCTCCGAAGGCAACGTTGGCGCTAGTTAGCGCGCTAGAAGATCTTCTTGAAATTACCTTGCCACTGGGAGACCTACCGGCGGAAGCCCTGGAATGGGAGTCTGAAGTAGATAAGTTAGCGCGCGAGGATAGCGACGTGGCGGATTACGTAAAGGCTTTGGAAGATAGTAAAGACTCCTCCTTATTGGCAGATGTTTCAGGAGATGAAATCGCGCGCGAGCTAGAAAGATTTTTACGTAGACAAACCGAGAACTAAATCGCAATCCCTAAGAGCGCATCGATTGCCCTGCTTAACTCTCCAGCATCACCACCCGATTTACCTTCATTGGTTGCGGTGATCCAATTCTGCAAAGCAGCTAAGGCAATCGGAGTGTTTAGATCTTGCGATAGCGCAGCAATGATCTCCGAAATGATTTGATCGGTTGGTGCAACATCGGGTCGAGAAAGGCAGAGCCGTAGCTCATCAAGGAAAGCGCTTGCTTCATCTAACTCTGAGTTCTGCCACATATGATCACTTCGATAGTGGTGTCGTAGCAGCGCGGTGCGAATTACCATTGCATCAACGCCCTCGCGCAATAGTTGGGAAACAAAAACCAAGTTACCCTTGGATTTACTCATCTTTTCGCCGTCTAAGCCGATCATTCCTGCGTGAACGTAGTGAGATGCAAACTCCTTATTATTCATAACTTTAGATTGCGCGGCCGACATCTCGTGATGCGGAAATATCAGATCACTACCCCCGCCTTGAAAGTCAATCGATGTTGAAAAAGTGGGATCAATATCCAAGTAATTGAGCGCGATGGCGCAACATTCAATATGCCAGCCCGGTCTTCCAATTCCGTATTTACTTTCCCATCCTGGTTCTCCGGGGCGTTGGGCTAACCATAAGAGTGCATCCAACGGATCTTGCTTGCCCGCTCGATCCGGGTCTCCCCCTCGTTCGCTAAATATTTTCAACATCTGATCTTGTGACAGGTGGGATCTGGATCCAAACTTCGTATCGCTATGTACCTTGAAATAAAGATCGTTATCTATTTTATATACCGAGCCGGCCAATTCGAGTTTTGAAATTGCCTGAACAACCAAGTCGATTGCATCGACTGCTCCGATGTAATGATCAGGAGGCAACACATGAAGCGCCACCATATCCGAGCGGAAAAGATCGATCTGCGACGCGGCTAAATCACGCCAATCAATTCCATCTCGATTGGCACGTTCTAACAACGGATCATCGATATCTGTTATGTTTTCTACGAACTTTACTTTGGCGCCTGTCGCCAATAAGTAACGATGCAATAAGTCAAAGGCTAAGTATGTATTTGCGTGTCCTAAATGTGTTGCGTCATATGGTGTGATTCCACAGATATACATTCGATATAACGGTTTAACTTCTACTTCAGATATCTTCTGAGCGGCGGTATCGAATATGCGCAGTGGAGGTACTCGAAAAGCCTTTTGCAAAGGTGGAATAGCAACACTTGCCCAGGAATTCATATCTTTATCTTAGAACGGTGGCCATGGGACGGCCGGCCAATCCGGATTGGGTTGCGGGAATGAACCTGCGAGTAACGCTCGGTCAATGCGTGCAATAGTTGCTTCGATCTCTTCCAACTCAATCAAGCCCTCAATCACTTCTCGTTTGCTTACTTCAAATAATTCACGAGCCTTAATTAAGAGATCAGCCTCGGAGGCTGTGAATTCCTCACCCGCCCATTGCCATAGGACGGTGCGCAATTTATCTTCTTCATGGAAAGTCACCCCGTGGTCACATCCGTAGAGATGGCCTTCGGTGGTGGGGATTAAATGTCCAATTTTACGATCAGTATTGTTAATGATCACATCGAAGAGTGCCAGCGACCGTAAACGCGGATCATCTTTTGCATATAGATCCATAAGTTCAATATCTGGATCTATCTCAATCCACATCTGCACCATTCCCGTCCCGTAAGGACCGTCACGCAGAATCGTTGGCGGAACTAAATGAAGTTCTAACCAGTGGCTCAATAGAAATGTTAGATACTCACGATTGGCGAGTGTGCCATCTGGAAAGTCCCATAAAGGACGCTCGCCCGCAATAGGCTTATAGATACAGGCAAATTCTCGCTCGCCTTGCGCATCTTTGACTGTGCACATTGCATATAACGTGGCATTAGATGCATCAATTAAACGTCCAGTCACAATCAGGGTCGCATCATTCAAATCGACCAACCACTTTTCAACCTGCGCCTTATCTTTTGACATCACTATCTTCGATAACCGTTTGCACGCGGACAGAGATGACCAGCAGGATCTATCGGTCCACCACAGAAGGGACACGGGACTCGACCAGCTCCAACAACGATATTCGCACGCTTTGCAAAGCTTTCGGCATACCCCAAAGGTAGAAGCACTCGCAAGATATCTTGATCACCTTCGGTGTCAATCTCAATCAGTTCATCACGTTCAAATTGCGACTCAGCTATGGCCTGCATATCAATCTCAATTAGTTGGCGATCGGAAACATAGGCCAGTCCGATTACGCCAACACGAAACTCTTCATCTATTGGGCTCTCAAGCGGTTGATCATCACTTGCTACTCTTTCAAAGCTGGTTAACGGTTCGCTGCTTCTAACCTCTCGAAGAATTTGCAGGATTCGATCAGCCAGGGCCGAGACTTGCGCCTTTTCAAGTGATACCGAAACCAAACGATTCTTCTCGCGCGCTTGTATAAAGAAGGTGCGCTCACCCGGAACGCCAACGGTTCCCACTACAAATCGTTCCGCGGGATCAAACAGCAGAATTCTTGAACTCATTTACTTCTAGAACTTCCATTTCCTCCGCCAAGTAGCGCCTTACCAATTGATTTCTTCTTGGTGGGAACTAAATCGGCAATCGCTGCAGTTGTGGAGTTCAGCGTTATAACTCTGAAATCAGTCCCATCGAAATCAAGGACGGTAACGGATGCTGGATCAATCACGATCTTTTGGAAATTATCAAGATGTGTTCCTAGAACGGCTGCCACGATGCTCTTTATGACATCTCCATGACTTACCAATATTTGGTTGCCAGGAGTAGCCGCCGCCTGATGCAAAGCACGCATGGCGCGCACCTGCACATTAGCCAAACCTTCTCCATCCGGAAAATACATAGCACTAGGGCGGTTCTGGACCGTCTTCCATAATTTATGGCGATACAAGGTGCTTAATTTCTTGCCGGTCCATTTACCGTAATCAACCTCGGATAGATCATCGGTTATGAAAACTTTGGGACGCTTTGAAGGAGCCGCAGCCTCAAGAAAAGGGGCCATAGTTAGATGACATCTTTCAATGGGGCTGATGTGAATCGATGCGATGCTAATTCCTTGCAATCTCTTAGCTAACTCGATCGCTTGCTTTTTTCCATGATCAGTTAATACAACGCCTGATGATCTTCCAGCCAAAATGCCACGGTCATTTGCAACCGAGTGGGCGTGGCGAATTAGAAGTATCCGTGTCATGTTGGAAGGTTAGCGATAATTCATCCCCTCGTCTTGCTATGGTCGCGCCATGGAATTACGTCAGGCTGGCAATAGCGGACTACAACTATCGCGACTTGGTTTGGGAACCATGACCTGGGGCCGAGATACTGATACTCACGAGGCTGCTGATCAAGCGCGGGCATATATCGAAGCTGGTGGTAATTTTCTAGATTCGGCTAGCCACTATGGAGATGGTGACTCCGAGCGCGTAATAGGTGGATTAATCGGAACGCTCTTTCGTCGCGAGGACGTTGTAATCGCAACAAAGGCGGGCGTTGCATATCAAGGTGGAACTCTTAAAACTGATGCATCACGCACCTCTTTGATGGCCTCACTCGACCGCTCGCTAACTCGACTAGCCACAGATCACGTTGATCTGTGGCAGATCCAAGTTTGGGACACCAATACTCCATTAGAAGACACGCTTTCTGCACTGGATTGGGCATACACATCTGGGCGTGCTCGTTATGTCGGAGTTTCTAATTTCAGCGGATGGCAGAGTGCGCGTGCGATAACTTTGCAGGAAGCAAATACCGCTAAGGCACCGATTGCAACATTGCAGACCGAATTTTCCTTGCTAAACCGAACTGGTGAAGCAGATGTCTTGCAATGCAGCAGCGCGCTAAATCGAGGATTCATTGCATGGTCACCACTTGGCCGCGGCGCGTTAACTGGAAAATATCGCAATGGAATACCTGCAGACTCAAGAGCTGCAACACCTCACTTTGCAGCCTTTATCGAACCTTATTTAGATGAGCGCTCACGTCGTATTGTTGAAGCGGTAAGTGTTGCAGCGCAAGGTTTAGGTTATTCACCCCTTGAGGTCGCACTTGCTTGGGTTCGTGATTTCCCTGGCGTGACCAGCGCCGTTGTTGGCGCAAGAACGGGCGCGCAACTTCGCGGAATATTAGCTAGCGAGGAAATCACGCTGCCTGATGTAGTAAGAACTGCTCTGGATGAGATCTCTGCGGACTAAGTAAAAAGCGAATTTAGGCGTGTTCCAAGAAATCCGCTAACACCCGGACACCAAAACGAATTCCATCAACTGGAACGCGTTCATCGACTCCGTGAAAAAGCGACATAAAATCAAGGTCTGGCGGTAAACGCAACGGTGAGAATCCATAACCAATAATTCCAAGTTCTGAGAGCGCTTTGTTATCTGTTCCGCCACTCATTAAATATGGAACTGGAATACCTTCTGGGTCCTCACGTAGGAGCGCCGCTTTCATTGCTTCAACTAGCGGAGCCTTAAAATTAACTTCTAGGGCTATGTCATGCGAAATTGTTTCGATTTCAATATCTGGTCCGATTATGGCCCTGATCGTTGTATTCAACTCTTCCTCGTAACCCGGTAGAAATCTTCCGTCAATTACCGCACTGGCTGAACCAGGGATCACATTTGCTTTATAGCCTGCCTCTAACATGGTCGGATTGGCTGTATTTTGCAGAGTCGCTCCAATCATTCGCGCAGTTGATCCAATCTCTTTTAGCAATGGACGTAAATCCTTTTCGTCATAAGCCTTACCTGTCACACGGGCAACTTCTCGGAAGAGATCCTTAACGGTCTGGGTATAACGTTGCGGCCATTCGTATTTTCCAATCTTTGCAACTGCCTCCGAAATAGCTGTTACCGCATTCTCGCCATTCATCATCGAACCATGTCCGGCTCGACCTTGGGCGGTTAACTTCATCCAATGAATACCTTTTTGCGCCGCCTCCACAAAATACAAACGCTTTCCATCTGCAACAGTCACGGAGAATCCACCAACTTCAGAGATCGCTTCCGTGCAACCGGCAAATACTTCAGGATGTTTGGAGGTCATAAAACGAGAGCCGAATTCCATGCCCGCTTCTTCATCAGCAAAAAAAGCTAAAACAATATCGCGAGATGGTTTATAGCCGCGCCTTGCCCAATCCCGAACGATGGCCAGAATCATGGCGTCAGTATTTTTCATATCTACGGCCCCGCGACCCCAGATCATGTCGTCTTTGATAATTCCTGCAAATGGATCGACTGACCATTCATCGACATTGGCTGGCACTACATCGATATGACCGTGAACAACTAATCCAGGACGCGATGAATCTGTTCCGGGAATGCGCGCAATCACATTGCAACGATTTGGCGCGGATTCATATATTTCTGCGGCTATTCCAACTTCGGCAAGTGATGCAACTACGTAGGCTGCAACAGCGGATTCGTCTCCTCGGCCTTCACCGTAATTAACGCTAGGAATACGAATCAATTCCTGACAAATTCGTATCGCTTCATCTTCGACACTAATGAGATCGCGAACTTTGATATTTGTCATGTCGGCATTCTCCCCCAAAATGTCCTCTCGGCGCAGAGAAAATGGCAGCAAAATTGGCGATCGAGGTCTTGCCATTTTTGCGCAGCGCCCTCGACATTGCTATCGTTGCCGTCACACTCGTCCGGGTGGCGGAATTGGCAGACGCGCTAGCTTGAGGTGTTAGTGCCCGCAAGGGCTTAGGGGTTCAAGTCCCCTCTCGGACACGATAGATGTGATGGAATTGGTGGCCTATGAACCTGCAAGGCGCACTTTCACTTATAAGAGAGATCCCTGATTATCCAAAACCAGGGATTCTCTTCCGAGATATCACGCCAATGTTAGGAAATGCCCAAGCCTTCAATCTAGTTCTTGCAGAGATGTCTCAACACATTGGCCCCTCTGAAGTAATTGCTGGAATCGAAGCGCGTGGGTTCATCTTCGGTTCTGCACTAGCGGCTCGCACTGAACTCTCATTTGTACCTATTCGCAAGAGTGGAAAGTTGCCATACAAAACTATTTCCGCGAAATACGGACTCGAATACGGCTCCGATGAAATCGAAATTCATGTGGATGCATTTCTGCCACAGCAGAAGGTATTGATAATTGACGATGTTCTCGCCACGGGCGGCACTTTGTTAGCTGCGATTGAGTTAACCAGGCGATGTGGCGCAGAAGTAGCAGGAATTCTTGTGCTGATGGAGTTAGATTTTCTGGAAGGTCGCAAGCGAATTGAGGATCAATATCCTGATCTCAAAGTTACCTCACTGGTGAGAGTTTGAGCGCTAAGCCCCGGATTCACCAGATTCAAGCACTTAGAGCTCTCGCTGCATTACTAGTAGTTCTCTTTCACGCAAAGCTATCCCCCGGTGGTTTCATCGGCGTGGATATCTTCTATGTAATATCCGGCTACCTAATAACCGGCATCATAATTAAAGAGATTGGCAACACAGGAAAGTTTAATTATGGAGCTTTCTATCTGCGTCGAGCCAAACGTTTACTTCCCGCCTCGCTAAGCATTCTGGGACTTACCGCCATTTTTTCTTGGTTGGTACTCCCACCGACCGTGCGCGCGGATCTCGGAAAAGATGTATTGGCCGCCTCTTTATATGTCTCTAACTACCTCTTCGCTTTTTGGCAAAATGATTACCAAAATCTCAATGTCACTCCTTCCCCCGTAATCCACTATTGGTCACTGGCGGTTGAAGAACAGTTCTATATTTTCTGGCCGATACTCATTTATTCGCTTTGGAAAATAGGCAAAAGACGCGCAGTGGCTGCCGGAATTTTGGTGACAACACTCGGTTCATTCCTATTCTCGCTTTATCTAACCTCTGCAAATCCAATTTGGGCTTTTTACTCTCTACCAACCCGTGCCTGGGAGCTCGGAATCGGCGCGCTCTTGCTTTTCATTCCTAACAGCGTCCAGATGAAACGAAAGATTGCGTCGACATTATTGGTCTGGCTTGGAGCCTTGCTACTGATTTCATCTGTCTTTATTTTCTCAGAGCGCACACCCTTTCCTGGATATAACGCCCTCTTGCCAACCTTAGGTACTGCGATTTTGATAGCTGGGATCGCTTCATGGCCGCCGATATTAAATGATTTATCAAAATTGCGAATCGTGCAATGGTTAGGTGAGATCTCCTATCCATTCTATTTATGGCACTGGCCGCTGCTGGTTCTTCCAAGCACAAGATTTGGTCGACCGCTAACACTGCTAGAACGCATCTTCTTTATCGCCCTGACTGCTTTGGCCGCAGATATAACTCATCGTTTCTTGGAGAAGCCAATTGCTAATCGAGACTTCAGTACGGTAAAGATTGTTAGATCTTCATCGCTGGCAACTCTTGTTTGTGCAGTGCTTGCGGTTGGTATTCTGTTTACAGATGGTGGAGATATCAAGTTGCCAAATGGCAAGTCAGTCTCGATTGTTGAGGTGATGACGAAACCAAAAGTCTATTTGGATGATTGTCATGTTAATAACGGTGAAGTACTTTCTGGTGAGTGCACATATGGTGATAAATCTTCATCGAAGACCGTCGTTCTCTATGGAGATTCGCATGCTGCGCAGTGGTTCCCCGCCCTTGAGAAATTGGCAGATGAAAATGGTTTCAAATTGGTGAGCCTTACCAAATCAGCCTGTCCCGCACCTGAAGTAAAAAAGGTGGAAATTGGCGCATATAAGAATCGCGATTGTTTCAAGTGGCGCGAGAACAGCATTAAGCGGATGCGCGAAATGAAGCCGGCTGCGATCATTCTTAGTGGCTTTCAACACTTTGATGTTCCCGACAGTTTTCCATCTCGTCAGAGCTGGTGGTCTGATGGTCAGAAATTGGCCTATCAGAGCCTGCGCGGGGTCTCATCGAAATTGATTTACATCTCAGATACCCCGCATCTAAAACAAGATATACCAAATTGCCTGGCGGCTAATGGCGGTGTGAAGTGTGATGACAGTGAGATATCTAGTTCTGAGATATCTGGTGGATTTACCGAAATAGATCCCACACCTTGGTTATGCACAAGTAAATGTCCCGCAATCGTTAATGAAATTGTCGCCTATCGCGATGCTTCACATATTTCTGTCGCAATGAGTCGATCCCTCTCCCTGGAATTGGGTGGAGTATTAACGCAACTTGGGCTAATTAGATGAGCAATACTGCGAAATCACCTTTTAGATGGCAGGATGCCGCCTGTGGCTGAACTGATTTACTACTGCGGAACGATGGATAGCGGCAAGTCAACGCTTGCTCTGCAAACGGCACATAACCATAAGAGTCGCGGTCGAACCGGTTTAATTTTCACTAGTAAAGACCGTGCCGGAATTGGAGTTATTTCGTCTCGCTTAGGACTGCAAAGTGCGGCTATTGAAGTTGATCCGGATTTAGACATTCACCGTTTAGTCGTGGAGCGACTATCTCTTGGTGATCGAATCGATTACATAATCTGCGATGAGGCTCAGTTCTATCAACCTGAGCAAATTGAAGGATTGGCAAAGATCGTCGACGGCCTTGGCATTGATGTTTATGCTTTTGGAATTCTTGCTGACTTTCGAACTAAACTTTTCCCTGGTTCGGCGCGTTTAGTTGAACTGGCCGATCGCGTCAACACTCTGCAAGTTGAAGCTCTATGTTGGTGTGGTTCTCGGGCAACACATAACGCGCGAACTCTTGGTGGAGTCATGGTTACCGAAGGTGAGCAAGTCGTAGTCGGTGATGTCGCACCTGGATCAGAGATCACCTATGAAGTTCTCTGTCGTCGCCACCATATGCGCCAAGTAACAGCGCGAGCTTCCAGAGCCGGTCACATCTCCACGCAACCACTTCCATTTACCGAAGAAAACGAAAGTACTAAGGGAGAGAAATAATGAAAGTACGCGGATATGCAGCCATGAAGGCCAATGCAGCAATAGCTCCATGGGAGTTTGAGCGCAGAGATCTAGGAGCTCACGATGTCAGCCTAGATATTAAGTATTCAGGTATCTGCCATTCCGATATTCATCAGGTCCGCGAAGAGTGGGGATCTGCTCTCTTCCCAATGGTTCCAGGACATGAAATTGCTGGCATCGTTTCGCAAATTGGTAGCGCAGTTACAAAATTTAAAGTTGGTGACCGCATTGGTGTTGGTGTCTTTGTTGACTCATGCCGTAAATGTCCATCATGCCTTAAGGGCTTGCAGCAGTATTGCATCGAGGGAATGACTGGAACATATAATCAACTTGAACGCGATGGAAAGACTCCTGCAATGGGTGGATATTCCAACATAATGGTGATCAATGAAGACTACGCAGTTTCAATTCCTGAAAACTTGCCGCTAGATGGTGTTGCACCGCTTCTCTGTGCCGGCATCACCCTCTACTCACCAATCAAACATTGGAAGGCCGGTCCTGGTAAAAAGGTTGCGGTGATGGGTCTTGGCGGTCTTGGACATATGGGCGTTAAATTCGCCGCTGCTATGGGAGCGGAAGTAACCGTCTTCTCACATTCTCCTAATAAAGAAAGTGATGCCAAAGCGATGGGCGCGCACCATTTCGTTTCCACAAAAAATCCGGACTTTAACAAGAGTTTGATCAAGCACTTTGATCTGATTCTAAATACCGTGAGCGCTGAGTTAAATATAAACGATTACTTGCAGATGCTTAATGTGGATGGAACCCTTGTGGTTATTGGCCTTCCCGGAAAGCCATATGCAGTTGAAGTTGGATCATTACTACCTGCCCGCAGATCGCTTTCGGGATCAATGATTGGTGGAATAGCCGAGATGCAGGAGATGCTCAATTTCTGCGGAGAACATAACATCGTTAGCGATGTTGAGGTTATTAAGGCCGACTACATAAACAAGGCTTATGATCGCACCGTAGCAAGTGATGTTAAATATCGCTTTGTAATCGATGCAACCACTATCTAAAGTTTTATTGAAAAGCGTGCAGTAAGGTTACAAATAGCGGAGCTATAAAGAGCGCCGGTAGCAAGTTACCTACTGCAATATCCTTGATTTTCAGCAACCGCAGACCGATGCAGACCAACATCAGGCCACCTGTAATTGTCATGGCATCAATCTGGTAGCCACTTAAAATATTTCCTAAACCTAAACCGATTAGCGTCCAGGCACCCTGATAAATTCCAACTGGGATGGCCGCTGCTGCTACACCCCAACCAAGACTTGCGGCAAAGGCCATCGCTGCAAAAAAGTCGAGGCTAGATTTCAATAGCAATTGATCGACACCAGTGGACATGCCATCGCTGATTGATCCCAAAATTGCAAGGGGTCCGATAACAAAGAGCAGAGATGCTGCAACAAAGCCTTCTACAAATGTGCCTTCTTCGTGGGCACCGAATCTTTTTCGCAAACTTTCACCGAGGGAATCCAACTTCGACTCCAAATTAAGGGCAGACCCAATAAGTCCACCAATAAGTAGAGAACCCAATATCGCTAATAGCGTCCAACCCTTCGGTAACGCATCGATATATCGATCACTCCACATCGGAGCTAGCGCACTTACGGCTCCCAATATTGTTATGAGTCCAAGAATTTCAGTGATTAGAGTGCGAGTACGCAAAAGCATGCGCGCCCCGATTAAAACTCCGAGACCCGCTCCCCCAATGATGGTTGCGATATTTACAACTGTGCCGAAGCCAACGAACATAGAACGAAGAATAGACGATCTTTAGAGTTCAAATGGCGATAAACTCCTAGAATGCATCTGCCCAATAGCTTGAAAGAGATTCTTCAACACTTAAAACCTCATAAAACCGTTCCTATGACACCTTGGCGCGCAAGTCATCGTTGGGATCTCTCATTTAGTCGCGTTGTAATTTTGTTTTTTGGACTAACAATCTTTGGTATTGGCGACGCCTTTGTGGTGCAATCCAATATCGGCAATGCTCCCTGGACTGTCTTTGCGCAAGGACTGAGTTTAAAGACTGGACTAACTCTAGGTTGGGCAACTTTCTTCACTGGATGTGCAGTTCTTTTACTATGGATCCCCTTAAAAGAGAAACCTGGATTTGGAACACTTGCAAATATTGCAATAATTTCTGCTGCAATCCAATTCGGTGTTGATCACTTGCCTTTGCAAACGACTCTGTTTGGTGGAATAGCCTCGGCCATATTTGGGATCGCACTCGTTGGCGTTGGATCATCTCTTTACATCACCTGCGGTTTGGGCCCAGGACCGCGCGATGGCGCCATGACCGGAATTCATCAAAGAACAGGCATTCGTGTGGGGCGAGTACGTATGGGCATCGAGGTCACCGTCTTAATCGTGGGCGCACTTCTCGGCGGAAAAATCGGCCTTGGCACAGCCCTGTTTGCGCTTCTAATCGGACAAGCGGTGGCGATTTCTTTCGGTGTAGTAGCGCGTCTTACCTCAAAGTAGCCAGCAATTCGGCTTAGATCGTCTTACTCCCTCGGTCTGTGAGCCGTCATTTCACACGGGGTCGCAACCACCCCCGTTAACAAAATTAGGAAGGTATGTCATGCTCGATAGCTATTTCAAAATATCTGAACGTGGCTCCACAGTAGCAAAGGAAGTCCGTGGCGGAATCGTCACATTCTTCACAATGGCTTACATCGTGGCGCTAAATCCACTCATCATCGGACTCTCAAAAGACGCTGATGGAAAATATATTGGCGGCGGAGATGCACCTAATCTTGCACTAGTCGCGGCGATGACCGCGCTTATGGCAGGTGTATTAACCATCCTTATGGGAGTAATTGGTAAATATCCGCTAGCTATTGCAACTGGTCTAGGTCTTAATACTTTTGTTGCGGTAGGAATCGCATCACAAATGACTTGGGCCGATGCCATGGGGTTAATTGTTCTAGAGGGAATAATTATCACGATCCTCGTACTGACTGGGTTTAGAACAGCGGTCTTCAAGGCCGTTCCTGCTCAATTAAAGATTGCTATCTCAGTTGGTATTGGGCTATTCATCGCTCTTATCGGCTTAGTTGATGCCGGATTCGTGCGCCGAACAGGCGCTGGACCGGTTCCAGTAACCCTCGGTGATGGTGGAACCTTGGTTGGCTGGCCAATAGTTGTCTTTGCTCTCGGACTATTTCTAACCATCGGTTTAATCGTTAAAAAGGTTAAGGGAGCGATCCTTATTGGAATTATCATCGCAACTGTCGCCGCGGTAGCGATTGAAACCTCTCTAAAGATTGGTCCACTCTTTAACGGAGCAACAGGAGAAGTAAATCCAAAGGGCTGGAATTTGAACGTTCCAGCTATGCCAGAGAATATCGTGGCAACCCCGGACTTCTCGCTCTTCGGGCAGTTTAATCTCTTTGGTTCTCTTGACCGAGTTCCTTTGATTACAGTAATTCTTCTGGTCTTCACGCTGTTGCTATCCGATTTCTTTGACACAGTGGGAACAGTTACTGCAATTGGTCACGAAGCTGGTCTTACAGATAAAGATGGGAATGTCGAAAATATCGATCGCATTCTCTTCGTGGACTCACTTGCAGCAGTTGCAGGAGGAGCAGGAAGCATTTCATCAAATACCAGCTACATCGAGTCAGCTGCTGGCGTAGGAGAAGGTGCTCGTACTGGTTTAGCATCCGTTGTTACGGGATCTTGTTTCCTTCTCACGACATTCCTTGCTCCACTAGTTGCGATCATTCCTTATGAGGCAGCAACTCCAGCTCTTGTTATTGTCGGATTCTTGATGATGACACAGATTAGAGCAATTGATTGGGATGATTACGGGATTGCTATTCCTGCATTCCTAACAATTATCTTGATGCCATTTACCTACAACATCTCTGTCGGTATTGGCGCTGGCTTCGTTACTCACGTGGTCATCCGCTATATCCAAGGTCGCAGACAAGAAGTCCACCCACTTCTTCTACTCGTCTCTGGATTGTTTATGATCTACTTCTTATCCTCACCGATTAATATCTGGGTAGGTTAAGGAAATATAGTTAAAACTCGGCCTCGCGGTTAATTCTGCGGGGCCGAGTTTTTCTTTATCCACTGTATTTGTGCTTTCCCATCGCGCTCAAGCATCTTATTCGCTCTGCTAAATGGCTTACTTCCGAAGAATCCGCGATAGGCCGATAGTGGGCTGGGATGAGCACTCGCAATCACTTTATCTTTAGCAGAATATTTCTCTAGTTCGCCCGCATTCCTACCCCATAAAATTGCGATAACACCACGTTCACCTAATATTTCTGCGCATCGATCTGTGATCTGACACCAACCCAAATAAAGGTGTGAATTACTCTCTCCAACTTGGCAGGTAAGGGTGCGATTTAGTAGAACGACTCCCTGTTCATGCCAGAAGGCCAGATCTCCATCAATTGGTTGCCCATCAGATATGTCTGACTCAAGTTCCTTAAAGATGTTTCGAAGCGTTGGTGGAATCTTGCTCACTTGCGCCGGAACCGAAAAAGATAACCCCATTGCATGCTCTGGACTCGGGTATGGATCCTGGCCAACAATTAGGACCTTGCATTGATCTAAATCTAGGCTAAAGGCTTTCATGACGTTTTGGTGAGCCGGCAGAAAATCCTTGCCAAGTAACTGCTCTTCAATCTCATCCAAGAGCGGCAGTAAATCTTGCATCACCTGTGCCCAGGAGGGATGCAGTTGATTGCGAAAACTAGTCATGAGCTTCGTGCAAAAAACCTTCGGCCATCCGTTGTAACATCTATTTTGATTCCAAATACCGCTGACATATGTTCTGATGTGATGACTTCAAAAATTGGACCTGACACCGCTATCTTGCCATCTTTAATTATTAGCGCGTGTGTTGTTCCAGCTGGAATCTCTTCTATGTGATGTGTAACGACAATACTGGCGGGCGCTAAAGGATCTTGTGAGAATTGTGCAAATCTCTGTAGTAAATCTTCCCGACCGCCTAGATCTAACCCAGCTGTTGGCTCATCTAGAAGTAGGAGTTCAGGATCGGCCATCAGCGCTCGAGCAATCTGAACGCGCTTTTTTTCACCATCACTTAAGGTGAAATATCTGCGATCGGCCAGCGTGCGCACTCCGAAGGTTGTCAATAACGCAACTGCTCGGGACTCATCCCACAGATCATAACTTTCATTCCATCTGCCAACAATTGCATAAGCTGCAGTTAAAACAACGTCTCGAACGAACTCATCATCGGGAATATCTTCAGCAAGTAAACTCGCGCATATTCCTATTCGTGTACGAAGTTCAGAGAGATCTACTTTTCCCATCTCTTTATCTAAAATCTTAACTATTCCTTTTGTGGGAAAAATACGTGTCGCCAGAATATTCAAAAGTGTGGACTTCCCTGCGCCATTGGGTCCCAGAATGACCCAACGTTCACCGTTCTGGATCTTAAAATCTAGGGGACCTAAAATATTTCGGCCTCCGCGAGAGACACTCACCCCTTGCATTGCAAGAATGCTCATCTGAGATTGGCTGTCCATAGATGAAAAAGATAGCGCGTATCACCGCGAATCAGGCTTAATTAGGGTTCAGTTAGATGTGATTCACGATAATCTAGGCGATCTAATGATGACCGATGGAAAAACTGAGCAATTTACTGGCCTCATCCTGCTATCTGGTGAGGATAAACCCGGGATTACTGAAGGGTTATTTGAAACCCTCTCTCCTTTTGCAGTAACAATTCTTGATATAGAGCAGGTAGTAATTCGCGAACGTGTAATCCTCACTGTTTTATTAGCCGTCAATCCCGCTCATGCAAAGGCCATAGAAGCCGACCTTGAAGAATGTTCCACGCGTCTTGGAGTCGATATAGCAACGGCTTTCGAAGAGAGTTCGATTTCGAGTATCGCTGATAAGCGCGCACTATGTCATGTTGTTGTTCTTGCTCCTGACCTAAATCCCGGTGCCTTCACTGCAGTGGCAAGTGCTATAGCGAGCAACGGTGGAAACATTGAAAGAATTCATCGCACCGCAAGCTACCCAGTAACAGCCATTGAATTAACCGTCTCTGGCGTTGCAATTCTGGAATTACGCACAGAGTTAGCGCAGATAGCTAATCAAAACTCAGTCGATATTGCCGTCTCCCCCGGCGGACTAATGAGATGGGCAAAGAAATTAGTTGTGATGGATGTTGACTCAACGTTAATCCAGGAAGAAGTTATCGAGCTTCTTGGCAAGAAGGCGGGGAAAGGCCCTGAAATTGCTGCAATCACCGAATCGGCAATGCGCGGTGAGTTAGATTTTGAGGCAAGTCTACGTGCTCGAGTTAAGTTACTAGCCGGGCTGCCAGAGACCGTGCTCACTGATGTGCAGAAAGAAATCACTTTAACTCCGGGCGCCCGCACACTTGTGCGCACGATGCACAAACTTGGCCATCACGTTGCCCTAGTATCAGGCGGATTCGAAAGCGTTATCGCACCAATAGTTGCAGATCTCGGAATTAAACACATGCGGGCAAATAACCTAGAAATTATCGATGGAAAAATTACCGGAAATTTGACTGGACCAATCATCGACCGTGCTGGCAAAGCAAGCGCTCTGCGTGATTTTGCTAACGAGCACTCCATCGCGCTGGAACAGACGATTGCCATCGGAGATGGCGCTAATGATCTAGATATGATTTCAGCTGCCGGATTGGGAATCGCTTTCAATGCAAAGCCGGCAGTTAAAGCCGCCGCCGACAGTTCACTGTCAGCACCGTACTTGGACTCAGTTCTCTATCTCTTAGGAATTACGCGCGAGGAAATTGAAGAATCTGACGCGCTATAAACGACAAGCGTGAATATCAGTTACTAATATTCCGCGTGCACCTAAGGCCCAAAGTTCATCCATTAACCTATTTGTATCCTTGCGTAAAACCATGGCTCGAACTGCAACCCAATCGAGCCTTTGAAGCGGTGAAATTGTGGGAGATTCCAAACCTGGAGTAATGAGGCAGGCTTTATCAACACTGACCTTTGGAATGTCATAGTCAAGCAAAACGTATTGACGAGCCGTTACGACACCTTGGAGGCGACGCAATAATATTTCTAACTCGGCTGGCAATTTAGTGACATCGCGGGAAATCAAAATCGCTTCACTCTGCAAAATTGCATCTCCGAAAATGGCTAAGCCAGCCTGCTTTAACGTGTTCCCGGTGCTTACAACATCAGCGATTACATCGGCTACTCCTAACCGCACACTGCTCTCAACTGCGCCATCTAGTCGAACCACATCTGCCTTCAAGTGATTTCTCTCGAGATAATCCGAGACTAAGCCTGGGTAGGCAGTTGCAATTTTCTTACCTGCAATGTCCTTTACTTGCCAATTCTTACCTGCTGGACCAGCAAATCGAAATGTAGAACCCCCAAAATCAAGTGGCAGAATTTCAGAGGCCTTTGCACCGGAGTCAATAAGTAAATCACGGCCCGTGATGCCGGCTTCAAGTTCTCCAGTACCAACATAGAGAGCGATATCGCGAGGACGCAGGTAGTAAAACTCAACCCCATTATCTGGATCGGCAAGTATCAAATCCCGAGAATCAACTCTTTGGCGATAACCCGCCTCTTTTAATATCGCGATAGCGGAGTCAGCAAGTGAGCCTTTATTTGGAACGGCAATCTTTAGCACTTTAGCTCGTTTCTATAGGTAACGATAAATATCGGAAGGGTTAAGGCCACGAGCCAACATCAAAGTTTGGAGATGATAGATCAACTGACTGATCTCTTGCGCTAGCGCATCATCGCTCTCGTGCTCAGCCGCCAGCCACACTTCACCGGCCTCCTCCAAAATCTTCTTGCAAATATTGTGAACCCCGCCCTTAACTGCAGCTACAGAACCTGACTCAACGTCGCCACTTTCGATTTTGCTAGTTAGTTCGGCGAAAAGTTGATCAAAAGTTTTCATAGACATACTTTACTAGATACTGGCAGCACGCTGACGGAGAATTTTCACCATCTCGGCCGGATCAGGCGAATTAAAAACAGCGGAGCCTGCGACGAAGGTATCCGCCCCAGCTTCACGAGCAATAGCGATGGTATCGAGTGAAATACCACCATCTACCTGCAACCAGATAGGTCGATCTCCAATAAGTTTACGAGTTTGCCGAACTTTGTCCATCATATCCCCCATGAAAGATTGACCTCCGAATCCTGGCTCGACAGTCATTATCAAGAACATATCTACAACATCCAATAAATCTTCATAATCTGTTAACGCTGTACCTGGTTTTAAAGCTAAACCCGCTCTGGAACCTGCGCTGCGAATATTTTTGAGGGTAGCGCGAGGGGATTTCGATGCCTCAGCATGGATCGTCACACTTGCGGTGCCAATGGCTGCGTAGTCAAGGGCCAGATAGTCAACATCTTCAATCATCAAATGTGCATCCACCGGAATCGGACAACCTTTGATAATCGATTGCGCCGCTTGAAAATCCCATGAGAAATTCGGAACAAATTTATCGTCCATAATATCTAAATGAATTAAATCCGAAACTGATGCGATTCTGGAAATCTCATGCTGCAAATTATCGCGATCAGCATTTAATACACTCGGTGATATTCGGATTTCTTGCAATTTCATCACTTCCTAAGCCTAAAGGCTAGGCGCATCTTTCTTGCGGAAGATGGCCATAAACATGGCATCGGTCTCATGGCGATGCGTCCAGAGCGAGAGAGCGCCATCGCGTATTGCCCCATGTAGTTCTAGTGGTAGATATTGAGTCAAATCAATCATTTCCAATTCTGGATGGTTGTTTAAAATATCTTTGACTTGAATACTAGTTTCGGCCAGATGTGGCGAGCAAGTTGCATAAGCAAAGTAGCCCCCAACGTTTAGAATAGAAATTGCGGCATCACTTAGCTCGCGCTGCAATTGAGTAAGAGCCCTAAGGTCACTGACTTGTCGTCGCCATCTAACCTCCGGACGGCGACGCAGCGCGCCAAGTCCAGTGCAAGGTACATCTGCCAGAATCGCATCAAATTTCTCATTGTGGGATGCGATTTCACGACCATCGCCCACCCAAAGGCGCGCACTTCCAATAACTTGCTTAACTAACTCAGATCGCGGTTTAGAAATCTCATTGGCTGTGAATTCTTTGCCATTCACTTTTGCAACGGATGCCAATAACGCAGCCTTACCGCCTGGTCCTGCACATAAGTCAAGCCATGAACTTTGCTCTGCAACAACGGATGCGAATATTGACGCAACTAGTTGGGACCCTTCATCCTGCACTCCCGCTCTTCGATGACGAATTGCTTCAAGGGATGCTGGCGTTCCTTCATATTTTAATCCATAAGGCGAATACGCCGTAGCCGATGCACCTAGTGAAATAAATTCCTCTTGCGTTGAGCGTCCTGGCCACCAAACTAGAGTTGGGCTTGCCGGCAAATTATTGGCGGAGAGAAGTTTCTCTACTTCAGCGTAATCGCGAAGCAAATCGTAATAAGCCGAAACAATCCATTCTGGATGGGAATACATAATTGCTAAACGAGTAACTGGATCCTTGATCTCATTTACTGGTTGGAGCCATTGGTCCAAAGTCTGTGCACTCATCCTGCGAAGCAGAGCATTTACGAATGAGGCTTTCGATTCGCCAATTACCTTACGAGCTAGTTCGACAGTTGCAGATACAGCAGCATGTGACGGAACCCGCATCTCAAAGAGTTGATGGGCTCCCAAGCGCACGACATCGACGATTCCAGCATCGACTTCATTCCAATTGCGATCAGAGACCTGCGCGGCGATGTAATCATGACGTCCCTGCATGCGAAGAGTTCCATATAGAAGTTCAGTTGCGAAGCCTTTATCGCGCTGTTCAAAATCAGCATCGGCTAAGGCTTGAGGAAGCAATAAATTGGAATACCCATCTGAACGGTTAACTTCTTGCAAAATATCGTAAACCAATAAGCGCACACGATCAGGCTTGGGTGATTTAAAGGTATTACGTCTGGCCTCAACCATGGAAGAACTCAAATTTTTCATCGGTCAGTAGATGTTGGCCATTTGCCCAATCTTGGGCAGACATAGCGCTCTTACCGGCTACTTTTACAGTCACCAATTCGATAGCGCCATTGCCAGTTCCAACTAACACTGATCTTCCTTGCAGTGCTACTTCACCCGGTTTTAAAACCAGTTCGCTTACTTTTGCAGCTTCAATTTTTATCTTCGCCGTGCGGAAATTACTCCAGGCACCGGGGTTAGGATAGAAAGCGCGAATCTTATTTACTATCGCCAAAGAGTCTTGGCCCCAGTCAATCTGGGCTTCCTCACTGGACAATTTACTTGCGCGAGTTGCGCCCTCACCTGGCTGATCCTGAGGGACAACTCCTTTTTCGATAAGTGAAATAGCTTCTAGAACTGCATTAACACCTAACGAAGATAGCTCTGCTATTAGTTCTTGCGTATTTATAGTCGGATTAATATCAATAGTTGAAGTTGTGTAAATCGGGCCGGTATCCATTCCAGCATCCAACTTGAAAACTGTGACCCCGGTGGTGGTATCCCCCGCTTCCAGCGCTCTCTGCACTGGCGCAGCACCGCGCCAACGTGGAAGAAGTGAGAAATGTAAATTGATAAAACCGTGCTTGGGAATATTCAGTACTGCCTTTGGTAAGAGCACTCCGAAGCCAATTGTGATAACCAGATCACAATGGGCAACCAATAAAGAAATTTCATCGACGGATGTGGGTTTGTGGCATTGAACGCTATTCGATGCTGCCCAATCCGAAACCGCACTGGATTTCAAAGATCTACCTCTGCCCGCAGGTGCATCTGGCCGCGTAATTACTGAAATGATTTGGTGCTCACTTGCCAAAAGAGCTTCTAGCGTGGGAACTGCAACACTAGGCGTTGCCGCTATGCAAATACGCACTAAAGACCTTTACCAAAAAGGTTATGGGGCGAGGTCTTAATGCTGGGGCTCAAGCCTGATGCTTGTGCATTCGAGAACCAATCAGACTCGCGGATCTCTTTCATGGCCAACTTACGATCTTCGGCTGAAAGACGATCTATAAATACGATGCCATCTAGATGATCACTCTCATGTTGTAAACATCTGGCAAGTAGCTCTGTTCCTTCAACGGTAATAGGCTCACCAAACATATTAAAACCCTTGGCAACAGCGCGAAATGCGCGCGGTGTTTCATAACTTAGGGCAGGAAATGAAAGACAACCCTCCTCTCCTTCTTGGAGCTCATCGCTGAGATCGAGAGTCGGGTTAATCAAATGGCCCAGCGCCTCATCAACATCCCAGACGAAGACCCGAAGTCCAACACCTATTTGCGGAGCGGCAAGTCCGACACCTGGTGCTTGCAACATCGTCTCTGTTAGGTCGGCGACAAGAGTTCTCAGCTCTTTATCAAAATCAATGACTTGCGAGGCAGGTGTAACCAAGACGGGATCCCCAAAGAGGCGAATTGGTTGGATAGACATGTACCAAGTCTAGCCTAGAGGGATACTTAAGATGAAAGCGAGTAAGGATCTACTCGTAAAGAGATCTTGCTCTTCTTGGTAACCGCACGATGACGAATAAACTCATGGAGGAAATTAAGAAATGCATCACTTTGTGAGATATCGCAAGTGAGCAAAATCCTTGACAGATCTCCTGAGCTTTGTGATGGACCAAGTGCACTTACTGAACTTGGCAATCTTTGATCCAATACCGCTTTACGTATGCCTGCGATGATTCCGGTTGCATCCTTACTCTCGGTCTCTAACAAAACTGCTCGGGTGTATGGAGGCAGTGCCACTTCCCTGCGATCGCTTAATTCGCGTCCAGCCATTGTTGCCGGACTCCATTGCGTTAACGCAGCAGTAATCGGATGCGCAGAGTCGATAACGGTAACAATCTCGCCCTTTACAGATACGTGAGAGGCGGCTTCAAAGAATGATTCGCGTGCACGCTCTTGCGCCCTTAGATCTGCGAAAGAGAAGAACGAATCTCCTTCAAGCAAAATAACCGCGCTATATCCGTTTACTACTCGTGGGACCATTCCCGTCGTTGAAATAACTAAGGCGGGCTGACCGTCTTGCGATTCAATTGGCTTTTGAGCATTTGAATAAAGAACTGGATAGCCCGGAAAGGCGCGTCCGATTTCTTCTGCATGCCGCTCGGCTCCACGGCCTAGGAGAACCATGGAATCGGCGCCGCACCATTTACATTTCTGCAGATTGGCTTTGACTCCACAATGCACACAATTAGCGCTTTGGTTAGCACCGAATTTCGATAATTTACCTCCGCATTCACAGAGTGCGATATTGCGACATTTCTTACACATCAGCGAACTTGCATAACCTTTGCGCGGAACCAAAAAAAGCACTGGACCAGTTTTTATGGCGGTTCTTATCGAGGTAAAGATTCGCCCGGGTAGCAGTTCACCGTTTGCAGACGGATGATTTACTACCTTTAAACGATTGCGCTTGGAGACAAATTTGACCTTCTTCTCATCAATAAGTTTTCCTATTTCACTAGATGGCGAATAGCCCGCGAAATAGAGGTCTAATCCTTCGTTGGCGCATCTTAATAACGACAAGTCACGCACATTCCATCCCGGAACCCTTGGCTCATAAAGTGATTCAGCTATCTCACGAAAAATGATTAACGTCCTGAGATCACTGGGGGCTGCGAAAATAGCGCTGCGGGTTCCAATTACCAATCTATTTCGGCCGCCAATCGCGGTTAGATAGTTTCGATATCGATCTGTTCTAGATAACGAGGCAGAAAGTACGGTCGCGTGCTCCCCCAGTAGATCACTTAGTCTTACTAGTTCGCGCTCTTCAGGAACAATTAGCAAAACCGAGCCTGCTTTTACTTTAGCTTGAGCGAATTCGGCGATCTTGGCCATCGCGTTCTCACTCGGCTGTATGTGGATATAGGACATCTCCCCAGATGATCTAACTTTTCCCGTCGTGATTATTTGCGACTCTTGCGCGCTTTTATCAACGCTGGCAACACGCGGTGGAATAGCACTTCTGACGATATCGTAGGGATGAGCCAGCCATCTTTGCGCTGCGATTTCTATCAGTGATATCAATTGCGCTGGCGCAACTACAACCGGTGATAAGACACCTGAAATCATTTTAAGTCCAGCAAAGGAAGTTGCATCCAAACGTTCTAGAACAAGACCTTCCACTTCACGTCCGGCAAAATTGACACCGACTCTTATACCCGGGCGAACTTCGCTATCTAGACGTTGCGGAACTAAATAGTCATATGTCCCATCTAAATGAGAGAGGGAGTTATCCACCCAAAGACGAGCAACCGGCAGTGACTCTGCAATCGTTTTATCGGGACGAGCTACTTCTTCAGTCTTTAAGCGCAGCGGCCGCGCAGTTGACACGGCACACTCCCCCTATTAATTAACAGCCGCGCGAAGTGCTTCTACGCGTGAAGTTGTCTCCCATGTGAAATTAGGAAGCTCGCGCCCGAAGTGCCCGTATGCAGCTGTCTGTGAATATATTGGTCGCAACAAATTCAGATCACGGATGATCGCAGCTGGTCTAAGATCGAAGACGTTGGTGACTGCATCTTGAATCTTCTGCACTGCAACTGTCTCGGTTCCAAAAGTTTCTACGAAAACACCAACTGGCTGGGCTTTGCCGATTGCATATGCAACCTGCACTTCACAACGACGAGCAAGACCGGCCGCAACTACATTCTTGGCAACCCAGCGCATTGCATAAGCTGCTGAACGATCAACCTTTGAAGGATCCTTACCAGAGAAAGCACCACCACCATGGCGTGCCATGCCACCGTAGGAGTCAACGATGATCTTGCGCCCCGTTAGACCGGCGTCGCCCATTGGTCCACCAATTACGAAACGACCAGTTGGGTTTATCAACGTGCGCATGTCTTTTCGGGGAAGATCAATCTTGGACAGGATTGGCTCAATTACATATTCAATAATCTCTGGCGTTAATTTCTTCGCCACATCTACTTCTTCAGCGTGCTGACTAGAAATTACCACTGTATCGAGGGCAACTGCGCGGTCACCGTCATATTCGATCGTCACTTGAGTTTTACCATCTGGACGCAAGTAAGGCAGGGCTCCAGACTTGCGCACTTTGGAAAGTTGCTGCGCCAATTCATGTGCCAGCCAAATTGGAAGCGGCATTAACTCCTTGGTGTCATCACAGGCATAACCAAACATCAAACCTTGATCGCCAGCGCCTTGTAGATCAAGTGGATCTACCGATGAGGCGACGCGGTTTTCATAGGCATCATCCACGCCCTGGGCAATATCTTGGGATTGTTGTCCGATAGAAATCGAAACTCCGCAACTATTTCCGTCAAAGCCTTTTACGGATGAGTCATACCCAATTCCAATAACTGTATCGCGCACAATTCCCATGACATCGGCATAGCCGTTAGTTGTCACTTCACCCGCAACGTGCACTTGTCCGGTAGTGATCAGGGTTTCCACTGCAACACGACTTGAAGGATCCTGAGATAGAAGTGAATCCAGAATTGCATCTGAAATTTGATCGGCGATCTTATCTGGATGACCTTCAGTTACTGATTCTGATGTGAAAAGACGCTTTGACATTGGATTAACCTAACTGAATTAGTGCTTGGTCGAGTAGCAGCTCGGCAAGCGTGTCTTTGCTGGTCTGAGATATTGGGATATGAGCGCCATTGCTCGTGAGAATAAATCCTTCTGTTGAGTCCGATCCGAAGATCGCCCCGCCAGAGACATCGTTTAGATACAGAATGTTAGCGCCCTTCGCCTTCATTTTCTCTTGTGCAGCACCTATATCGCTATTGGTTTCTGCAGCGAATGCAATGATTATTTGCTTATCTCGCATACTGGCTATTGACTTCAGCAGATCTGGATTTTCGATCAATTGAATATCCTTTAATTGACCTTTCTTAATTTTCTCATCCGAGATCTGCAATGGTCTGGCATCTGCAACCGCAGCGCTCATCACAAGTAGGTTGGCAGTAGGGAACTCTTTCTCCAGCGCCGCGTGCATCTCGGTCGCTGTTTCAACCGATATAACTTCGATGCCATTTAACTCTTGCGCTTCCTGCGTTGATAATTGCGAGTTAGCCAAGATCATCTTCACATGTGCCCCGCGATCACGCGCAGCGCGTGCAACAGCAGAACCCTGTCGCCCACTAGATCGATTTCCAATAAATCTAACAGGGTCTATCACCTCGCGGGTTCCACCAGCAGTAACTAAAACCTGTACTCCCAATAAATCTTTCTTCGCAGAGATCACATTTTCAAACTTTTCAATGATCGCCGAAGTCTCTGGGAATCGTCCAGGACCAACATCATCTCCAGTTAGTCGTCCCACTTGCGGATCCATAACCGTAAAGCCCCGGTTTCGCAGAATATCCACGTTAGCTACCGTTGCTGGATCAAGCCACATCTGTGGATGCATCGCTGGCACAACAAAAATCGGAACATCAACAGCAAGAACCAAGTTAGTTAACAGATCATCTGCGCGCCCGGCTGCAATTCGTGCAATTAAATCTGCAGTTGCTGGAGCAATAATTAAAGCATCTGCCGATGCAGCTAATGAAATATGTCTTACCTCATCCACGCGTTCCCAGACTTGAGTTGTTACGGGTCGTCCTGAAAGTGCCTCCCAGGTGGCAGCGCCGACAAAATTTAAACTGGAAGGCGTCGGAACGACTGTGATTGCATATCCGCGATCTTGCAGACGCCGCAACAGTTCGCATGATTTATATGCGGCGATTCCGCCGCCAACCCCGAGAATTACTTCTCGAACACGTGCCATGGTCTTAACGAGAGCTAATACTTAAGCGGTTGGTTCGAGATTTTCGATAGTTAACAAACCTTCGTTGATTTCACGAAGTGCGATAGAAAGTGGCTTCTCGTGAACGTGGGTCTCAACTAGCGGACCTACATACTCAAGAAGGCCTTCACCGAGTTGTGAGTAGTAGGCGTTAATCTGACGCGCACGCTTTGCAGCATAGAGAACCAGGCTGTACTTAGAGCCGCTCTTATCGAGAAGTTCATCGATTGGTGGATTAGTAATGCCGTCCATTTGGTCCTCCTGTTTACGTGCGAAATAAAGCTAAATCAAGGCTGATGAGTGGTTAATCCTATCAGGCGTTCTACGACCTCTTCTACGCGCTCATTTATGACGTTTAAGTCGAAAAAGCTTGATTGCGCTAATTCTTCTTGGGCAAGAGCCAATCTGGCGACTCGTCTTTCTTCGGAATCCGTGCCCCGCCCTTCCAGACGAGAGACTAATTCTTCCCATGATGGTGGCTGCAAAAATACTAGGACCGCCTCTGGTGCTCTCTCTTTAACCTGACGAGCACCTGCTATTTCAATCTCAAGTAAAACATTTTTACCCTCGCGCAGCGCATCTTCAACCGGCTTGCGTGGCGTGCCATACCTAGATCCGGCGAATTCCGCCCATTCTAAGAAAAGTGAAGATTTAACAGCGCTATCAAATTCTTCATCAGAATAAAAATAATAATCAACACCGTCGCTCTCATTATGGCGAGCAGTTCGTGTAGTGGCAGAAATACTTACCCAGAAAGATTGGGTTTCTCGCAGTGCCTTAGCCACCGTGCTCTTGCCTACCCCGCCAGGGCCAGATAGAACTATTAACTTCCCACGTTGCGTCGCTGATATGCGATCCGGAAATTCGCGCAATAGATTTGCTCGCTGGGCGCTACCGAGACCTTGCACGCGACGAGTCTGAGAAATCCCGAGACGATCTAGGGTCGCGATCGCCCGAACTTTACCTACTCCAGCGAAAGATTCGAGAAGTTCAACAACGCGCAGCTTAGCTACGGCTTCATCGTTAACCGCCAATTCAAAGATTGCCGAGAGCGTTAACTCCCCTGCTTTCACTCGAGCTTTTGTGGCAGCTCGTACCTGTCGCGACGCGGTGGACTTTGCCAACGCTGCACTGCGTTGTTCGGGAGTTAACTTTGGCGGTGTTGGCACAGGGGAACTCTACGCAATAGCCGAAAGAATCTCATCGGCGATTAAACGAGCTTTAGCAGTCATCGCACTCGCCCCATCCGCCCACGCCTTTGTAATCGGGCGACCAATTACCACGTAATTCGCGCCTGCTGAAATCGCATCCGCCGGTGTCATCGTTCGCACCTGATCGTCACCTCCCATTTCGGTCAAAGGCCTAACGCCAGGTGTAATGATGATTGGTTCTTCTCCAATTGCGCTACGAATCGCCTTTGTTTCAAGCGGTGAACACACGATCGCCTTAGCACCTGCGCCAATGGCAAGTTTGGCAAGGGCAACAGCGCTTTCTAGCGCAGGACTTGCATAACCTATTTCAAAGAGATCGCCTTCAGAGATTGAAGTAAGAATCGTGACTGCAGTAACTGCGACATCTGGCACCGCCACTGCTGCTGCCTTAACCATCGCCGCTCCCCCGCTGGCATGAACCGTTAGAAACATAGGCTCTAGCTTGGCGATCGCTTTTGCGGCACCGGCTACTGTATGCGGAATGTCGTGAAGCTTTAAGTCTAAAAATATTTGCGCACCGGTTTGTTCAACTATCTTGGCTACGCCCTGCGCTCCAAAGTTCAAATAAAATTCAAGTCCCAATTTATAAACGCTAACGCTATCTTTTGTAGCTTGGATCCAAGCAATTGCAGTTTCAAAATCGGATGTATCTACCGCCAAAATTATCGGCGCTTTCATAGATCAGCTCCTCGATGCGCGTAGCCTATTGCTGATTTGAGAGACGGGAAGCCCTTTGCGATAAGCAGATCGCGTAATTCATTTTGAATATCAACTACGGCATGTGGATTGCCAAAACTAGCGGTTCCAACACTGACACCGGATGCCCCAGCCAGAATTAATTCCAGCGCATCACGTCCTGATGAAACCCCACCCATCCCGAGAATTGGAACTTGCGGTAGCGCTGCATGAACTTGATAGATAGCCCGGACTGCCACTGGTCTTATTGCAGGACCTGATAATCCACCTGTCTTGCCGCCAAGATGAGGTCGCATAGTGTCAAAATTGATAACCATTCCTAGAACAGTATTTATCAACGCAAGAGCATCGGCGCCAGATTCAACTACTCCTTTTGCGATCTCAGGCAGGTTTGTTACATCAGGAGAGAGTTTTGCGATAATCGGCAGCTCTCCCCCAATAGTTCTGCGCACTCCATCTATGACACGACGAGATGCATCTGGATCGCAAGCAAAAACCAGCCCACGATTTTCTACATTGGGACATGAAATATTGACTTCGATAGCGCTTATTCCCCCAACCGACCTGACTTTCCGAGCCAGCGTTGCATACTCTTCAATCGTCTCACCAGCAATGGAAATAATGATTCTAGAATTCTGTTCTACTAACCAAGGAATATCATTTGCAAGAAAGGCTTCGATTCCTGGACCTTGTAAGCCAATTGAATTCAACATACCTGATGGCGTCTCGGCCATGCGTGGGGTTGGACGCCCATAACGCGGTTTATTCATAACCGACTTGGTTACTACTGCACCGATATCCTTTAGCGCAAAGAACTGAGATAACTCCTTACCCGAACTTGCACAACCGCTGGCGGTAAAAATCGGGGTATTGAAAAAAGCATTCCCGAGCGTTGTTGAAAAATCAAAATCGCTCATAAATTAACCTCAGGTACTTGTCCCACTAGGTGCCATTGCACCTGTGATCCATCCATAACTGGGCCATCAATACAAGAACGCAACATGGAAATCTGACCATCCTCACCCTTAACAGGCAGAACGCAAGTCATACAGATTCCAATACCGCATGCCATGGCTTCTTCAACGGCGCACTGATGTACTACATCTGTATTAGCGGTGAGTTCAGAGATCGCACGCAACATTCCCATTGGACCGCATGAGTAAATAACATCAATAGCCTTTTGCTCGATCAAAACTTTAATTGGTTCCGTGACGCGACCGAGTTCACCCATCGTTCCGTCTTCGGTGTAAATTTTTAACGAATTTACTGAGCGTTTTCCTTCCATCGGAGCATAAATCTTTGCACTCGTCGAGGCACCAAGTAACATATCAACCTTGCATCCACGCGCTTTGAGAACCTCCGCCAAACCAAATAGCGGCGCAGAACCGTATCCACCACCGACTAACAACGCATTTACGGGTGATGTGGGAATTCCAAACGCGGTCCCTAAAGGCAGAATGATGTCTACCTCTGAACCCTCGATCTGCGAGCAGAGCCACTTTGAACCAGAACCATGCGGGGCGGCGATTAGCTCCATAGTTCCACCAAAACTTGCATTCTCAGATACGCGCGATATCGCAAATGCGCGACGCAGAATCATTCGTGAAGAATCTCCACCAACACTTATAGCTACGAAGTTTCCCGGACGACAACTCTTAACAAGATCCCCAATACCAAAAACAATCTGGTGATATTGCCCAACTCGTTTATTCGCCAAAATAGTTGCGCGCATATGCGTTGCGCTGCGGTTGATTTGAGACATTACTTCTTTAACCATTCTTGAATTGGAGAGACCGATAGCTCTCCTCGTTGCAGCGCTTTAATTCCTTCAACTGCTGCACTAAATCCAGCAGTAGTTGTAATACAAGGGATAGATCTTTGCACTGCAGCAGTTCTGATGGCCCAACCATCCGCGCGAGTACCTCTACCAACAGGCGTATTAATTACTAAATCAACCCCACCGGTATTTAATAGTTCGACGATTGTCTTCTCCCCCATTGGTCCAGATCCCTCAGAATTCTTACGTACCTTATGTGCCAATAATCCATTAGTTGCTAGGAAATCTGCCGTTCCACCCGTAGCAATTAATTTAAATCCTAGTTCAGCAAAGGCTCGAGATGGTGCTAATCCAGAACTCTTATCTTTATCGGCTAAGGAGATAAAGACGGTCCCAGACTTTGGTAGTGGACCGAAGGCGCTGATCTGACTCTTGGCGTAACTTTCACCAAAAGTCTGCGCGATTCCCATTACTTCACCTGTTGAACGCATCTCAGGTCCCAGAACAGCATCAACGCCACGTCCATCTGTCCTGCGGAAGCGATTCCAAGGAAGAACAGCTTCCTTAACCGAAATTCCTTTTGCGATTCCATCACCACTTTGTGGCAATAAGCCTTCACTTCGCAAATCCGAAATGCTGCTACCCAGAGAAATTCGCGCCGCAGCTTTCGCTAGAGGAACTCCAGTTGCTTTGCTGACAAAGGGCACAGTGCGCGATGCTCGCGGGTTTGCCTCTAGTACATAAAGAACATCACCGGCGATCGCAAACTGAATATTAATTAGACCTAGCACGCCGACACCTTGTGCAATCTTCAGCGTTGCCGCGCGGATACTCTTCTGTTGGCTGGCGGTAATTGTCATTGCCGGCAGAACACATGCGCTATCTCCAGAGTGGATTCCAGCCTCTTCGATATGTTCCATTACCCCACCGAGGAAGAGTTCGCTGCCGTCATAGAGAGCATCAACATCAATTTCAATAGCACTATCTAAAAAGCGATCAACAAGTACTGGGTGATCTGGAGTTATATCTGTAGCTCTGGCGATGAAGGATGATAGGGCGGTGTTATCGTAGACAATTTCCATGCCGCGTCCACCGAGCACAAACGAAGGTCTAACCAGCACGGGATAACCAATTCTTGCTGCAATATCTAGCGCCTCCATTTGCGAAGCAGCCATACCAAATTCTGGCGCAGTCAAAGATTGTTCGGCAAGGACTTTTCCAAATGCACCACGTTCCTCCGCCAAGTTAATGGCATCTGGAGAGGTACCTAAAATTGTTACACCTGCCGCCTTAAGACCTGCTGCCAAACCAAGCGGAGTCTGACCGCCAAGTTGTGTGATGACGCCAAGTACTGGCCCTGCCAGAGTTTCTGCATGTACTACTTCCAGAACATCTTCCAGCGTCAAAGGTTCGAAATATAACCGATCAGATGTGTCGTAATCTGTCGAAACAGTTTCTGGATTGCAATTGATCATCACTGTTTCATAACCAGCATCACGCAAAGTAAAGGATGCATGCACGCACGAATAATCGAATTCAATACCTTGGCCGATTCGATTTGGACCACTACCTAAAATAATAACCGCCGGTTTGGTTCGTGGGCGAACTTCAGTTTCTTCTTCATAACTTGAGTAGTGATATGGGGTGAAAGCTTCAAATTCAGCGGCGCATGTGTCGACTGTTTTATAGACCGGATGCAAACCAAGATGATGACGTGCTTTTCGGATATCGTCCTCATTAACCCCGCGCAGCTGCGCAATCTGAACATCAGAGAAGCCCATCTCTTTCGCAGATTTGAGGTATTCCAGAGTGAGCTCGGCGGGTTGAGCAAGTTCTCTGGCACGCAGATTAATCAAATCTAGTTGGTGCAAGAACCAGCGATCAATCTTGGTTGACGCAAAGACATCTTCAATATTGGCTCCAGCCCACATTGCCTGCTGCACCTGCTGCAATCGATACTCAGTTGGAATTCGCATAGCCAGCAACAAAGCTGCAACATCGATTCCAGAAAGATCTGCAGGAAATTTGAAGATTGCCTCCTTGCGCTCCAGCGAACGCAAAGCTTTCATTAATGCCTCTGGGAAAGATCGACCGATAGCCATTGCTTCACCAACGCTCTTCATCGTCGTTGTTAGCCGCGGATCAGCGTCAGCAAATTTTTCAAAGGCGAATCGAGGTGCTTTAACTACTATGTAGTCGAGGGTCGGTTCAAATGAGGCTGGAGTGACCTGGGTGATGTCGTTCTTGATCTCATCTAACGTGTATCCGATTGCCAACTTGGTCGCGATCTTTGCAATAGGGAAGCCGGTCGCCTTAGAAGCCAAGGCGCTAGATCTCGAAACACGCGGATTCATCTCAATCACAATAATGCGACCATCATCTGGATTAACTGCGAATTGAATATTGCAGCCACCCGTTGCGACTCCAACCTCACGAATAATATCTATCGATAAATCTCGTAACTTCTGGAATTCAACATCGGTCAAAGTGAGAGCCGGAGCAACTGTTATCGAATCCCCTGTATGAACACCCATTGGATCAATATTTTCTATGCTGCAAACAATCACCACGTTATCTGACTTATCACGCATTACTTCGAGTTCATATTCTTTCCAGCCAATTATCGACTCTTCCAAAAGCACTTCCGATGTCGGACTGTGCCTTAATCCAGCACCTGCAATCTGGCGCAGCGAATCTTCATCGAAAGCGATACCGGAACCAAGTCCACCCATTGTGAAGGAGGGACGAATAACGACTGGATAATTCAAAATTTCTACGCCAGCAAAAATTTCATCCATTGTGTGACAAATAATTGATTTAGCGGATTGACCACCAATTTTTTCTACAATTCCTCGAAATATCTCACGGTTTTCTCCGCGTTCAATAGCCTCAACATCGGCGCCAATTAACTTAGTTTTATATTTCTCCAGAGTTCCAGCTTTGTGAAGACCAATCGCTGCATTTAGTGCAGTTTGTCCGCCGAGGGTTGCCAGAACCGCATCGGGGCGTTCCTTTGCAATTATCTTCTCGATAAATTCTGGGGTAATGGGTTCGATGTAAGTCGCATCCGCAAATTCTGGGTCTGTCATGATTGTTGCGGGATTGGAGTTAACCAAGATCACTCGAATTCCTTCAGCCCGCAGAACGCGACAGGCCTGAGTTCCCGAGTAATCAAATTCGCAGGCTTGACCGATGACAATCGGGCCCGACCCGATTACCAATACCCTCTTGATTGATTCATCGCGCGCCATTAGATCACCGCCTGGGCTCTTGGATATTTTTCCATGAGCGAGATGAAGCGATCAAATAGATAAGCGGCATCGTGTGGACCTGCCGCTGCTTCTGGGTGGTACTGAACGCTAAAAGCGCCACGTTCTAATAATTGCAAACCTTCAACAACTCCATCATTTAATCCAACATGAGTGACTTCTCCAGCACCGTAAACAGTATTGAAGATTGCATCAGGTGGAGCTTTGATTGCAAAGCCATGATTGTGGGCTGTAATTTCAACTTTTCCTGTCTTCTTATCTAGGACTGGTTGATTTATCCCTCTATGCCCAAATTGCAATTTGTATGTTTCAAACCCAAGAGCTCTACCTAAGATTTGATGACCAAAACAGATTCCAAAGATTGGAATATTTGCAGCCAGAACTTCGCGAACTAGTTCAACGACATCGTTCATTGTTGATGGATCGCCAGGGCCGTTTGAGAGAAAAACTCCATCGGGCCTAATTACTTGAATTTCCTTGAAGTTCGCATTGAATGGTAATACGTGGACCTCAATACCCCTGGCCGCCAAAGCACGTGGAGTTGCCCCCTTAATTCCAAGATCAATTGCCGCAACTGTAAATCTTTTTTTACCGATGGCGGGCACAACATAAGTCTGATCTGTTGAAACATCCTCACTTAGGTACGCCCCGGACATGGCCTGCGTCTTGCGTACTTCGATCACCATTTCCTCGCGCGTGATATCTACATCTAAGAAAATTCCAACGCGCATCGCACCACGATCGCGCAGATGACGAGTCAGTGCACGAGTATCAATACCCTGAATTCCCACGATCGATTGTTCGATTAGCTCGGCTTCCAAATCCTTTTCGCTGCGCCAATTGCTGGTGATCGTTGAAGGATTTCTAACAACGAAGCCTGCCACCCATATCTTCCGTGACTCGTTATCTAAAGTGTTAACACCCGTATTGCCAATATGTGGAGCGGTCATAACAACTACTTGTCTGTGATAACTAGGGTCTGTCAGTGTTTCTTGATAGCCGGTCATGCCTGTTTGAAAAACTGCTTCACCAAAGGTGCGGCCAGTTGCAGCCCAAGATTTTCCTTCGAAAATTCTGCCGTCATCTAAAACTAGGAATGCTTTAGCCATTAATTTCCAGCTCTTTCGGATGTGCCCTGGTGAACTGAGGTTAGCTTCCCGTTTAGAAAAGTTGGATGGCCTCTGAAAAATGTCGCTGTAACTGCCCCCTGTAAATCCATTCCGTGGAACGGAGTATTGCGGCTGCGCGATGCGACCAGGTCTCGGTCGACTCGGTATGTCAGAGCCGGATTAATGATCGTGATATTTGCGGCCGCGCCAACAGTTAGCACTTGCCCATGTTGGACATAGCGTGCAATCTTCGCTGGCGCATAACTCATGCGATCAGCCACTGACTCCCAGTTCATTAAGCCTGTCGCAACCATTGTCTGGTTAATGATAGAAAGCGCGCTCTCAAGTCCCAGCATTCCAAATGCTGCTTCTTGCCATTCGCACTCTTTTGCTTCCGCAGGATGCGGAGCGTGATCAGTTGCCACAATATCGATGGTTCCATCGGCGAGGCCTTCTCGTAACGCTTCCACATCTTTTTGTGTGCGAAGCGGTGGGTTAACTTTGAAAATCGGGTCATAACTAAGCGCGCTTTCATCAGTGAGCAAAAGGTGATGCGGAGTTACCTCCGCCGTGACGCTGATACCTCTAGCTTTGGCCCAACGGATAATGTCCACTCCCCCAGCTGTTGTTAAGTGGCAGATATGTAAACGCGATTGCACGTGATCGGCTAACAAAATATCGCGTGCGATGATCGCCTCTTCGGCTACCGCTGGCCATCCTTTTAATCCGATTCGTGAAGAAATTTCTCCTTCATTCATCTGCGCACCTTGAGTCAATCGCGGATCTTGCGCATGCTGGGCAATCACGCCGTCAAACTTCTTTACATATTCCAGCGCTCTGCGCATAACAAGCGGATCGAATACGCAACTTCCATCATCACTGAAGACGCGAACTTTGGCGCGTGAATCAGCCATCGCTCCGATTTCAGCTAATTTTTCGCCATTAAGCCCTTGCGTTACCGCGCCGATTGGAAAGACATCAACGAAACCTGCGCTCTGTCCAAGTGCGAAAACCTGTTCTACAACTCCTGCAGTATCTGCAACCGGTGATGTATTTGCCATTGCAGAGACAGCAACGAAGCCACCCTTAGCAGCAGCCATCGATCCTGATAGAACAGTCTCGGCATCTTCCTTACCTGGCTCGCGCAGATGAGTGTGCAGATCAACAAGTCCCGGAAGTGCGACCGATCCCGATAGATCAACTTTAGTAAAGCCTTCGGCTGCGCTTAGATTTGGCGCTATCTGCGTGATCTTTCCATCGCTAATCGCTATATCGCTCTTGCTGCCATTAGGCAGAGTAAGACCTGTTAAAAGGTAATTACTATTTTTCATGAGCTCACTCCTGTTTCTGCAAATTCCTGATTGCCGGCCAGCAGCAGATACAAAATCGCCATGCGAATACTCACTCCATTTGCAACTTGTTCAACAATTACTGAACGAGCTCCATCGGCAGCATCGGCTGTAATTTCCAATCCGCGGTTCATTGGACCGGGGTGCATGACAATTGCCCCAGCCTTCATCGCGCGAATACGATCACTATTGAGCCCGAAGTATCTGGAATATTCCCGAGCGTTAGGGAAATACATCTCAGACATTCGCTCTAATTGGATGCGCAACATCATAATCGCATCAACGTTTGCAATTACCTCATCTAGGTCGTAAGAAATTTGGCAGGGCCAAGATTCGACTCCGACTGGTAGAAGTGTTGGTGGCGCCACTAGCACTACCTGCGCTCCAAGTTTGGATAGTAGAAGAACATTTGAGCGAGCAACTCTGGAATGTAGAACATCTCCAACGATCGCAACTCGCAACCCAGTTAAATCATCTGCACCCTTTGATAAATGCTTACGGATTGTGAATGCATCCAATAAAGCCTGGCTAGGATGTTCATGCGTTCCATCTCCAGCATTGATTACAGAACCCGACATCCACTTTGAATCTGCTAAGCGTTGCGCAGCACCTGATGCTGAATGTCGAATGATTACCGCATCTGCGCCCATAGCTTGCAGGGTTTGCGCCGTATCCTTAAGCGATTCACCTTTGCTGATACTCGAACCCTTAGAAGAGAAGTTGATGACATCGGCAGATAGGCGTTTAGCGGCTGCCTCAAAAGAGATTCGAGTACGCGTGGAATCTTCGGCAAATAAATTTACGATGGTGCGCCCGCGCAAAGTAGGCAGCTTCTTCATTGGCCCATCACTAACTCGAGCTAACTCTTGCGCCGTATCTAGAATCGAAATTGCATCTACTTTAGAGAGATCATTTATTGACAGTAAATGTTTCATGGCAGTGGCCCCTCGATCAGGACTTCATCTGCTCCATCTAGCTCTGTTAAGTGAACAACAACGCTCTGCTCGATCGACGTTGGCAGATTCTTTCCTACAAAGTCCGCTCTGATCGGTAGTTGTCGATGTCCGCGATCGACCAACACTGCCAATTGCACTGATTTAGGTCGACCTATCTCACCAAGAGCATCTAGAGCGGCACGGATCGTTCTGCCAGAGAAGAGAACATCATCTATTAGGACAACGTCGCGTCCTTCAACACCAAGAGGTGGAATAACCGTGGGCATCAGCGCCCGAGGTGCGCGCATCCGCAAATCATCGCGGTGCAAGGTGATATCCAGAGTTCCCATCTGAACGCTGGTGCCTTCAATTTTTTCCATCGCTGAGGCGATGCGTTTGGCTAGATGAGCGCCACGAGTTGGAATTCCCAACAAAGTAATATTTGCCGACCCAGAATTTCGTTCCAAAATTTCATGGGAGATACGGATCAACGCGCGAGCAATATCTGGCGCAGGCAGGGCAAGACCCATTTAAATCTCCTTCCCCGCCTCGCAGGACGGGTCGTTAAAGGATGTTGGCAAATTATACATCCCAATCGCCTCATCCTGTGGACAGCCGGCGACACGCCCCAGCGTGAAGTTCTAACCTTGCAAAATGACAAAGACCACACATTTCATCCAACCAACTAACGCATCGGTGGCCCTTCGCATTCGCGCGCTGCGCAAGGCGCGCGGTTGGACGCTCCATGATGTCGAAAACCGATCATCAGGTTCTATCAAGGCGGTGGTCATGGGTTCTTATGAGCGCGGATCACGGGCGCTTTCACTAGCCCGATCTATCGAAATCGCGGACCTATTTGGTATCCCAATAGCCAATCTACTCGGAGATTTCTCGCGCACTGAAGCTGTGAATCCCGAATCCTTAACTATGGATCAGCGTCGCCTTGCTGAACTCATGAAATTTGATCCCGATGTAAAACTAAGAAACCTACAATCTTATATATCCGCAATAGCCGCCCGACGAAGTGACTGGAACGGTGAGGTAATGACTCTGCGAGCAAGTGACTTTGACACTCTTACCTTGCTCTTTGCGCTAACTCTGCCCGAGTTGAAGGCCTGGCTGGCCGAAAACCATTTGGCACTGATCAGTCTTAAATAGCCAAACTCTCTTTAATGTTTGAAATTCTTCCGAGAACGCCATGGATATATGCAGCCGAGTCATCTGTTGAAAGTTCTCTTGCTAAATTCAGCGCCTCATCAATTGCGATGGCGTCATCTAGATCCTTGCACCAAAGGATTTCATATATTCCTAGCCGCAAAATATTGCGATCTACGGCAGGCAAGCGATCCATATCCCAACCTTGCGCATAAGTTGAGATGAGTTCATCAATCTTTCTGCGATTATCTGCAATTCCAGAAATTAACTCCTTTGTATATTCCCGAATTGGTCGCGCATCAGGTCCTTCATCAATTACTTCTCGAGAGGCCAGTAAATCCGCAGGCGCTTGACCCCGTATATCACCTTCATAGAGCAGGTCAAGGCTCTGCTTGCGAGCCTTACTTCGGGCTGACACTAGTTGGCGCGACCTTGATATGAACCATCGCGGGTATCAACTAGAACTTTCTCATCCTGCTTAATAAATAGTGGAACCTGAATTTCAATACCAGTTTCAACTGTTGCCGGCTTAGTTCCGCCAGATGAGCGATCGCCCTGTAATCCAGGTTCTGTGTATGTAATCGTTAAGACTACAGATGCTGGCAATTCGATATACAAAGGGTTGTTTTCATTGATCGCAACGATCGCCTCGGTGTTCTCGAGCATGTATTTTGACGCTTCTCCGACTACGGCCGCCGAAATATTCATCTGATCAAAAGTCTTATTGTCCATGAAGACGAAATCTTCGCCTTCTTTATATAGGAAGTTCATTTCGCGCTTTTCAAGAATAGCGATTTCAACCTTCACTCCAGCATTAAATGTCTTATCGACTACCTTGCCGGTAAGTACTTGCTTTAGCTTGGTGCGAACGAACGCTGGACCTTTTCCTGGCTTTACGTGTTGGAATTCAACAACAGTCCATAGCTGACCATCTATATCAAGGGTCATTCCATTTTTTAGATCATTTGTTGTTGCCACGATTTACTCCAGTTCGCGCAATTTGCGCAAGCGATCAACCAATTGCGAACTCAAAGAGCTTTACGCGAGGTTGGCCTTCGTATGTCGAAGGCAATTTGGGAAGTTTACCCGAACTTTTAAGCGGTTAACGCCTTTAACGCTATCAAGGCTAATACGTAAGAATTTGGGCCAAATCCCCCGATGGTTCCATTTGCTACGCCAGAGATAACTGATGTGTGACGGAACTCTTCACGTGCCAACGGGTTGGAAAGGTGAACCTCAATAAGTGGGGTCTTAACTAACTCTGCAGCATCCCTAATGGCATATGAGTAGTGAGTGAAAGCCGCCGGATTGATGATTACCGGTAGTTTTTTATCTGCCGCCTCATGTAACCAAGTGATTATCGTTGCTTCATCATCACTCTGTCGAACATCTGCGATGAAACCATGTGTCTTGGCTGCTGATTCGATATGTGAAAGCAACTGCGGATAAGTCATATCGCCATAGATCGACGAGTCTCTAATATCTAAACGCGCCAAATTTGGACCATTGATTACTAGAACGTTCATGAACTCACCTTTTCGTAGGCTTCTAATAAAATCTTCTCATCCGGATTTTCCAGACGATCAGTTATACCTATCCCCTGAATCGTAACCAATCGCAGGGTCTTGCCGCGGGATTTTTTATCAAGATACATACTCGCTAAGAGGCTAGGCCAAGCCTGACGTTTATAAGACGTTGGTAGTCCTAAGTTTTTCAGAATATCAAGATGTTGCTGGGCTAACTCGGAAGTGATTAGACCGAGCGATAGTTGGAGCTGGGCCATAAAGGCCATTCCAATTGCTACGCACTCACCATGACGTAATTCGTATTTACAGTGCAACTCGATGGCGTGGCCCAAAGTGTGGCCATAGTTTAAAACTTCACGATCGAAACTCTCTTTGAAATCAGAGGACACGACCTTTGCCTTTACCGCAATGGCACGCGTAATAAGTTCTATCACTGTATCTCGGTTAGCGCGGAGTTCGGAAATTTTTGACGTACCGATTAAATCAAGGATTTTTCCATCTGAGATAAATCCAGCCTTCACAACCTCAGCCATTCCTGCCGCGAAGTCACGATCGCTCAGTGTCTGAAACCAAGAAACATCGACGATGACCGCACTCGGACTGTGAAAGGCACCAATTAGATTCTTACCGTACTCACTATTGATCGCGGTCTTTCCACCGATAGCTGCATCAACTGCGCCCGCAACTGTCGTTGGAATCGCAACCCAGTCGACTCCGCGTAACCAAGACGCTGCGACAAAACCAGCGAAATCAGTCACTGCTCCACCACCGATACCAATTATCAAATCACTGCGTGTGAAACCTGCTGCACCAAGCCAATCCCAAATCTTGTTAAGCGTTGCACTGGTCTTGCCAGCTTCGCCATCTGGAACTGGAAACACAAATATCTCAGATTGCGTTGCGATCAGATCCTTTATTAGGCCTTGCATTTTTTCGGAAACGATAATTGCGGCTTTGTTTCTTCCCTCAAGCAACTTAAGCAGCTCAACATTCCAGGAACCATCGATTCTTATCGAATATGTTCGCTCCGACTGAACCTCGATAATCATTGAACAAGCCTAACAACAGATGACTTAGCACTCACGTAGTTTCACCAAGGATTTCACTAATCTTTCCCGCAACTTCCCTAGGCGTCAGCCCGTCCACTGCAACGATATGCGTTGCAATCGACTCGTAGATGGGTCGGCGTTGCTCCATTAGCGTTTGCCAGGCGGCTCGCGGATTATTTAACAACAGTGGACGATCGCGATTAAATCCCACTCGTGGAGCTGCCGTGGCCAAAGATACGTCTAGGAAAATAACTGGAGTTGAAATACTTTGCAGCAAATCTTGAGCGGGTTGCGATAAGGGAGCTCCACCACCAAGTGAGAGAACTCCGTCAATTTCTGCAACAGCTTTGAGAACTACCTCAACTTCTAATTCACGAAACCGAGGCTCACCTTGATCAATAAATATTTGGGAAATTGTCGAACCAGTCTGCGCTTCAATGATCTCATCGGTATCAGTGAATGAACAGTTGAGTGTGCGTGCGAGTTGTTTACCAATGGTGCTTTTACCTGCGCCTGGAGGTCCAATTAAAATTATTGATTTACTCATCTAAGGCTACTTAAAACGTAAATTCGCCATGTAAGACTCGAAATTACGACGAGTCTCACTAACGCTATCTCCACCAAATTTCTCGAGAACCGCTTCCGCCAAGACAAGTGCGGCCATAGCTTCGGCAACTACTCCAGCAGCCGGGACTGCACAAACATCTGATCTTTGATTAATGGCTTTTGCTGCTTCGCCAGTTTTAACATCGATCGTATCTAGGGCTTTCGGGACTGTTGAAATTGGTTTCATCGCAACGCTAACGCGCAAGATTTCACCGTTGGACATTCCACCTTCAGTGCCGCCAGCACGATCGGTGCGCCGTTTGATCAAACCATCGCTACCACGTTCGATTTCATCATGTGCCACTGATCCGCGGCGAGTAGATGTTAAGAATCCGTCACCAATTTCAACGCCCTTAATTGCTTGAATACCCATCATCGCACCAGCGAGTTTGGCATCCAGTCGTCGATCTGAATGAACATAGGATCCGAGTCCGGGTGGCATGTTAAATGCCAAAACTTCACACACACCACCAAGAGTGTCTCCGTCAGAATGCGCAGACTCGATCTCGGTAATCATCAGCGCACTTGTGGCAGCGTCAGAACAACGAACCGGATCAGCATCTATGCGTTCCATGTCGCCTTGTAATGGCAGCGGCGTTCCTTCAGGAATTCTTACCTGACCGATTGAAACTACGTGGCTAAGGATTGTGATACCAACGCTCTGTTCAAGAAATGCTCGAGCAACCGCACCGAGTGCTACTCGTGCCGCAGTTTCGCGCGCGCTAGCTCTCTCCAAGATAGGTCGCGCGTCATCAAAATCGTACTTCTGCATTCCGACTAAATCAGCGTGACCTGGACGAGGGCGCGTTAGTGGGGCATTGCGCGCTAAATCTTTTATCTCTTCTTCAGGTACCGGATCGGCTGACATAACCTTTTCCCATTTTGGCCATTCCGAGTTACCAACTTGAATCGATATTGGGCCACCTTGTGTGATGCCTAATCGAATACCACCAAGAATCGTGATTTTATCTGCTTCGAAGTTCTGTCGTGCACCGCGACCAAAACCTAAACGTCTGCGCGCAAGATGATAATCAATATTTTCTGAAGTAAGTGATATGTTCGCCGGGATTCCTTCGATAATTGCCGAAAGGGCTTGTCCATGGGATTCACCTGCTGTAAGCCAACGCATTGGCATATTGTGTCAGATCAAAGCGCTATCTTGCGCACCAAATTACCGCGCCACAAATAGCTGGTGCTAAAGCGATAGATCCAGCGAAAGAGTGTGATCTGGCCAGTGCACTAGCCAAGAGCACGGCAGATATCAAGGTAAAGGAAAAAATAAAATCAGCGGCCATCTCCCAAGTTAATGGAATGAAGAAGAAGGCTAGGACAGTCAGTAACTTCATATCTCCAGCACCGATTCCAGCCTGCAAAGTAAACGGTGTGAGAGGTAGAACTGATAGAGCCGATAATGGATGTATATCCGTATGGGTGATGAAGCTAATTACAAGAAGAGATCCAAGGCTAATTAATAGCACCCGATTTGAAATGCGATGGTGGCGAAAATCTTCTAAGGAAATGTAGAGCGAGATAAGAATAAGTGCTGCGTACATCTCGGAACAATAACCCCCAGAAGACGTGGGCCATTAAGGTCTGTGGATTAACCAATCGCCTTGGAAAGCACAATACGTAATTCATTATCTATTGAACGATCGCTCATTGGTGTCACTAAATTCAGTTGGTCAATACCTTGGTAAAGCAAAAGTTCTAGGCCACTAATCGTTCTACCGCCAGCATCGCTCCATCTCCGAGCCAAAAGCGTTGGCCAAGGTTTATATAAAACATCAAATAAGACGGCATCTATGCGGGTTGGTAAATTATCGGCAACTAGGTCAGCAGCCCCTGAAGGTGTTGTGTTGACCACCAAGTCGTAATTTCTCAAATCAATTTGATCATCCCAATCCAAGAATTCGCATTCGATCTTGGTAAAACACGCCGCAATCGCAGCACTGCGGCGCACGCTTCGGCGCATTACATCAACGCTATCTGAAATATCATCAAGTGCCCCAGCGACAGCGCGCGCAGTTCCCCCAGCGCCAAGAATCAAAACTCTTTCAAAACGATCATAGCCAGCGTTAGTTAAAGACTTTAAAAATCCAGAACCATCTGTACTCGTTGCTGACCATTGGCCATCGCGATTTACTAAGGTGTTCAGCGATTGAATACGCTGTCCCAATTCATCTATCTCAATCGAAATTCCCAATTCGAGCGCTTCCTCTTTCAACGGCATAGTCAACGAAAAATAGTCAAAATCAGAACCCTGATCGATTAGAAATTTTTCAAGGTTTCCACTTCGAACTTCGATCGCTGTGTAGTCGCCTGCAATATCCAAGAGCTTAAATGCGCTCTTGTGTAGAAGTGGAGAAAGCGAGTGCTCTATAGGAAAACCGAGGACCGCACCTTTCAACACTTTTTCACTCATTTCGAACTCCCAAATAGGCCGGCACGTAAATTCTTTTTATATTCTATCTTCCAGGTTGAGAACTGGTCATAAGAAGCCGTGAACCGTGTATCACTTGGAGCAACTGTGACGAAATAGATCCAGTCACCTGACGCTGGGTTGGCAGCTGCGAACATGGCATCGAAGCCTGGGTTACCAATAGGACCCGGGGGTAGACCATACTCTCGGTAGGTGTTGTACTCGGATTTTAGAAGAGTTGATTTGGTACTCAAAAAAATATCGCCTCTAGCCTTTTGAACATAGTGCACGGTGGAATCCATCTGTAAGGGCATGCCCTTTTCTAGACGGTTAAGGATTACTCGCGAAATCTTTGTAAAGTCCTCAGTCTTGCCTTCGGCCTGAATAATAGATGCCATCGTTAGTAACTTCTGAGCGCTATATTTCCCAGCACTTGTAGTAACGCCACTCTTAGATAGCTCAGTTATTGCGCGATCTATCATTTCTTGCAAGGCATCAGTAGCGGTTGTGCCCTTCGCGAAAGAATACTGGGCGGGGAAAAGCAAGCCCTCCAAGGACTTGAATTCTCCAGGTAATTGAATCTCGGAGACAGCTTTCTTGATATCACTTTGCTTGAATCCAGCTGCGATCATAGATTCGAACACTTCAGAGTTCCACGCACCCTCGACTATGTTAATTAACCCAGCAATACGTTTAGGATCTAGCAGTTGGCTAAGGGCATCTACCGCGCATATCTCTTTACTAATCAGGTGAGCGCCCGGTGCGATCATCGCCGATCTCTTATCAGCAACTGCCAATCTGAAAAAAGACGAGCTAGATTTAAGTACTCCTGCTTCATAAAGTTGTAGTGCAATATCTGAACCGGTTGCACCCTTAGCAATTTCGATCGAAACATCTGCTCCTAAATCAGAGGTGCAAGAGAAGTCTGGCGCAGAAGATACTCCAGATCTAATCTGATGTACTCCGCCAGTAAGGAGAAAAACCACTGTAAAGGCTGCAATCACTCTCAATAGTGATGATCTATTTTCGATCATTGGCCAAGCCTTGTTCAAGAATTGCAACTGCGGCAGCAGCATCGATTACTGAACGAGCATCCTTTGCGTTCACTCCAGATTCGCGTAACTGCCTATTCGCTGAAACCGTGGAAAGGCGCTCATCCACCATTGCTACAGGGATATCAAAGCTTGAAGTTAGCATCTCAGTAAAGATTAAAACCTTGGCAACAGCAGACCCGTCTTCGCCACTTAGCAGTTTAGGTTGGCCAACATAGAATTTTGTTGGTTCGTGCTCTTCAATTAATTCTGCTATTTGTTTCTTTAACTGTGAATCTTTACTTCGCAAAGTTGCTAGCGGAGTAGCCAAAATCCCATCCGGATCACAGACCGCTACACCGATTCGAACGTCGCCATAGTCGAAGGCAATTCGACGGCCGATGCGTGACATTACTTGCCTGCGAGTGATTGTTCTATCGCAACAAGCGCCGCGTCTATCTCCGAGACTGCGGTACCGCCGCCTTGCGCAAAATCATCTTTACCGCCGCCGCCACCGCCAAGAACTGTCGATCCAATCTTCACCAGTGCTCCCGCTTTATGACCTTTAGCGCGCGCAGCCTCACTGACCGCAACGACAAGAACTGGTTTACCTTCACAAACACTTATTAATCCGACAACGGAATCCGCGCTTCGATTACGTAGATCAAGTGCGATCTTGCGCAGATCATCCACGACGATTCCTTCGGCGACCTTAGTCAGAATTACGCTTGTTCCACCAAGATTCTTCGCCTGCGCAGCAACGGATGAAAGATCAGACATCGCCGATGCTGATCGCAGCGCCGCTAGCTCCTTCTCTATATCTTTCATCTTGGCTAACAGATCAGAAATACGTTCCGGAAGTTCCTCTGTTCGTGAACCTTTGATGAGTCCAGTTAAGGAATTGAGCAACATATGCTCTCTTGCTAGGAATCGATAAGCATCTACGCCAACAACTGCTTCTACGCGACGAACACCCGCGCCAATCGATGACTCACTCAGTAATTTAATTACGCCCAACTGTCCTGAGCGAGCAACATGGGTTCCACCGCAAAGTTCGCGGGCCCAATCTCCAACGCTTACGACGCGTACTCGATCACCGTATTTTTCTCCGAACAAGGCCATCGCGCCCAGTTTTTTAGCCTCATCCTGAGACATAACTTCAGCACTTACTTCAAGATTATCTAAGAGCAGAGTATTAACGCGTGCTTCAACTTCATCAAGAACACCCTCTGAAAGCGCTCCAGTAGCGGGGAAATCAAAACGGAATCGACCCGGTGAATTCTCAGAACCAGCTTGCGTTGCCGTCTCACCTAGGACCTCGCGGAATGCTTTGTGAACCATATGTGTTGCAGTGTGTGCACGCGAGATTGCGTTGCGACGTTCTTGATCAATCTCTGCCAATGCCGGTTCACCAATTGTTAGCGCGCCAGAGAGAACTCGTCCGCGATGCACCGACAGCCCGGTCACAGGACTTTGCACATCATCAATTTCAATGACAGCGCCGTTTCCTAAAGTAATTCGTCCACCATCTGCTAATTGGCCGCCACCTTCAGCATAGAAAGGAGTTCGCTCTAAAACCACCTCAACATCATCGCCGGCCTGCGCGCTCTTCACGCTAACTCCATCGAGAAGGATCCCGTTGATCTTTGACTCTGCTGAAAGATTGGCATAGCCAACGAATTCAGTTGCGCCATGGGAATCGACAATCTTTTTATACTCACTTAAATCAGTATGACCGCTCTTCTTCGCCTTGGCATCAGCCTTGGCTCGATCGCGTTGTTCCTTCATTAGACGCGTAAATCCAGCCTCATCAACTTCTAAGCCTTGCTCGCGTGCCATTTCTAACGTTAAATCAAATGGGAATCCATATGTGTCGTGTAATTTGAAAACTTCTTCGCCCGGCAAAACATTTACTTTCTTGCTCTTTAGTTCTGAGGATGCAATATTGAAGATCTGAGTTCCACTCTTAAGCGTCTGCAGAAAAGATTCTTCTTCTGAGATAGAAACTTCTAGGATTCGCATCTGATCTGAGATCAGTTCCGGATACTGAGCACCCATTGCACCAATAGCGGCCGAGGTAAGTTCGGACATCACCGCATCATTTGTTCCCAGAAGACGCATATTTCGGATAGTTCTGCGCATCATCCGACGAAGAACATAGCCGCGGCCTTCATTACCCGGTGTCACACCGTCTCCAATTAACATGGCAGAAGTTCGTGCGTGATCTGCGATAACGCGTAGGGAGATATCTGTCTTTTCATCTTTACCGTACTTAACTCCTGAAAGAGCCATCGCTTTGGATAAGATCTGCATCGTCGTATCAATCTCGTAAATATTTTCCACACCCTGCAAAAGTGCTGCGGTACGTTCCAGCCCTAAGCCAGTATCAATACTCTTAGCGGGCAGTTCTCCAAGAATCGGGAAGTCATCCTTACCGCCGCCGGCTCCACGTTCATTTTGCATGAAGACCAAATTCCAAATTTCTAGATATCTATTCTCATCAGCAATTGGTCCACCATCGCGACCGTAGGCAGGACCGCGATCAAAATAGATTTCAGAACATGGACCGCATGGACCAGGAACGCCCATTGACCAGAAGTTATCAGCCATGTCGCGACGCTGAATTCGCTCCTTTGGAATACCAATTTTCTTATGCCAGATATCAGCAGCCTCATCATCAGTTAGATAGACAGTGACCCACAATTTATTTTCCGGGAAGCCATATCCACCATCGGCAATCGGTCTAGTCAATAAATCCCAAGCTAGTGCTATTGCACCCTCTTTAAAGTAATCACCGAATGAAAAGTTGCCGCACATCTGGAAAAAAGAGGCGTGACGAGTGGTCTTTCCAACTTCGTCAATGTCGAGAGTACGAACACACTTTTGCACCGATGTTGCACGCTTATAAGGCGGAGTGACTTCGCCAAGAAAATAAGGCTTAAATGGAACCATGCCCGCATTTACCAACAAGAGGTTGGGATCATCGGCAATAAGTGAAGCAGATGGGACAACTGTGTGAGTTAAACCTTCTCGGTTATCACTTTCAAAGAAGCGCAGCCAGCGCGAACGGATCTCGGCGGATTCCACTGTTGGGGATCACTCCGCCTTCTTCTTCTTTTTTGAGCGCGATTTGCTCATGCCTGCTGCACTAATTAGCGCACCGGCAACCTTCACTGCAGGTCCACTCTTATCCATAAATCCAGTTGTTGCATCCGCTACTTTCGTTGTTACATCCTCAACATTTTTTGTGATGCGTGCAAAACTTTCCAACGGGCTATTAATGAGCTCAACTGTGCGAGTCGACTCGTGAATTAGCGGAGCAGCCTCTTGCGTTAAAACCTTAAGCGAGACCTTTGCTTCATCAATTAAGCGTCCGATACGGATAACAGCGTATGAAACTGCAATGGCAATCACGAGAAGTGAGCAGGCAGCAATAATCGTTGCAACTCCTCCTGGACCGGTAACCATTTATATCCTCACTTAGTTTTAAATCTATCTCTAGCCTACCTGAGAAGGCCTTTACTTCTGGGCTTCTACCTTTGTGGCTGCGTCAACGCCACTTTCTTTACGCTGTGCTGGAGTAATCGGAGTGGGAGCGCCAGTAAGTGGATCTCCCCCGCTGGCAGTCTTTGGAAAAGCGATTACTTCGCGAATTGAGTCACTGCCCGTTAAAAGCGCACATACTCGATCGAGTCCAAGTGCGATTCCACCATGAGGAGGCGGCCCGTAATTAAATGCCTCAAGTAAGAAGCCAAATTTGCTTGCCGCTTCATCATCACTTAAACCAATAACCGTAAATACATCTTTCTGTATCTCTCGGTCATGAATACGAATTGATCCACCACCTAGTTCGGTACCGTTTAGAACTATGTCATAGGCATATGCCAATGCACTAGCTGGATCACTAGCAAAACTCTTAGCAAACTCTGGTTTAGGACCAGTGAAGGGATGGTGCACCGCAGTCCAGCCACCGTTTTCAGTTGGTTCAAACATCGGCGCATCGACTACCCAGAGAAACTCCCAAGCGCCCTCATTTATTAAATTGCAACGCTTACCAATTTCAAGACGTACCGCACCAAGGAGTGCAAGTGATGCACTTCGCTCACCCGCTGCGAAGAAGATCGCATCTCCAGCCTTTGCTCCTGCGGCTGCAACAATTCCACTCTGTTCTACTTCAGAAATATTCTTTGAAACTGGACCACCGAGAGTTCCATCTTCATTAACGAGAATGTATGCCAAGCCTTTAGCCCCGCGCGCCTTTGCCCAATCTTGCCAAGCATCTAATTCGCGACGTGGCGAGGTTGCGCCTCCTGGCATTACAACACTGCCAACATATGGCGCCTGAAAGACTCTAAATTCTGTCTTTGCAAAGAACGCTGTCTGTTCGATGATTTGTAAATCAAATCGCAAATCTGGTTTATCTGATCCGTAATTCTGCATTGCATCGGCATATGTCATATGCCGAATCGGTGTCGGTATATCAAATCCAACTGCTTCTTTCCAAATCTTTACCAAGAGTTTTTCGGCAACGGATAAAATATCTGCCTGATCAATAAATGACATTTCAATATCTAATTGCGTAAATTCTGGTTGACGATCTGCGCGAAAATCTTCGTCTCGGAAGCAACGTGCTATCTGGTAATACCGTTCCATGCCCGCCACCATTAGCAGCTGCTTAAATAACTGCGGTGACTGCGGCAATGCATACCAACTTCCGGGTTGCAGGCGAACCGGAACCAAGAAATCGCGTGCGCCCTCAGGGGTACTGCGAGTGAGATAAGGCGTTTCAATTTCAAGGAAATCTAGATCTTCCATGACGCGCCGAATAGTTGAAGTAACTTTTGAGCGAAGTCGCAAATTGGCGGCCGGCTTCTCGCGACGTAGATCTAGATAGCGATACTTCAAACGCACTTCTTCCGATATTTCAGAGTCGTTTCCACTATCTACGGGAAACGGTAATGCAACAGATTCGCTCAGCACTTTAATGTCATCGCCCATTACTTCGATAGCACCAGTTGGCAGAGTTGAATTAGCGTTTCCTTCGGGGCGAAGTACTACTTCACCTGTAATTTGTAGGCACCATTCAGCGCGTAGCGAACCCGCTAAAACTTCGTCCCGAATAACAACTTGAACAGACCCAGTTGAATCACGCAAGTCGATAAATGCCACACCACCGTGATCGCGACGACGTGCCACCCAACCTGCCAGAGAAATAGTCTGACCGGCATGAGATGCTCGAAGTGATCCAGCGTCATGTGTTCTTAACATCGGAGAAAATCCACCTTAGAAAGTTAAATAGCTCAGAGCGCTCCGGTTAGAGCCTTCTGCAATTCCTCAATCTTAACTGATGAAGAGAGGCCATCGCTCATGCGTTTGAGTTCGACCGACCCTGATGCAACCTCGGAATCACCGAGAACAATTACATAACGAGATCCACTCTTATCGGCAGCTTTCATCGCACCTTTTAGCGCGCGATCACCAAATGCGATTTCGGTGCGAATACCGGCAAGACGTAATTGCGCCGCCAATGAAAGTGCCACAGACTTTTGGTTATCACCTAGCGGGATTATAAATAGATCTGAGGAGAATTGGTTCTCAACTAAAACTCCCTCGGCTTGTGCCGCAAGAAGAGCTCGGTCAACGCCTAATCCGAATCCAATCCCAGAAAGTGCTTGTCCGCCGAGAATCTCCATGAGTCCGTCATAGCGCCCTCCGCCACCAATTCCAGATTGGGCACCTAATCCTTCATGAATGAATTCGAATGTAGTTCCAGTGTAATAATCCAAACCACGAACCATCCTTGGATTTACTTGATAGGCAATACCAAGCTGATCAAGGTAATTCTTTACTTGCTGAAAATTCTCGGCCGACTGTTGCGAGAGATAATCAAGGAGCAACGGCGCATCTGCCATCGCCTTCTGCATCTCGGGACGTTTGTCATCGAATAAGCGAAGCGGGTTTATCGCTGCACGCTCTTTTGTCGCCTCATCAAGATCTAACGTTGCAATAAACTTAAGTAGATCCACGCGATGAGCCGACCGGGATTCGTTATCCCCCAAAGAAGTGATTTCAAGTCGATAGTTGCGCAGACCCAAAGATTTAAATCCCTGATCCGCAATCGCAATTACTTCAGCATCAATTGCTGGATCATCTAAACCGATTGCTTCAATACCAACTTGGTAGAACTGACGATAGCGACCAGCTTGCGGACGCTCGGCGCGAAAAAAAGCTCCTGAATACCAAACTTTAACTGGCAGTTGTCCACGGTCGAGTCCGCTTTCGATTACTGCGCGCATGACCCCTGCTGTTCCTTCAGGGCGCAAAGTTAGGGAACGCCCACCTCTATCTTCAAATGTATACATCTCTTTACTCACGACATCTGTTGATTCACCAACCCCGCGAGAGAAAAGAGCGGTGTCTTCAAAGACCGGTAATTCCATTAGTTGATAGCCAGCCAATTTTGCTGGGGCAATTAAAGATTCACGCACCCACTCAAAGGCAGCAGACATCGGAGGTCCGTATTCACTGACCCCTTTAGGCGCTTGTATCTTTTCGTACTTCATGTGCGTAATTCTTTCAGATAAGGGTTATTTTTTCGCTCGAATTTAATTGTGGTCTCTGGCCCATGACCGGGAAGTACGCGTAAGTCATCACTTAATGGCAGAACCCGAGTCTTTAGGGTCTTAACCATCGCTTCATGTGAACCCGATGGCAGATCCGTCCTTCCAATAGAGCCTGCAAATAGCACATCACCACTAATTAGAATCTCATCATTAACCTTAAACATCGTGCTCCCCCGAGTGTGGCCTGGAGCATGGATAGCGGTTATCTTCATATCTAGAACTGCAATCTCATCACCGTGACGCAAATTCTTAACTTCATTGGGTTCAGAGAAATCCATAGCATCTAGAGTTGCTATGAATTCAGCACCGTGTGCTGCTTGCGGACGAAGGAGTAGATCGCGATCTTCAGTGTGTATATATGCCGAGATTCCATAACCATCGGCTAGAGGTTTCACAGAAAAAGTATGATCTAAATGGCCATGGGTAATAAGTGTTGCAACTGGCTTAAGGCCATGTTCAGCAACTAGCGCAGTTATCTCATGGGAGATATCTGGCATGCCGGGATCGATGATGATGCACTCTTGACCAGCACCTGGTGCGATAACCCAACAGTTTGTGGCGAACATTGGGGCGATGAAGGAAGTCACCAACATTAAATCACCCCTATTTCTGCCGTATTTCTGAGCGCGAACTTTCCCCAATAAGTAAGACAGGGTACCTTTTATCTCCGCAAGACCTCGTCTGCACACTCAAACAACGAAGGCTGAAAAGCCGACGCGCTGAAAGGGAAAAACCATGACCGAAAATATCAATCCAGGATCAGTAAAGATCGCACCAGCAACACCAAGTGCGGCAAGTGCCTTGATAGGTGATCCATCAAAATTTGGTCGAGTGGCAGATGACGGAACAGTTTTTGTTATTACGCCTGAAGGTGAAAAACCAGTTGGTTCATACCCTGGAAAGACTGCAGAAGAAGCGTTGCAGTATTTCGTTCGCAAATTTGAAGCGCTGGCATCTGAAGTTGCCTTAACTGCAGCACGCATCACAAGTGGCGCAGTCGTTCCAGATGATGCATATGAAGCAGTAAAGAAACTACGCCAACAAGTACGCGAGCTAAATGGCGTTGGAGATTTGCAGGCTCTCTCACTATCTGTTGAACAAATTGAGCCTTTAATTGAAGGCCATCGTGAAGCATACGAGGCAAAGAAAGCTCTCGAAGTAGCAGCCAAGGCTGCTCACCGTGAACAAGTTCTGGTTGAGAAAGAAAAAATTGTTGCAGAAGCCGAATCCCTTGCACTCTCCGAAAATTGGAAAGTCACCGGGGAACGTCTCAAGACTCTTCTCGACGAATGGAAGTCTGCTCCTCGTTTAGATAAAAAATCAGATGCCGACTTGTGGAAGCGTTTTTCAGCATCACGTAACAAGTTTGATAAGCGCCGACGTACCCACTTTGCCAGCCTAGAAGAGATCACCTCTAAGGTATCGGCTGCCAAGAAGGCTCTCGTTGAAGAAGCATCTTCACTAGCCACATCAACTGATTGGGTTGCAACCGCCCGCAAATTTAAAACTTTGATGGATCAATGGAAGGCTGCAGGTCGTGGCAAGCCAAGTGATGACGCCAAACTCTGGGCAAAGTTCAAGGCAGCACAGGATCAATTCTTCACAGCCAAAAACGCTGACCTAGAAAAGCGCGAAGTTTCTATGACCGCAAACCTAGCAAAGCGCGAAGAACTAATCATTGAGATCGAAGCGCTGGTGCCATTTACCGATGCTAAGGCAGCAAAGAACGCCTTTCGCGAACTTAGCCGTTCTTGGGAGAAGATTGGAATCACTCATCGCGATAAGCGCGCTGCATTCGATGCTCGAGTTGCAAAGGTAGAAGAGGCAATTAAAAGCGCTGAAGCTGAGATCTGGCGTAAGACTGATCCAGCGGCAAAAGCACGTGCTGCAGATGTTGTTAAGCAATTATCTGATTCGATTGCAAATTACGAGAAGATCGCTGCTAAATCTCAATCTGTCGGCAACGATAAGAAAGCAAAGGAAGCTCTGGATTCCGCCGAGGCACGTAAAGTGTGGCTAGCTGAGGCAGAAAAGTCTCTCGCCGAATTTAACTAATTGCGATAGACGTCATAGACGCCTTCAACTGCTCTAACTGCTGCTAAAACAGAATCTAAATGAGTGGCATCTGCCATTTCAAAAGTAAACTTAGAAATAGCTGTTCGATCCTTTGAAGTATTTACAGCGGCACTTAAAATATTTACATGCTGCTCAGAAAGCGCCCTTGTTACATCCGCAAGCAGCCTTGCTCGATCAAGTGCTTCTACCTGGATATTTACCAAGAACACGCTGCCCGCACCAGCTAACCATTTAACCTTCGCAATTCGCTCGCCTTGATTTTGCTGCAAGTCGGCGGCATTAATGCAATCCTCACGGTGTACCGATATTCCACTACCCTTAGTAATAAATCCAACTATCGAATCACCTGGCACTGGCGTGCAACAGCGTGCCAACTTAACTAATACATCTCCCACCCCTTCAACCTCAATGGCGCTGCTTAATCGTCGCACCGAATGTGAACCTGTTGGAACTTGTTCCATCGTTGGTTCGGGATGAGAGTCTTCAGTGCGCAGAGAAACAACCAACTTCTCGATGATGGAAGCGGCCGAAACATGACCGTCACCGACAGCGCTATAGAGCGCCGAAATATCTGGATAACGCAGATCGTGCGCTAACTCAAGAAGTGAATGACCTGCAAATATTTTCTGAAGCGGCAAGCCCGCCTTGCGCATCTGACGAGCAATAGATTCACGGCCCGCGTCAATTGCTTCCTCACGGCGCTCTTTACTGAAGTGCGCCTTAATCTTGGAGCGAGCTCTTGGAGACTTAACAAAATTGAGCCAATCTCTCGATGGTCCGGCATGTTCGCTTTTATTTGTGACGATCTCAACGACGTCACCGTTTACCAAGCGAGTGTCTAACGGGACTAATCGATTATTCACTTTTGCTCCCGCGCAGCGGCTGCCCACGTCGGTGTGAACTGAGTATGCAAAATCAACAGGTGTTGATCCACCGGGAAGTGCGATCACACTGCCCTTGGGAGTGAAGACGAAAACTTCAGGACTTCCCAGATCAAAGCGCAGCGCCTCGAGGAATTCTGATGGATCTTCCGTCTCTTTCTGCCATTCATGAAGCTGGCGAAGCCAGAGCATTTCAGGTGAAGAAGCGTTTGATTCATTTCCTTTTTTATATTTCCAGTGCGCTGCGATACCAAACTCGGCGCGAGAATGCATATCGTATGTTCTGATTTGGATTTCAATTGCCTTACCGTTTGGTCCAATCACGGTGGTGTGTAGTGATTGATAGAGATTAAACTTAGGCATCGCAATGTAATCTTTGAATCGTCCCGGTACCGGTGACCATCTTGCGTGAATCGAGCCAAGAACGGCATAACAATCGCGAACGTCATTTACTAATACCCGGATGCCCACCAAATCATAGATATCGTTAAATTCTCGACCTCTAACCACCATCTTTTGATAAACACTATAGAAATGTTTTTTGCGACCAGATACCGTTGCCGAAACGGAATCTTTGAGCAAATCACCCTGCACAGCAGCGATTACTTCTTGGGTGAGAGCATCTCTGGAGGGAGATCGCTCGACCACCAATCGCGAAATTTCTTCAAACTTCTTTGGCTCAAGAACTTCAAATGAGAGATCTTCTAGCTCCCACTTAATCGCATTCATGCCTAGGCGATGGGCAAGCGGTGCGTAGATATCTAAAGTCTCGCGAGCTTTTCTCTCAGCGCTTTCGGTAGAAACATATTTCCAAGTACGGGCGTTGTGAAGTCGGTCGGCTAATTTAATAACCAGAACTCGAATATCGCGCGACATAGCAACAACCATCTTGCGCACCGTCTCGGCTTCAGCAGTCGGTCCGTAGGTTAATTTATCTAGTTTGGTAACTCCATCAACCAAATTTGCAATCTCGTCGCCAAAATCGAGTCGTAATTGAGCCAAGGAGTAAGGCGTATCTTCAATGGTGTCATGCAATAACGAGGCGATTATCGTCACATCATTTAAGCCAAGTTCGGCCAAGATCTGAGAGACGGCAACTGGATGAGTTATGTACTCTTCACCAGATTTTCGCATCTGTCCCACGTGAGCCATCTTTGCAACATCGTAGGCACGTTCGACATCGACTAAGTTGTTAGCTGGATCGTTCTCTTTCAGGGTCTTAATTAACGGCGCAACCAGAATATCCATGGCTAATCGAATATTAAGGGCGCTAGTGGCAAATTAATTTGCCTTACTTGCGACCCTTACGTTTTGGTTGATTACGAGGGCCACGATTACCACTTGGGCTAATCGCGGGACGACCTGCAGTTGTTGATGAATGCGCTTCAACGCTTGCTCCCCCACGAGATGCCACGCGCTTGGCAAGTGCCTGCATCGAAGGTTCTTTTTCGCGAAGGGATGCCAAGAATGGTGGAGCAATAAAGATAGAGGAGTAAGTACCGACTGCTAGACCGATAAATAGCGCTAGTGAGAGATCCTTAAGCGTTCCGGCACCAAGTAAGCCGGCA
>CANLHI010000002.1 GCA_947490845.1 Actinomycetota bacterium | reverse complement strand
CACCCTGTATCCATGAGCAAAAAACCAGCCTCCAAGTCAAGTGCCAAGGTCACCGAACTGCCCGATACAGCCGCCGGCGAGCATGGCCTAACCGCCCGCCAGCTCAAGATCCTGCAGGTCATCAAGGCGAGCATGGACGATCAGGGGTTTCCCCCATCGATGCGCGCCATTGCAGCCTCCGCTGGCCTGAGCTCGCCCGCATCTGTTAAATATCAGCTCGAGATCTTGCAGGAAAAGGGCTTTATAACCGCCCACCCAACTCGCGGCGGAGTCCTTGAAGTATTGATGCCAGGTGAGAAATCAGAAATCGAAATTGAAACCACAAAGAATGTGCCACTAGTTGGCCGCATTGCAGCCGGCGGTCCAATCACAGCAGAGCAAAATGTTGAATCAACATTCGCTCTTCCCGAAACTTTAGTCGGCAAGGGCAACCTATATATGTTGCAAGTTGTCGGTGAATCAATGATCGATGCCGCAATCTGCGATGGTGATTACGTTGTTATTCGCGAACAGAAAGATTGCAACAACGGCGAGATCGTTGCTGCGATGATCGATGGCGAAGCAACTGTTAAGACTTTCCAGCGCAAGGGTGGCCACATCTGGTTACTACCTGCCAACCCAGCATTCGCGCCAATCAATGGCGATAACTGCGAGATCCTTGGCAAGGTAACTGCCGTAATGCGTAGCGTTCGTTAAAGAGTTAAGAAGATATCCCCGCCAGTTTCAGTAACAACATAACGACTTAAGCCATAAGAGGCTGGCCCACGCAATACTTCTCCATCCTTTGCGCTAAAGAGTGAGTTATGCGCCTGGCAAATTAATTCACCACTCCCATTATCTTTAACTAAATAACCAGCATGCGGACATTCAGCAGCTAGCGCGCGAAGCCCCGCACTATCTCTAATCAAAACAATGGCCGCAACCAGCCCTGTCGTGCGACCGCCTGGGAATACCTTCACCGTGCCATTTGGAATCTCAGATGAACTAGCTAACTTGATTTGGCTCTTAGTTGGAGTCGCACTCGCCGAAGGCGTTGCAGAAGGCGTCGCAGAGGCACTTGGGCTAGCCGATGGTGAAGGCTTCGGACTCGCACTCTTTACCGGCACAGGAACCCCTTTGCCCCAAACTAATTTGCCGCTTTTCTTAACGCAGGTAAATTTCTGATTGCGATAAATAACAGTTTGTCCAACGCGTGTGCACTTTAACTTTGGCACCTCGGCAGCAACCGCTGCACCTGAAATAAATGAGATAGCAGCGCCAAATAGGCCAACCATCAGATCTCTACGGCGAAGAAACATGACAGAAGGATAGTTTCCCCATGCGCCAATCGCGCGTTGAAGCAGTGAACTTCCGGTTAACGAACCCTGCCCCTAGATCGTGATTATAAGAACGAGAATCCCCAATGCGATCAAGAGCGCTGCAGCAACGATGGAATTTCTCTTACCGAGGCGCTGTGGCGCACCGCCAATGCCGCTGGCGCGATCTTGATCCATATCTTTTATGACATTTATAAAGTGCGCCGCACTTCCAAAGATCGCTCCCCCGAGCCACATCCAAACCGGCGGATTAATATCTTTTGATATCGCAACACACGATGGCAGCGCGGCAAAGGCCAGCGCATATGGCAACCAAGAAAAGATGTTGTATTTAAAGTAGAAGTTATAGGCAACTCCCATTGAAATACCAAACATATAAACCAGCCCACCTTTAATGCCAAGTGGGCCCAGTAAGTTTGCGATGAAAGAGAACGGCACCATAAAGCGCAGCCAATTAGTTAGATAACCAGATGTGATGGTGCCTGCAACCAGTGGCTTCTTTATGCGGCTATGTTTTAAATCATCTGCATAGTCATATAAATCATTACTCCAGCCAACAATTAGCTGACCAGTAAATACACCGAAGGCAATTACAAAGGCCGGGCCTTCCCACCAGTAATAGCGGGCAAAGAACCAAGAGATCGCTGTAACCAAAAGCGTCGGCCCAAAGTGCGATGCCTTAAGCAATCCGCGTAATTTAGTCATACCTAAAGAATATGGCACAGCCAATAACTATCCTTGAACGACGACGCGCACAACCGCATCCGGTGTAACCCCAACTGAACCAAGTTCTACTTCCACGTTGGTGCCCATGCCATTTATCTTGGCCGCAGATAAAACTGCTAACTGCGTTGCAATCTCAGTCATCCAATAAAAAGCTGCAGGACCTGCCCGATCTAAAATCGCCTGCCCCTGCGCAATTCGTGCATCAGAGAACTTCTGCCCACCATCTCGATCATCGCCCACCACAGATAACAAATATCCCTTTATCTCAGCAGCCATCGCATCGGAGTAATAGGTGCTTTCAACTAGTTCGCGCAGTTCAGCATCGAGCCCGCGCGCTTTGCGTACCTTCTTCTTGCGATTGATAAATAAATAGATAACTGCCGTCAACGCCAATAGTTCGAACATCGCCAAACCACCCTTCGCTCACTAATAAACCTATCCCTGCCCACCGACAGTGAAGGAAAACTACTTAGTTAGCGGCCCCAACAAATATCCTGCCAAACGCGACTCAGGCTTTGACTTACCCTCATGCTGGGATGCAAATGAGGCGCTGCCATCTACCCCGCACAAAGAGATGATCGCACTTTCCCCACCGGGATGCGATCGAATCCACTTTGTTAAGTCATAAACATTTCCCTTAATCACAGTCCAACAACTAGCCGCACTTGCATTGGCCTTAACCTTTTCCAAGGTGTATCCAGCACCAGCAGGTTTAGCTGTAGCGGCCTTAACCGCAACACCCTTTCCCCAAACCATCTTGCTACCTTTTTTCACACACGTGTACTTAAACCCACCAGCCACACTTGTCTGCCCAACCTTCTTGCACGCATCCCCCGCTTTAACGGCTGCAGATGAAACCGGTGCAACAACTATCGATAAAACTACGGCCATCCCAAGTGCGCTAACAATTCTTTTCATAGGGCCGAGTTTACGCCAACTCGCCCACTTAATTAACTATTTGATAACCTTTACCTACTTAGTCATTGGTGTGCGCTCTATCCAGAGCAACAGCGAAAAACCCCGTCAGCAATGGCGGGGTTTTCTCTTTTAAAGCCAAGCGATCTTCTCCACTACCTCTTTCGAGCGGGCAAGAACTCTTACTTAATTACTATCCCCTAAGAACTTCACCGCGTATCTCTTGCTCCCCCACTGCGATCGTCACAGCAGATTTGGCGCGAGAAGTTAAGGTAAAGGAATAGATCCCTTCCTTTGCCGGAACTTCATAACGCGCTAGATAGAAGTAATTAGTGCCGCTATATGGCTCATAGAAGGGCGTGCGCTCACTTAACTTCATCACAGTCTTTGTTCCATCAGGTGCCGTGATAACCAACTGAGGTAACTTCGAGCTCTTTAAGGCATTACTTGGACGCTTATCCATAATCAAGTACTGCACAGCAAGTAAATCTCCATCTTTAAGCCCTGCTCTAAATGCTCTCTTCTCTCCAGACTTATTAAATGATGCTTGCACAGCAAATGAGACAGTCCCATCAACCAATAAAGGACCTTTAGCCGCCGTTGTATCAGTATCAAGTAGAAATACTGGTTGATGCGCTTGGGCCGGTGTCATACCAAGCAGTGATAGCGCCAAGACTGTGGCAAATACTCTCTTCATCGAAACTCCTCGTTACTGCCAAATCCGTTAACCAAATCGAACACCATTCGGCATCAATTCTCTACTTAAACAAGCGCGAGGCTATGAGAGCGCTTTGAGCCCCTGGCGCTATTTCAACTTGCCTACCAACGCACCTATACCTAAGGTTTTTCTCGTGGTGAAAAGATCCCTGCTCGTATCTGCGTTACTGCTCGGCATAATCTCACCCGCCAGCGCTGCCGATTTTGCAGATAACCAAATCTCATTATCCATTTCCTCAAAGTCAATTACTAAAACTGTTACTGGGGGCGGCAACACTCGCGGCCCAGCCCTTGCCGTACTTAGCGATGACACTATTTTGCTCGGTGGCGGGGCAAGCGGTGGTGAGATCTTCACCTTCAATAGCGATGGAAAGAATTTGCGTAAGTTAGGCACCTTTATACCTTCAAATAAGCGAATTATCGATTCACGCTTTGCCATTAATGACATTGCCATCCTTTCGGAAACTTCTCTTGCAGCCAAGGTCCTGATCTCCTATCCCCGCTTAGGCGCAACTGGCTCCTGTGTTGAAATTGTCATAGATGAACTTGCCTATGACCGTAAAAAGCAGCGAATGAAATTTGTCTCTAACTGGTTTGTCACAAAACCCTGCGTTCCAATCTCTGCAGTCCAACACACAGCCGGCCGCTTTGCCGTTATTGATAAAAATTCCGTCTACGTAACTATCGGCGACCTGGGATACACCGAAATCGATAACCGCGCCAAACGCGGTGACCTTGGCTCTATCTTTAAGTTAACTTCCAAATCAGCCACCAAAATCTCACAAGGCCATCGCAATCCCCAAGGCATCCTCTTATTTGATCAAAAGACTTTGCTCGCCGCTGAACACGGACCACGCGGAGGCGATGAGATAAATGTAATTAAAGAAGGCAACGATTACGGCTGGCCCTTTGTCTCATACGGCCAACCTTATGGCGGCGGCGATTACGTGCGCCCCACAAAAACTGGCACCCACACCGGTTACCCCGAACCAATTAAATATTGGGTCCCTTCAATTGCGCCAACAGAATTAGTACAACTACCCACACAAGGTTGGGCCAGCTGGGGCCGCGCACTTGTCCTTGGCACACTTGCCGAAGAAGTTCTCGTCTTTATGAAGATCAACGATAACTTCGAGATCATCGAAGAAGTTCGCCTTGATATGGGCGCACGCATCCGCGATCTTGAAGTACTAAGTAACGGCGCACTTCTTGCCACAACAGATTCTGGCAAATTAATTACCGTAAGTAATTCTTAAAGCGAAGCGAGCTTCTCCACTACCGCTTTCGCTGAAGGATTAGTCATCGCACTTCCATCTGAAAAAACTAGCGTCGGCACCGTGCGATTGCCACCATTTACCTTCTCAACAATCTCTGCCGTACCCTCTACCTCTTCAATATTGATCTCTTCAAAGCTAACCCCGAGATCAGCCAATTGAGATTTCAACCGCTTGCAATAGCCACACCAGGAGGTTGAGTACATGATGAAGGACATGGGTGGGGGCTGCTTTCTGTTGGGTTAAGTAGTGGGTGAATCTTACTTAGTGAGTTGCGCGTGCGAAACTTCGCACCAAATTGCCCAATCCCAAGTTTTGTCAGTAGGGCGAGATAAGCTTCGACTATGACTTTTAAATTCGTCGACCTATTCGCAGGAATCGGAGGATTCCATGGTGCGCTAGGTGCTCTTGGTGGAGAGTGTGTTTATGCCTCAGAAATTGATAAGGCGGCAGCCCGAATCTACTTGAGAAATTGGGGTATTGAACCTCAAGGCGACATAACACTCGCTGCGAACGACGTCACCATGGAAGTTCCGGACCATGATGTTCTAGTAGGCGGTTTTCCATGCCAACCATTTAGTAAATCTGGCAAGCAAAAAGGGATGGAGGAGGCGCGTGGGACGCTGTTCTGGAATATCGCAAAGATTATTGAGGTTAGAAAACCAAAATTAGTAATACTTGAAAATGTAAGAAATATCGCAGGCCCAAGGCACGCCCACGAATGGCAAGTAATCATTCAAACTTTGCGGGAACTTGGATACCGAGTTAGTTCGAAGCCCTTTGTAGTATCTCCTCATCGCATCCATCCTTCGTTTGGGGGGCGACCACAAGTTCGCGAACGAGTGTTCATTGCGGCTACCAGGTTGAATAGCGGAGCGAAGCGACTTCACGAAGAGCCCTCTCTTCCGTCAAAAGAGCAATTTGAAGCCGATTGGAATCCACGGAAGTGGAAATTGGCATCAGACCTACCACTTGATTTAATGTCAACAAAAGATAAGGCTGATTTGAAACTTTCAAAATCAGAAATTGAGTGGCTAGATGCCTGGAATGAGTTTGTACAAATTTACCGAGAAAATAATGACGGCAAAAATCTACCTGGATTCCCAATCTGGGTAGATGAATGGAAAATAGCAAAAAATCTTGATATCCCCTATGGAACTCCCAAGTGGAAAGAGATATTTCTCCGCAAGAATTCTGAGCTTTATACCGATAACAAAAAGGTTTTAGATGCTTGGCTAAAAAAGTACAACTATCTTTCGCATTTCCCTCCAAGCCGAAGAAAATTTGAATGGCAAGCCCAAGACGCGAAAGGAATCGCTCAAACGATTCTTCATTTCCGGCCTTCTGGAATAAGGGCAAAAAAGGCTACATACGTCCCTGCTCTCGTCGCTATAACGCAAACCTCGGTTATCGGTAAGAGCAAGAGGCGAATATCAGTCAGGGAAGCCGCAAGATTGCAGGGCTTCCCTGAGTGGTTTGATTTCCTCGACCAAAGAGATTCGCTCTCATACAAACAACTTGGTAATGCTGTAAATATCGGAGCTGTCTATAACGTGATGAAATCTCTGGTTATTAGAGACCTTGACTTGCTTGGTAATTATCCAGCGCTTACGAAGGCGATTCTTAGCGCACCAAATTCTCCTGAGGCGGAACTGCTTGAATTCAAGTCGCATGCTTTTCGCGAAACATTAGCCGACAAAAAAAATTTCACCCCAAGAATTGTTAATTTAGAAGGTTAGATCAGTTTTCTAAATTTGTAAGTAGCGTATCGAGAGTTCCTTTATCTATATGCCCTCGGTCATGTTGATTCTTTAAATATTGGACTGTGGCAGCGTTCTTCTTCATTTCAGACATAATTGGACCTAAGTTTGGATATGTTCCAGAAGTTAGAATTGACGTTACAACATCTAATTGCCATACCTGATTTGCAGATCCTGGATTTTCTGGTGCATTGAAGGGAATAACGCATTCTGGGTTCTCTAATGCAAACTGCCTAGTTAATGTGGCCTTTATGGTAACCGCTTCATCATTCTGTTCGATTCGACTTGCATATCTGGGAGCGATTCTTGGATCAAAATAAGTAATACCCGGTAAGTAGGGAGCTATAAACACGGTTGGTGTTTGATAACTCTGTGGGCTATTTCTCGTACTTGTAGCGGAGGACATTTTATTTTTAAGACGTATTTCACCTGACGGTTTCGGTTGCGCAGAACTCTTGAGAGACCAAAGCCCTTGCAAACTATTTCCGTATTCGAGTAAGTCAAAACCTTTTTCTGAATGACCTCCAGGAACTGTCTGCAGTCCAGAAACGCAGCAAGCTATAGCCATTATCCATTCGTAGGCACCGCCAAATCCCATTCTGGCTCCTGGATCAGAAGGGTTCAGTTGAGTTAAAACGCCTCGCATTGCTGTTTCGACTTCGCTGCTTAGTTCAGGTTTTTGATGGAAGCCTTCCTTTAGTACAAGGAACGGATGATCAGCAGCGAGCACCAACCCTTTTTCCATCTCAGAGTCCATTGCATCAGTATGGTTAATAATCCCGAGATTTACAGCTGTAGTGTCATCGTTGAAATGATTCATTGATCAGCTCAGGGAAATAATGTCGGCGGATTGAGTATTTGCACCATCCTGGAAATGCTTGAGCATCTTGGTCTGATTGGTGTCTTTGATCTTTAGCCACTCGCCTTGCGCGTAATAAGTGGTGGTGGCTTCAAGGTTTACCTCAAGGACTCCGGAAGTGTGCACCCGGTAAGAGCCGTTCTTGGGGATGTTGATGCTGCGGCCATTGCCCAAGGTGATGAAGACCTCGTGTTGGTCGCTGGAGTTCTTGTGTGAGATCAGTGGAGTTGAAATGGTGTACCTCGTTATCTTTTCTGTTCGTTTGTAGGTTGATGTTGTTTGCATGGGTCTCCTTCCTTAGAAGACTTTGCGCTGGGATACGCGCATCTCTGGGTAAATTTCTACGTCATATGCACGTTGGAACTTATATAGCGCTCCCTGGATAAATTCCTGGAAGTTGTATGCGGTGTACTCCACTACACCGATAAAAGCCTGGCCACATATTTCGTCTTCGGATAGACCGAGATCATGCATACGTTGTGCATCGAAATCGTCATAGTGAACAGCGAAATCGGCTTGGTAGCGATAGCTACCGTTTATACCCGCAGCTTTTTCCATAAGTGGCCGAATATCTTCGTCATACTCTTCATAAACCATTAGCGGAAGTGTGACTCCATCTTCATCTTCAATTGCGGAGATTTCGATGTAGTAGTGATCGGCTGCAGGAATTCGTATATGAGAAAAATAACCATTGCTCTCAACAAGTTCTGCTTTGTATCCAAGGCGGGTTATCCCACGGTGCACGTTGAGAGCAAACATCCGCTCTTCAACATCAGCGATAGGTGCGATTATCTGGGTAAAAATCGATTTTATCTGAGTTGGGTCATTAGGCAGCAAGTGAGAACTCCCCTGACTTTGATGCCTCAAACTTAGCTGCGTATTCTGCAGAGCTAAGTTTTGAGACGTGATAGATCTTGGCTTTTCCGTGTGAGCAGTTCTCACAGATGTACCAACGATCTTCCATGCGCTTTGAAGTGCGGCCCTCGGCTGCAGCTGCGGCGCGTGACCAGCGAGCGCTTGTCACAATTGATTTAGCGATGTCGATATCGGTGATCTTGAACTTGTCGCAGCGTTGAGCCTTGATTGCAGCGAGCTTGTCCTTAGGGCGATCAGCCTTTGAGCGATCTTGGTACTTACCTGGCTTGCCATTCTTGGTGCGGACTTTGGCCAAATACAGACGGTGGTCAGAATCCTCGATGGATCCATCTAGGTCATAAAACATAAAACGGTACTTCCCTTCGTTGTTGGATTGCCCTGACCACTTCTAGTTAACCTAGAGGTAGCCTCAGACACTGTTTTGGTGCATCCTCTTTATGAAGTTGTTCGTTCCTGTCCTCAGCGGTTTTTAGTATTACGGCCCCGTTTAGGGCCGAAAAAATACGGCTCACGCCGCAGATGCTGAATAACTACTCCTGGTTTATAGTACACTAAGAATGTTACATCCGGTTCAACTCGAGCCGGCCACAGAATATTCCCGAGGAGAGCATCATTCCCGAGATCGATTTTGACCCGTTCCCGTACGCCCTACCCACCAGCGGGCTCAATCTTGCCGAGGCTAAGCATGCCTATCTAAAGGCGAAGGTTAAGGGCCTGACCAAAAGTACCGAGAAAAGCTTGGCTAAAGCGCTTCAGGATTCGAGTGGGACAACTTTGATCAATATGTGCGATGAGGAATGGGAGCAACTCGCGAGCACCGCACTAACCATTGGCTCGCCGGCCTTAGATAAAATCGAAAAAAAATTGACCCTGCTATCGGCAAAACATGCATGGACTCAGGGTTTTGATTACCGCCCCATTGCGACACAGATTCACACAATTGCAGGGCCTGCACGGAAAACTATAAATAGCCTGAACTTTCGATCCAAATGTGTAAGGGCAGTTCTTAAAGTTCAAAGCACGCAAAACGCGACCGAAGCTATTGCTGAGTTGCAAAACCGAATGATTTCTAACCTCGAAGATGTAATTAAATGGCAGGCAGATAGCGTTGCCGCATTCGAAAATGAAAAATCTGTTAACCCAAGCTTTCGGTCCAACTATGTAAAGGAATGGATTGATTTTTGTGGAGAATGGAACTCGGCAAAAATTGAAATGAAACACAAATCTGAACGCAGTCTTGAAAGTATTTTTGAGAATTCTCTGATGCTCCTGACACAAGAGTCTAAGAAATCCAAGATTCAATGGGAACCGGTGCTTAGATCAAGCGGAAAAATTAGCAGGCCTGATGGAATTATGACTTCAGGATTTCCATTTGATTTGAAACGTCAACCAGGACAGTTAACTATTGTTATAAGTATTCCAAAACTAACAGATTCAGAATTGCACAACACCGCAGTAGACCTGATGGATGTCATTGAAAACGTTACAGGTCTAGTCACCGTTGAGATCGGGTTTAACGGCGCCAAAGATCCGAATATATTAGAAGTGATTTTTTTTGAGAGTTACACGACTGAGCAATTAAAACTTGCCCTTAGCGGAATTGATACATATTTAAAGGAGCACTTCTCTCACCGTACATAAGACAGCAGTCGCAGTAGCTGCTGATTTATGCAGCCTCTTCATCATCACAGAACGTTTCTTCTATAGTTTTAGTACGTTCTAGCCTCTCTTTAGCTTCATCTTCTCGGCCCAGTGCAGTTAGAGCTTTAGCAAGTGAGCGATTTGCGCCGAGAATATCCTCCCAATCTTTTGTCTTCTCAAGCGTTAGCAGTGTTAGTGCTTTTGTCAGGGTGCGCTCTGCATCTTCAAACTCTTCGCAAAGAATGTGCGCTTTGCCGATGTAATAAAGTGCGTAGCCCTCCAGGATTAGCTCTTCGGCAACTTTTGAATAATTGAAATAATGCTTGGCGTGGAACAATGCCTCCGGGCCATTTCCGATTTCGGAGTAAGAAATGGTGGCGTACTGATCTACCCAGTTAACGTATTCCGGGTTCTTCGCTTCCTTGAACAACTGGCGAGCGCGTAAAAAGTTCTCGATCGCTGCATGATGCTGGCCTAGCTTGGCCTGCGCCATTCCGATGTTAAGTAGGTCTGTTCCCATAGACATTGGTGTGGCTTCCGGATCAATTGCATCACGTGCTGCGCTATGTCCATCAATACATTTCTGCCACTCTTTAACTTCATACCAATCGCAGCCTGCCGCCCGTTTAGCGCGAGCGAAACCTTCTGTGTCGTCATTGATCTGATGGAGTTTGGCAATATCTTCAAAAGTATCCGCCGATTCCGCTAAACGATCTAACTTGCGCAGCGATAGGGCTTTGCCTTCGTAGGCGTGGATGAGTTCTCTGACGTGAGAGTCCATACCAAGTTTGTAGTAGATCTCAATCGATGTATCAACTAACTGTATGCACTCGCTGTAACTATCACGCTGATAGGCGATATGGCTAAGTTCATCTAAAACTTCTGCGCGTTCAATACCTTCGGTTGTGCTGATGCGTTCCCAGAGTTCTTGCTCTTGGGTGTGATTCTCTTTGTTGTTTTCTGCGCTCACCGGTTCCTTCTCTTCTGGGTTTCTCGCTGCGGATAGATCGAAAGTTACTAATAGTCACTGACAAGGGGTGCAAAGCACCGCCTGGCGGCCCGACGGGGAGGGCCGGCCAAGCGGTGCGTTGCTAGGGGGTGTTACAGGGGTTTATTCAGTTTCTTCTTCAGCGGCTGCGACCAGCTCGCTTAGTTCATCCAGCATTTCATCAAGGTTGTCCTGGAACTCCTCAACGAACTTTTGCGCTGACTCAATGTTCTTACGGATCGGGGTATGGAAATCCTTAAGCTGCTTGAGTCGTTTAAATTCGCGTGCCAAGTTCTGGATAACGCGATCGATAGCCTCGATGTCGATAGTGCTTTCACTATCTTCCGGTGCGATCGATTTAATTGCATAGGCACGGGCCCATAGGTAGGCCATGCGCACTAAGCGTTGATCTGGGTCTTCATCATCTAGGACGATGGCGAGCTTGTTTCCTTCAAACTCTTGCCAGATCGGTTGGACAGATAGATCTAGTTCACGCGCATCTGAGACGAAGATTGCGCAAACCGCATCGCGATTATCCATTGCATCATTTAATTCAGCGGCAACTTTGTCGCGCTTTAGGCGACCCTTTGCATCCTTAAATGTTTTATCTGTCTTGGCTTCCCAGACGATATTTACTTCTTCTCCCCCAGTGATTTCTGGGTTGAGAGTGATGACTTCGTCACCGATGTTTTTACCGTAAGGGGACTGGGTATCACCGGTGTACTTGGCATCATCGCCGTGGACAACTGCTTCCAACTGAATCATTGAATCAAGCAGCGTTTCTAAATCGCCACCCTTTTCACGTGAGTTGGCATAGACCTCTTTGCCCTTTTTCTGGGCGCCGATGAATTGGCTGAGCACAGTGTTCAGGTTCGTAATATCAGTCTTGATATTAGTTACATGAGTGTTGAGCGCAGTTGTGATTGTTGACTGTAGATCGGCCATTGGTGTGCCCTCTTTCTTTGGGGAAAGAAGTTCACGCAACTTGGAATCCTGATTGGTACCGATGGCTGATGCGGTTTCGCGCATCTTCTGAGCCACGATGCCAGTTTCTGGATGTACAAGCTGATCAGCCTGAGAATTGATGCTCTGGATCAAAGTAGCGACAGTACCGTTCAGGCTCTGAACTACTAGTTCTGCAGATTTCTTGATGTTCTCTGACTCCAGCGAACTGCCGGCGAGGTTTTTCACGCTGACAGCGAGGTTAATCAGGTCGACTAGAGCAACTAACTGCTCTGGGCCTTCCTTAGATGTTAAGTAAGCGGCCAACTCTGGGTTTGTTACAGAGAGTTGGTTGATGGTGACTTTGTCCCCATCGATGACGAGCTCTGCTCCGGCAACCATTGGCGCCATTCTGATATTTGTAGACATGTATTCCTTTCGTTAAGGGGCCACATCGTTGTGGCCCATGTTTTCCTTGCAAAACCAATTCTGCAACGGATTTAAATTAGCTGCAGATTTCTCTCAGGAAGTTATCCACAAGGTCTCTAATATTCCTAGTAGACGTTCCTCAGAATTGGTAGTGCGAGTAGTGATCAGAACAGGCAAAGGCTCTGCGATATTCCCGGAAGAAATAAGAAATATTTTGTCGCACCTCGGTGTTAGAGTTTTCCTAGGTCAAGAACTAAGCAATAAGCCTTTAGCTGCTTGGTACCAACCGCGCCAACCGCGCACGGTGGTTCTAAAGGAAGACCTGCTGGCGATGAATGACACCGCCAGAAGAGCGGGTCTCAATAACTTTGAGGTCCATTAAGGACTGTGTTTGTTATGCCAAAAGCAAAGAAGAAATATGTTGATGTGAGCGTCGCCGCTGAGTTGTTAGTTGAACTAAAGCAAAAACAGAATGACACACCTGGTGGTGCAATGGAGAAGTACGGACGTTTTAAGACATGGCTGCGTTATACCAACTTAAAGGGTTGGCAAGATCAGAAGTGGCATTGGGGTTATGTGAACTACTGTGGCCAAGAATGGCGCTGCACATGTGGATTAGTGATTCCAATGGATGCAAAGCCTGAAGTCGGCGGGCTGGCGCAGCTGGAGCTAGATGCTGCCCATCGGGCACGTGGGCATAGATCGTTGCCGGATTTTGGTGAAGTGGTTGTGGCATTTATTTATGACTACAAGTGGATGGAAGAGCGCGGAGTTTATTACTTTGATGCTCTTTGTCAGGTGTGTGGTGATTATGTGCTGGAGCGTCCCGGGAAAGTGGCGGATATGTTTGCTGACATTCACAACATTAGTTGTGGGTAGTTGCCGTTAACTTTTAATCAGAACCGCACAACTTCCTCACGTCAACTGTCTATACATTTAAAAGACCACCCCGAAGTATCTGGGGTGGTCTTTTAAATGTTTTTAGAGTTTAGCTGCGTGGCTCGATCTGATGAATCGAGAGTGAACCAGATAGCTCATAGCTTGTGATGATCAGTGCTTTGCCAGAAGGTGACTTGTCTGCAGGAACGAAGACGATTCCTTCTGGTGACCAGTGCTTAACATCTTTGGCCGGAGTTGCCTTTGTTGGCAGTATCTGAAGCCACTCTTGAAAGACTGGTGATGTTGGCACTGTGATGTCAAAGATGGCTAGAGCAGTCATTCTCTCTAGACCAAGGACTGCAATTCGACGGCCGCCAACCATTCCAACTGCAACACCTTCTGGCTCTGCACCCTTATCGTCGGAGCGATCTTGACCCACGTAGTTCATCGTGGTCTTATCGGATGAATAAGAGTGTGAACCATTGATATTTGCAACACCAAAGGCCGTTGTCTGAATCTGATCTAATAGAGCGCCACTGTCCCAGAGCGCTACGCCATTGCGATACATAGTCATTGAGTTTGAACCACGTAGATGGATAGTGTCGATATCTCCATCGCCATCTATATCGCCAATATTTGGATTTACCTTTGCGCGACCCAGGGCAGCAGCACCTGAGAGCGTGGTCCAGTTAGGGAAACGCTTGGTGTCTACTTTGAGTGAGGCGCCACGAAGATCATCGTTTAGGCAGGTGTACTCGCGCGCATCGCCCTCGTTGGCAGTCACAAAGTATTGTCCCGAGCCCATTTTGAAACCAGCAATTGCATCTGGCTGTGAGGCCCCAACTACATAGCGATAAGTTCTAGGACCTGCGCCAGAGTCTCTATCACTGGTGTCGCGAGCGACCTTGGAGACTCTAGATTCAAAGGCACGTGTGATGCTTTCAAAGGTGGCAGATTCAATATTTAGTTTGCCAATTGCATTGGCCTCTTGAATAGTGACATATGCATAGTTGTTATCTATTGCAGTAACAAACTCTGGCTCGAAATCCTTAGCGACGTTGTTTACAACGGATGAGACTGCGATTCCCTTGGCTCTCATCGCCTCCACAGTGAATTGATCAAAGCCGGCAAATCTGACCACTGGCGCAGCTGGGTTACTTAGATCAACAACTGATACGCCACCGACTGGATCTGAAGCCTTTGAGTAATCTAAGTTTTCCTTCTCAGTAGTTGCCGGATTGTCCTTGGCACAGACTGGCTGGGCCTCGATCGCGACAAGTGCGGTTGTCCCATTTGGTGCAAAAGTAACCGAGTCAGGTAATACACCTAAAATATCTGGTGAACTCAAGACTTTTCCATTGGTATCAAAGACCACGATCTTTCCATTTGGAGTAGTAGGTGCACCAGCTGCTGAGTATGTTTCAGTAACGAGCACAACGGCTACAACAACATCGCGGCCAGCGGCAACGCTTGTAACATCATTTCCATAAGGCGCTAATGAGACCGCGCCAACCTTCTTTGGATTTGCTACATCTGAAATATCAAAGATATCGATTGCGTTCTTAACTCCATTAGTGGCGAAAATCCGCTTTGAGCCGGCGTGGAAGGCTGCGATTTCGCTACTGCCCTCACCATCGCCAGAGCTAATGGCGGCGATCTCGGTGACCTTAACGGTGGCTTCATTAGCCAGTGCGGGCAGTTGCCCAGCGGTAATTAGTGCGGAGGCGGTTAAGAAGGTTATGGCAACTAGCGGAAATTTTTTCATGCGGGGATCTTGCTTCATCGTTATCTACATCAAGTAAAAACCTGGCAAATTTCTCGTTAACACTTCGCTAAATGCTAGTGCACTTCCTCGGGCTAGCAAGCAAATGGTGGCTAGAGCGCTGGGTTAGATATTTTGTTGCGCCTTAACTTTACCGACCTCGGCCGATTCAACACCAAGGGCATTGCCTGTGACTGAGATTCTGTAGGTCAGGTTAAAAACCTGTTCACCACTTGTGACACTAACTTCTTGCTTGATGATTTCACTGGCAATAGCGCAGTCATCGAACTCATAACCCTGATTCTCAACCAACATTGCATACTGCGCACCGATAATGAAGGTGAACTGATCAATTGCAACTGCTGCCTGGAAATCTTTTGAGGCAAATGAGTAGGCCGCCTCCCAATCCTTCTTAGCTAAGGCATCTATCTGACCTGAGATATGTTTTTCAATTAATTTACTCTGCGCATCTGTGCACTGGCCATCGGCTAACTCTTCAAATGCGGGCTTTTGCGCACAACCGGCGAGGATTAATGCAATTACAGGGAGTGCAATCAGTCGGCGCATTAGTAAAGATTAAATGCACTTGCAAAGGCTGTCTTGGTGGAACCAAAATACTTACCGATATGAGTGAAAAAAGAGCGGAGGATGAGGGATTTGAACCCTCGAGACTTTCATCTACGCGTGTTCGAGACGCGCGCACTCGGCCGCTATGCGAATCCTCCAAGGCTAGGTTATGGCAAAGTCGTCCTTAGCGTTCTCTTTTATTTAGCTTTGCGTACTCGGTAACTTCTCCAGGCACCAGTAGACCAGAGCGCCCATATAACGAGGAGCGGTTGAAAGAGAAGGCGTACTGCGCGGGCACGGTCGCTGTTGAGTCCGAAGGCATCAGTGTGGTTTATATATTGCGAAATATTTCCCCAAAAGATTGCGATAAAGAAGAGGGCTGTGAGCCAACCGATCTGCACGCGGTATTTCCAAAGAACTAGCAAGCCTGCGCCGAGAAGTATTTCGACTGCGCCAGATACCAAGACAACGAAGTCGGCATAATCTTTAAGCAAGGTTGGAACCTGTGCCTGAAATTCCAAACGGTTCGTAGTCAAGTGACCGATACCGGCATAGGCAAGGGCTGCTCCTAAGAGAAGTTGAGAGGCGTTTCTTAGGTGGCGCATGAGTTAATTAAAGCGTATTCGAACCCGTGATCTGCCCGTTGAATCCTTTACTTCTTCTTCGTAAAGGCATTAATAGCCTTCATCAAATCTAAATACTCTTCACAAGAAGTGCCACATAGTCGCTTTAGTTTGGCTAAGTTTTGCTTTGCCGGAGCCACTTTCTTTTGGAGCAAGAAGAGTTCGCCTTGATATTCAAGAGCACCTAAGTGGTTTGGATCAATCTTTAACGCCTTTAGGTAATAGCTGCCTGCTTGGCTGTATTGACCCAATTTCCGTGAAGCGAAACCTAATAAATTATTGACATCAGCGTTATTTACAACGATTCGATCAACTCTCTTGAGTTCAGTTAGCGCCTGCCGATAATTGTTCGCTGAGATCAAGGTACGACTCAACGCTAACTCATCCACCGCAACTTCCGTTGTTGGAGTTGGAGTTGGTGTGGGGGTTGGCGTTGGTGTTGGCGTTGGCGTTGGTGTTGGTGTTGGTGTTGGTGTTGGCGTTGGTGTTGGTGTTGGCGTTGGTGTTGGCGTTGGTGTTGGTGTTGGCGTTGGAGTTGGAGTTGGAGTTGGTGTTGCCACTACTGGAGCTGGAGCTGGTGCTGGTGCACCAGTATCTGCTGCATGCAGATTGGAAATTTGAGTTAGCGAGATGGAAAGTGCTAACGCACAGGCGCTGATTTCTCTTCTCATTGAAAAAGAAAGAATTACTTGGCGGGCTCTAGCGCAGGAGAGGTCAGTGGCACTACTGGATCTAGTGCAGGTTCATTCTCGCGTTCCCGGCGGACTACACGTTCTGGTTGACCAATCTCAGCCACAATATTGCCCCTTCTCTCTGACTTCAGATTAGCAGCGCAAAAGTGGAATTTCATCTTGAGATGAGATTCTTGCCTAGCCCCATTAACCTTGGCCAGCGCGCGAAAAGGGGGCCCTTCGATGGCCAGTTCGGCTGAGAAAAGACAGAAATTAATTCGCGCTGTTCGGCTATACCCCGTTATAACGCTGGCTGTTCTAGCACTTGGCTACCTCGCAGGTGGGTTTAGTGACAGAGAGAGTCCCTTAATTCCCAGAGATCTAGTTGTCATTGGTCTGAGCTTTTACATATTGCTAGGACCGGCTCTATACATCGTTGCTTTTATTTTGGTGGCAGCTGCCAGTGATCGGGAACGTCAAGGGGTAACCGATAATGCGCAGCGCTTGAGTTATGCCGATCCGTTTGATCTACCAGTTGAAGAAATGCACGGCTACAAATTAGCGGTAATCACCGAGAGAAAACCAACGCTTAGGGGTCTGACCGGTGATGGTTATAGCGCTGATGACAGCGCAATCTGTGACAAATTTCCTGAGCACACTCCCCCTGTGGCTTCTTGTGAATGCGGGTTCTATGCCTATAAAACTTTGGCTGATGCTAAATTCGAAAGTTCGTTAAATCCAGGTACTTTTTTGTTAGAAGTTGATCTCTATGGAATTGGATTTAGATACGAGGGTGGGTACCGAGCAGAGAGTCAGGTAGTCAAGAGAATAATTATCCCCAAACGATGCATGAGGTGTCGCACTCTTGCGCCCACAGTTTTTGTAGTCACCTACAGGATGGGGTATCAAAACTATTCCTGGATGCAATGGCAAGTCAGGTGCAACATTTGCTCACTGACTTTTAAGGATGAAGATAAACTTTCGATCCCAGAAATGCATCGCAGACTAGGGATACCAATAGCGCCTAAAATTGAGCGTTAAACTTTTACGACTTTATTGCGCAGCTTGCCCAAGCCAGTCATCTCTAGCTCAATAACATCTCCAGAGACAAGGTGCTTTCCTTGTTCTGCGCCAGAACCATTGGCGCAAGTACCCGAACCAAAGACTTCGCCAACTTGGAGCTCTTCATCCTGTGAGCCATAAGCGATCATCTGCTCAAATTTCCAATGCATCCCACTTGAACTAGTTTGCGACCAGATCTCTGAATTTATAGTTGCCTTCATAGATAAGTCATAAGGATCTTTAATTTCATCAGCGGTGACAATTACTGGACCAAGCACATGTGCTCCGATGAAATCCTTGCCCTTTGCGGGCCCTAGCCCCACAGTCATTTCTAGTGCTTGAATATCACGCGCCGAAAGATCGTTATAGATGGTGTAACCATAAATATGGCTTCGGGCAGAACCCTCTGAGATATTTACGCCGCCTTTACCGATAATTGCCGCAAATTCGAATTCTAAATCTAATTTATCAGCGTATTGCGGAAACTTTACTTCTTGGCCATGTGCCCCGATGCTGGAGGAATTGCCCTTGTAATAAACGGGGCGTTTGTACCACTCCTCTGGAATTGGGCGATTAAGTTTTGGAAAAATATTTAGTAAGTGTTGTTCAAAGGCCATGAAATCACGCAAAAGAGGCGGATTAGAAATCGCTGGCATGTGCTTTATTTCATTTGTGGAGTAATTTATTTTTCCACCGTTAGGTGAGAACTCATCGCCACTTCGAGTAACAAACTCAACTGCCTTCTCTGCCGCCTCACGTGAGCGGGCTCCCCCTTGGATAAAGTGCAATACAACTGGCGGAACGAGTGCGTTAGCCAAGCGATCTCGCCCGGCTGCACTCATTCCATCAGAGGCAAATAACGTTTGCGCCGCAGCGGTGAGATCGATGATCTGACCCTTATCGGCATCTCCCTTTACAAGTGCGCCCAGACGAACTTCTCGCCCGGTCACACCTGTTACTTCAAAGGAGAGAAGTTTCATCCAATAACCTGACGGAAGATCTCGCGCTCACGCTTTTCAAGCAGTGGAACGATCTTTCCCTCAATGATGGCTTTGAAATGTGGGGTCTCACGGTGGGCAACAATTGCTGCATCATCTTTATAGATCTCATATAGGCAGTAAAGGTTCTCATTCTCAGGATCAATATTGGCGTTATAGACCAAACAATCAGGTTCATCGTTTTTAACAAACTTTGACATTTCACGCAGCGCTGCTTCAACAGCCTTGGAATTGCCTGGCTTTACATAGTATTTTGCGATTAGTACAGCGGCCATGTGAGTTCTTCTCTCTCTAGTTTGGTTATCTTCTTATGACGGTAAAATTTGCCGAACCTTGAGAAGTCTTGCCAGGTTATCTCCCAAGATTAGATCTTTATCAGCTGCCGAGACATAATCCACGCTGGAGCGCAGAACTTCTAGGGCTTGTGTGTAGGTCAACATGTCACGCGATGCGGGAAAGTCTGAACCCCAATAAAGGCGCTTGGCTCCGTAGGCCTCGAAGATGATTTTGAAGAGTTTTTGAGAATCAGGGTATGGAAAATTCCATTTCTTATGGCTGTTGTAATTAAAGCCTGAAATCTTCACACCAACGTTTGGAAGTTCTGCCGTTTTGACTAATTCATCAAGATCACTCTCTTTGTAAACACCATCCTTGTTACCGGGAAAAGACATATGGTGAATCAAAATCGGCAGCGTCGGGTTCTCTTTTGCGATTTCGCGAAGTGCCGGAAACCATTCTGGGCCAATTGCTAATGATGCGATTACTTTGCGCTCGGCTGCGACGCGGAAGAATTCTCTGCCTTCATCGGAGGCAAACCATCCATCTTGTGCACCGACATAATGCGTAAAGCCAGTGGCGTTGTTGCGATCGAGTTCTTCATGTAGCCGCTTTACCGCCCCCGGTGTGTGATGTTCTTTGCGCCAGATGCAATCAATATCTACCCAGGCTGTGATGCGATCGGGATGATTGCGGGCAAAGGCTGCAACGTAATCATTGTTATCTTCATTAGGAAAACCATCTCCGCCTGCCTCACCGCCAATGCGCGCACAGACAACAGTTGCATGGTCAACACCGTGGGTGTCCATCTCATAGAGAAGTGCTTCGATGGAGCCGCGATGATCGGGATCCGGCACTTTTTTGTCATAGGGCCAAGCGCGCCAGGCGTGGCAATGGGAATCGATAATCATTTACTTACCTTGGCGACCTGCAGTTACGCGCGCGGTAATTTGCGCGCGTGGTTCTGAACCGTTGAGGAAGCGATCAATCTCATCGACCATCAGCGAGAAGAAACGTGGCGTTGCTTCAGCAGTTAGGCCGCCAATGTGTGGTGAGAGAAAGACATTGCGCATCTTGCGAAGTGGAGAATCCACAGAGATTGGTTCTGGATCGTGGGCATCAATGCCAATCCAGGAATCATTCTGGGCAGCCTTTGCTTCCAGGGCTTTCACATCAACAACAACACCGCGCGAGACGTTAACAAAAACGCCATTTTTTTGCATCCAACTAAACTCTTTGGTGCCAATCATTCCGCGTGTTTTAGGCGTATCTGGCGCTAAACAGATGACAACATCGCATCCCATAACTTTTTCTAGAGATGCAAAGTTAATATCGAGGGCATCGGCTAGCTCGCGCGGGGCATATGGGTCATAGGCAAAGATTGGTGTGTGAAATGGCTTGAGGAATTCACAGAGGCGCCAAGCAATATGACCAAAGCCAATAATTCCGACTGGACGATTGGTAAGTTCGCGGGCCGGCGGATTTGTGCGGTAATCGTCATATGACATTTTCTTGCCTTCGATAATGTCACGAAAACGTGCCTGCTCGCGCAGACCTAATAGGGCAAGTGCCAGCGCCCATTCTGATACCGGCCATGAAGACCCGTGAGTTGTATCAACGACAACAACGCCATGATCATGTGCTGCCTGCAGATCAATTCGTGCGGCAAAACGATCACCTTCTAGTTCGCCAACCAGTTTTAACTTCTTGCCAGCGGCGAAAACTGCCGCCGTCACGCGAGGTGAGCCATGGCAGACAATTAAAATATCTAAAGTGGCGGCAAATTCACATAAGCGCTTCTCGGTTGCTGGATCGTTCTCAATTGAATGCCAATCAGATGGCACGGTAAATTCTTGGAAGTCCACTTCCCCATAGGTTGCCAGGCGAGCAAGCTCATGCTTTTCAAATAACAAATCCTTATTTACATGCGTTGCAGCGATTCCGATTCGAATTTTACTCATCGCAGTGCCACCGATCCATCCTCGCGTAGGTCAGGTTTAATTGGGAAGACTGTAACTGGTGGATTCGTTGCAAAGTAGGCATCGTTTAGTTCCATACCAAGACCTGGTTCATCGAATGGATAGAGCCAACCATCTTTAACAAATGGAATACGCTTGACCATTTGTTGAATTGGATCAACGTTTTGATCCACATGCTCTTGTGCTTCCCAGTTGGGAGCTGTGATACCCATATGAATATGTGCCATTGTGGCAATGGCGCCCGATGGAACTGCGTGCGGCAAGATTCCTTGATGATGCGCCTCAGCCATTGCGCAGATCTTGCGCACGTGGGTGAAGCCGCCGGCAATACCGATATCTGGGCGAACAAAGGCGAGCCCGGCATGCTCAATGTATTCACGGAATTCATAGATTGATGTATTGCGCTCACCGGCGGCCATTGGAGTGCGCACCTTGGCAGATACTTCTGCAAATGAGAGCACGCTATCTGGCGGAATCGGATCCTCAACAAAGAGTGGTCTAAATGGCATTAACTCTTCAATAAGTGCCACTGAGTTTCCTGGTTGCATGTTGCGGTGTAATTCAACTCCGATATCTAGAGTATTTCCAACCGCATCGCGCAGTGAAGCCATGCGATCGACTAAATCAGCGATCTTCTGCGCATGGCGCATCTGATGATGATCATGCTGATGCAAGATGATCTTGATCGCTGTGTATCCCTCTTTCTGCGCCTTCAATGAATCGTTGATGAGTTCTTCTTTGGAATTACCAAAGACTACTTTCATGCCACGAACAGCCTTGCGACTACGCCCGCCCAGCAGATGCCAAACTGGAGTTTCAAATACTCGGCCACGGATATCCCACATCGCTTGGTCAATTGCGCTAATCGCACCGCCGAGCATGAGGCCGCGCCAACCAAGTGCGCGATACATCTTTAACCAGTTCTGTTCAACATCGTGGGCATCTGCGCCAATTAGGAATGGTTCAAAGTTACGGATAACTTCGGCCACTGCATTGGGATATGCAAAAGCAGTTGATTCACCAACTCCTTGAACGCCATCTTCGGTAGTTAAGCGAACGAAGCAAGATATGCCTGCGGCGAATACCTCAACTTTGGCGATGCGTGCTGCTGATTTCATTATTTACCTTCCGCAACTGGATAGATGTAATCGGGTTGAATTCGAACTTTGGGTGGTGAAATTAACTCAACGATTGTTCCGGCGCCAAAGGGAGGTCGGAAATATGCAAATGCACCATCCCCTTCTGCGCCAAATCCAGATGCGCTTTGCAGCGGTGTAAAGCCACGTGCTAGAAAATCAGCAACTGCAGCTGGGTGATCTTGCACGATGCAACCGATGTGATTTAGGCCCTCACCTGTTGATTCCAGTTGATCTTTGAAAATACTTGGACCATGCAGCGGTTGCACTAATTCAATTTGAGTTGTGCCAGACCAACCCATGGCATGTCTTAGCCCAAAATCAGTAGCTTGACCTTTATACATGCAATTTTTTAAGCCTGGAGATTTCAGGGTATAGACGGTGAAGGGTCCTATTCCTAAATCATCTGCCCAGTGTTTTACGGCAGCATCGAGATCATTGACAACGTATGCGACCTGATGAAACTTCAGCGCTTCAGTCATTTACTTCTCCAGTTCCAGATCAATGGAATCTTGATAGGAGTGAACTGTATGCGCCAAAATCTCATCCACGCTTACAGTCTTTCCAGTGACCCCTGACTCTAAGATCGCCAATACAACTGCAAGTGCGCGCATGCCGCCCATGCCATCAACCTCAGGTGGGCGTTTGGTTAGAACGGCTTCGATGAAATCATGCATTTCAACGGCCAAGTAACCAGAATCGACATCGGCCCAAGCAGCACCTTTGCCACCTGTGCCATCAGGGCCCAGAACTGCTTTGGTAACAGGTGAGAGAGCGAACTTTGAACCAAGCTCTTTGGTGATCTCCTCGTTCTTTAAAGTGCGACCTTCTAGATGAACAAAAATATCTCCGTCGCTGCGATCGCCCGGAATTTCTACTGAACCATTTTTGCCGTGCACCACGCGCATCCGATAATGCTTGCCAGGACCTGATGGCAGATAAGAAAATAGAACATCGGCACCGGCCTTAGTTCGCATCGATGCAAAGAGTGAATCTTCACCATCGGGAATAACTGGATCACTGCCATCTTTTGCATAGCGAATCGGCTCTGCGATAATTCCGCGCCCCGAAACATGTTCAACTGGCCCCATCATGTATTCAATGATGTCTGCATAGTGAATGCTCATATCCATACCGATTGCGCCAGTATTTTTCATATGGCGCCACTTGCTAATGATTACCTTGTCATCACCGCCGGCCCAGAACTCGGTCATTAAGTGAATTTTGCCGAGGATGCCCGAATCAATTACCGCTTTCGCTAAACGGTTTTGACCGCCACGGCGATAATTCTCTGCTGTTGCAAGAACAACGCCATTCTTCTTCGCACAATCCACCATCGACATACCGGTCTTGACCGTAAGAGCCAACGGCTTTTCACACAGCACGTGGCGCCCAGCATTCATTGCAGTGTTTGCAATATTGTGATGTGTCTTTGGTTCAGTGACAATATCAATTGCTTGCACGTCAGGATCGGCAAGGAGAGCATCGAGGGATGTGTAAACATTTGGTTTGTGACCTAAGAGTTCTTCGGCTTCTAGCGCCACCTTTTCAGCGACTTCTCCATTGATATCCATTAGCGCAACGATGGTGGCATCGAGCATCCCCGCTTTTTTCAGCGATGAATAGCCCAAGATGTGGCGGCGTCCCATAAAACCGCAACCGACAAGAGCTATTCCTAATTTATCTGCCATTAAAACATTCTCCCTTAAGAGTCAGAACCGGTTCCAGCGATTGCATTGATAAATCCACGCTGGGCCCAGAGGAAGAAAATAATGACTGGTGCAGCGCTAATTAGGGCAGCTGCATAGGTAACATTCGGCGGAATATTTCCGTAGAAGCCCAAGCCTCCGCCTACTAGCGGCGCCAGTGCAACGGTTGCCACCTTTAACTCTTCAGTGTTTCCGACCATCAGTGGCCAGATATACATATTCCAACCGGTTAGGAAAGTTACGGCTGAATAAGAAGCAATTGGTGGGCGAGCAAGTGGCAAGACGATTTGGAAGAGCACTCGCGGCCAACCTGCGCCATCCATACGAGCAGCATCTACTAAGCCGTCAGGGAAGTTAACAAGGAATTGGCGGAAGAGCAATGTTCCGAAGGCGGTTGAGCCAACGATTGGCAAGATCATGCCACCCCAGGTGTTGAGCAGACCCAATTTATAGGTCACTAAATATAAAGGAATGATGGAAACATTCGTTGGCAAAAAGACCGGGACTGCAAAGAGTCCAACAATGAGCGCCGCACGCTTGAACGGCATCTTAGCTAACGCGAATCCAGCAGTGAATGAAATTATAAGTTGCAAGATGAGAATTCCGAAGGTGAAGATAAAGGAGTTTAAGAAAATGCGACCAGTCATAACTTCTAGCGCATCGACATAATTTTGCCAATTAATTGACGATGGGAATAATTTTGGCGGATAGACCGAAACTTCTTCTAGTTTCATTAGCGAGCCAGAGACCAAATATAAAAGTGGGAACATGAAGAGTACGGCCAATAGCACTGTGATTGTATAGCGCAATGTATTTGCATTGCGGCGGCGTGTGAAGAATGCAGTATTCGCCATCATCAACCTCTCTTCTTCATAATTTTACGTATCTGCAGAACGATCAGACCAATCGCCAGCATGATAAAGAATTGCGCCATAGTAATTGCCGATGCGTAACCGATCTCAAAATCTCTAAAAGCTACTTTGTAGGCGTAATAAGCCAGTGATGTAGTCGCATCCAGGGGGCCGCCTTCGGTCATCAACAAAGCAATTTCAAAGGGAGCGCCCAGGAAGGCAAGAATTTCGATCACTGTAACTAGGGCAGTTGTTGATGCAACGCAAGGGAAGATAATTCCCCAAAGGCGCTGCCATGCACTCGCGCCATCAATTTGCGCTGCCTCCAAAATTTCTGGAGAAATACGCTGCAAGCCGGCGAGGTAGAGAATGATTACAAGCGGTAACGACAGCCAAATTACGATGATGGTGATTGCAGGAAGCGCCCATTCATAGCTCGTTAACCATTCCGGCCCCGTAATTCCAACCTTGGCAAGTACGGCGTTAATCCAACCAAACTCTGGACTGAAAATACTTGACCATGCGATACCAGCAACAGCGCTTGAAACTGTCAGCGGAAGGAAGAACATGGCGCGAAATGCGCCCATGCCCTTTACTTTCCAATTTACTAATACCGCAATAAGGAAACCACCAAAGATCGTCGGGAGAACACCAAGGGCCATAAATTTCAATGATCGCACAAATGATGGGATGAAATTTTCATCTGAGAAAAGCAGGCGATAGTTATCTAATCCAACCCACTTAACCGGGCCTAACAAATTCCATTCACAAAAACTTAGAAGTACACCGATTAGCGATGGAAAGAGAATGAAGAGCGTATACATCGAAAGATTTGGGATCAAAAATATACTCAACCAGAATCGATCGTTTGCTTTAAGTTGTTTGGTTTTACCACCAACTTTTGCCTTAGACATATCCACCCTTCATTTATCAAAAGAAAATTATCTGGCGGAGACCCCGAGGATCCCCGCCAGATAATCTATTTCTTAGTTGTCTAGTTCTTTTTTGATTGAAGCTGTTACAGCTGCTTCAGCCTTCTTAAAGGCCTTTTCAACTGAAACCTTCTTCAACAGAACTTCCTGCACTGCCACACGAATTGAGTCATCTAGGACTGTTCCTGCTTGGCCGGGAAGTTTAGGTGCAATGAAGGCATTCTTAATTGCGTTAGCGAATGCATCCACGTTTGCAGGTGGAGCGGCAAGTCTGCGCCAATCACCATTTGCAATACCTTCATCAGTTGGAGGAACTAGAGATCCGCCTGCCTGAAGTGTGTTGATTCCACCAGTCTTGGTTGTGTAGAACCATGAGATGAACTTCCATGCAGCTTCCTTCTTTGTTGAAGATGCTGACATTCCAAGTCCGTAGCTTCCGCCACCGATGATGTATGGGCTTACTGGTCCCTTAATTACTGGCATATCTGCGACATCCCAGTCCTGACCCTTAGCCTTCAAACCATCGCGGTATGTTGGAAGCAATGCGCGTACAGAGATTTCCATAGCAACTTGTCCACCTTGGAAGGTTGGAGGAGTCTTTCCGGAAACGATGCTGTACTTAGGAATGCAACCGTTCGTCCATGGCTTTAGCAATTGAGTAAATGCACCAATAGCCGCAGGTGATCCAATTTTTGATGTATTGGAGTTGCGATCGTATGTGTATGCACCAACTGAGTGCAGGAATGGATTGTACTGAGCTTGCCAGATGGAGTTTCCGCCGCCGCCAGGACCTGCTGAGTTACCCCATACCTGTGGCTTCTGTGTAGCGCCCCACTTGGAAAGCTTTACGCAAGTGTCTAAGTACTGATCATATGACCAACCCTTTTTAGGGAATGGAACGCCAGCCTTTTTGAAGAGTGTCTTATTGTAGAAAACAACGATCGCATCAGCAGCAATTGGAAGACCAGTTACTTGCTTTGGGAAGTTGATTGGAACATAAGAACTCAAGAATGCAGTATTGAAATTTTTGCGAGCTAGTGGGTAAGTACCCGTACCGAACCACTTAACTAAATCCTCAGAAAACCCGACGTCCGCTAATTGGTCGTTGTAAGTATCGAGGTTGTTGAAGATGTCAGGTGCGTTTTTTGCTAAGGCTGCAGCTGATAGCGACTTAACAATTTCACCAACACCACCAGGTAGCGTCTCCACCTTGATTTGAATATCAGGGTTAGCCGCATTCCAAGCTTCGATTACTGGTTTGAAGTTTCCATCGATACCAGCGAGAGCTCCAAAACGAAGTTCAGTTACAGCATGTGCACTCTGTATTTGGAAACCTGTAAGGGAAACTACAAGTGAGCCAATAACAGCGCCAATACGTATACGTGATTGCTTTTTCATTTTTATGATTCTGACCTTTCTTCAACTAGTTAGAAGTAGTAAAAAAATTGGCGGCACGAATGCCACCGACCTTGAAAAGTAAAATACGCGCTCAAATCACCTGCGCACAAGGGTTACCCTAGATCAATCGTTTAATTGTCCGCCATGGCGGACGCCCTAATCCAAACGGAAAACTAGCTCCTCGCAAGGGTGCATAAATTGCCACTCCTTTGGCGGCCCTTCTGGTCCCCAAATAAAAGCATCTTTCATCTTGTCACCAATTTCTGCGCTATAACGTTCGGATACATCTTTGCGCGCCCACATGGTTTTCCGTGCTTTATCCCAATCATCAGTTTCTAAATAACCAATGATTAAGCCATCTGCCATCATATAAATCGAGTAGTTACGCCAATCCGCATCACTAAGGGCCTGGCGATAGTAATCCGGAATCGTTGCATGTGATTCTCGGTAATCATTTATGCGCTCTGGTTTAACTCGCAAAGTCCAACAAATTCTCTGTACCATTGAAGGCTCTCCCTTAATTCAATTTTGCACTATATATAGATTGCGCTTTTACGCTATCGCACCTTTCCACAATTGAGCAATGGTCTTACTATTTCTTCATGTCAAATAAATTCACATTCCCGAACGATGTCATCGAAGTCCGCGGCGCACTAGATCACGATCTCGATAAAGCCGGGCGATATACACCAGTGCGCTTGCCGAGATGGACTCGCGCACAAATGTCAGATATCGGAATTCTGCGAATGGCGCAGGTGGGTTCTGGTGTGCGACTGCGTTTTCGTAGCACCGCAACGACAGTTGAAATGAAAGTTCTTATGACGCGAATTTATGTGGTCGGTCTTCATGGTGATCCGCAACCATCACAATATGAATTGCGCATTAATGGTCAATTCCACCAGACCCAAGGAATCAACGGCGGAAACTTTATTCAGATTGTCCTCAATAGCCCCAACGTGGGTTCTGAAGAAGTTAATCAGGGCGCCGTTGATACTTTGGTATTTAGCGGCCTTCCTGCCGGTGAAAAAGATGTTGAAATCTGGCTACCCGCATCCGCCAGCTCAGCCATTGAGAGTATTAGCGCTGATGCAGAAATCTTGCCACCTGCTCCAGTAGAGAAGAAGAAATGGATTCACTACGGAAGTTCAATTAGCCAAGGAGGTGAGGTGCCTTCGAGTATCTGGGCAGTAAATGCCAGTCATCGACTCAATCTCGATCTCTATAACTTAGGTTTGGCTGGACAATGTTTTCTAGATGGCTTTGTCGCCCGCACTATTGCGCAACTTCCAGCAGATTACATAACGCTTAAACTTGGTATAAATGTGGTTAACGCCGATGCTATGCGCGAGCGAGCATTTGTTCCGGCATTTCATAACTTCCTAGATATTCTTCGGCAAGGGCATCCAAGGACACCAATTAAAATCATTTCACCGATCTGGTGCCCATTCCATGAAGATGTCACGGGTCCAACTCTGCTTCGCGAAACTGGGCTGACATCAGAGGCGCGTACTACTGAAACTTCCACAGGCGCGTTATATCTCAAACGAATTCGTGTGATCCTTCAAGAAGGAATTGCTATACGCAAAGATGCAAATCTGACATACCTAGATGGCTTGAAGTTATTTAACGAAACAGATGTTGCAGACCTGCCCGATAAATTGCATCCCAATGATGCGGGATATCAAAGAATGGGCGAGCGCTTTGCCAATTTAAGCCCGGAGATGGCTAACTAACGATTTTCGTTAAGGTGCCAGACTTCTTCTAGCACTGGCGCGCTTTGCATCTTGACCATGTCAATGACATCGCTCATATGCTCATTCCATTTTTTCACAACGTCAGTTTTTCCCATTGCAAGATTTGCTTCAGCAATCGTTGGGACGCACTCGACATAGCCAAGAATCGTTGTGCCGGAGCGGAAAAGTGAGTAGTTCGTAAAACCGGATGCGGTAAGTGCCCGCTCCATCTCAGGCCAGATCTCATCATGGCGAGTGTCATACTCGGCCTCTTTGCCTGGGTATATGTAGATAAAGAAGGCTCTTCGCTCCATTATTGGCTTCCTCTCAAATTGGAGACATTTGAACTTTTTTTCAATTTTCCCTTCCGCAAAGCTGCGGACCTTATTAGAGTATCAGGATATCCCTAGTGCACCATAGAGAGATGGAGGAGTTTTCAAATGGAGGAAGTTAAATCTGCAAAACGCGTTATGCAGATTCTCACGTTAATGATGGAAAATCCCAGCGGTCTAACTATTTCTAAGGTCAGCCTGATGCTCGGTATTCCAAAGAGCAGCACTCACGAGCTTTTACATTCAATGAGCCAGGAGCATTACCTGCAACAACAAGGAAATGTCTACAACCTAGGTATTCGAGTTTTTGAAATTGGGCAAGCGGCGGTTCGCAATTCTGCTCTGATTCAGTACGCACGCCCCATAATGAAATCAATTGGCGAAGAGCTAAAAGAGAGCGTCCACTTAGCAACGCTTGATGGTACTGAAGTTGTTTACCTAAGCAAGATGCAATTTCGCAAAGATATTAGGTTGGAATCAATAATGGGAACGCGACTTCCTGCTTATGCAACGGGAATCGGCAAAGCAATCTTGTCTACTATGTCCAATGATGAGGTCTCAGATCTATTTTCTGAAATAGTTTTCCAACAATTTACTCCCAAGACCATCACATCTATAAATAAATTGCATAAGAATTTAGATGAGATCCGCGTCAAAGGCTATGCCGAAGATCAAGAAGAGTATTCCAAAGGAATCTACTGTTACGCGATGCCAATTAGAGATATCCAGAACAGCACGCTCGGCGCAATTAGCATTTCGATGCCGGGCCTGCCAGCTTCGACAGAACGGCGTGACAAGGTTCTGCAGTTACTCACTGAGGCAACCTCAATTGTTTCGCAGAATGTTCGCTACACCACGAAAAAAACTAAAAGTTCCAACTGACCTTCGCGCGAACTAGTTAGTTCTTTGGCAATTCCCCAGTTATCTCATAGAGATAGTCATGGGCATCGGCTGTGAAATCAATTCCGGCGCCGATCCCTGGTGGTGGAGTGAACCAACCATCAATTGGATGGTGAATTCCGGTAAAGATTGGGTCTGGGTTTGGTTGATTAAACTCACCAAAGATGAAGTACTCAGCGTAAGGAATACCAACTTCAGCAAAGATCAGTGCAAGATCCCATGGACGAAGCCCACCACCATGAGGAATAACTGGAATCGCCTTAGTGGATGCAAGTGCGCAAATCTTCTTGGTCTCAGTTAGCCCACCACACCATTGCACGTCAGGTTGCAGGATTTCACAACCGCGCACATCAAGTAACTGTTGGAAGCCATAGCGAGAGTATTCGTGCTCACCGGTTGCAATCGCAGTTGATGTGATCTTCTTATTAAGAATGCTGTAGCCCTCATAGTCATCTGGTGGCAGAACTTCTTCAATCCACTTTAGGCGATACGGTTCTAGCAGCGCCGCCATGCGAATGGTGTATTCAACATCCCAGGCCATATAGCAATCGAGCATGATCTCAACATCCCAGCCAATCATCTCGCGAGTTTGTTTAACTAGCTCGACGTTGCCATTCATGCCCTGGCGACCAGATCCTGGTCCGTAAGGCATAGCAAGTTTATGTCCCATAAAGCCGTGATCTTTTGTCTCTGCAATGTTGTTACCAGTTAGATAACACTGCACAGTGTCTTTAGCAGCGCCACCGAGTGAGACATAAAGTGGTTCTTTGCGAGTCTTTGCTAAAAGATCCCAGAGCGCATAATCGACGGCAGAAATTGCCATCACTGGTGAGCCTTTACGTCCATATGGCATTGATGCTCGCCACATGATGTCCCAGTTGCGCTCTACTTCATGAGTTTGGCGACCAACAAGAAGTTTCTTAAAATGTTGCGCGATGATTTCTGCTGAAGCGCGACCGCCAGCACTTTCCCCAAGACCATAACTTCCATCTTCGGCGATAACTTGAACGATTGTGCGTCCTGGCATGCCGAGCCACAATTCGCGATATGGACGAAACTCTGGGTGGATCGACATCGGGTTAGCAATTTCAGTACGGGAGAGCCAACTTGAACCTCTGCCATAACCAACAAGTGCTTGTGGTTCACCATTTTTATTTGGACCAGTTAAGTAAACCTTGATATCTGCGATCTTCATTGCTTCCCCTTTTTAGCTGATTAAGGCGCCGCCATCTACGGCCACCAGAGATCCTGTTACCCATTCACTTGCATCTGAAATAAGAAATACCACGGCGCTGCCGAGATCTTCTGGCTTGCCAAGAGATCGAACGCCAGGGCGTTCTTGAAATGGCTTACCTCCGGCCTTTTCGTGATCAGCGCGTTGCTGAATATTTATATCGGTGGCAACGCCGCCGCAGAGAATTGCATTGACTCGGATACCTGTTGAGGAAATCTCATGTGCCAATGAGGTGGTTAGCGAACTTAATCCGCCTTTACTAGAAATGTAATGCACTTGACGGTCACCGCCACGGTAAGCAGAAACGGTACTGATGTTTACGATCGCGCCCTTTTTGCGTGGCTTCATATCTTTAACAACGGCTTGGGTTAGGTAGAAAGGTCCGGAAAGGTTTACAGCCAGATGGCGATCCCAGATAGCAGGTGTGATATTTTCAAATTCGGTGAAATCACAGATGCCAGCATTGTTAACTAGCGCATCGACGCGACCCTGATCCTTAATAATTTGGGCGATTACGCTTTCGCATTCACTTTGTATACCAACATCGCAACAATAGGCAAAAGCTTTGCCGCCGCTTTTCTCGATCTCGGCAATTTTTTTATCGGCATGAACTTTTTCGCCGGCATTGGGATAAATGATGACAACTGTTCCGCCAGCGGATGAGACAACTGTTGATATGCCACTTCCAATCCCCCGGCCGCCTCCAGTAATAACTACGATCCGTCCAGCAAGTGCGCCACTAGCGAATGTTTGTGTCACCTATTTACTCGTCTCATTTGTAAGTACTTCATCCTTAAGCAGATCATAAACGCGTGGGATGCTGAAATAAAGACCTGCAAGGAAGCGAATTGCGAAGGAAACTACAAAGATTTCCGTCAGTGTGAACCTATTGGTAATTGCTGGAATGAATAGGGCTGCAACAAATGGGATTCCGAGTGCAAACCCTATGTAGATATTTATCAACATCGAACGTCGCGCTTCGCTACCAAATCTATAGAGGCCAGTCCATGCGCCTACTTCTACTCCGGCATTCATCGCACCAGCAAACATTGTGGCGATAAGAATAAACTCTTTATTGGGAGAAATCACGATGAAGAGGAAATAGAAGGCTGCTAGTGGCATAGTCCATGACAAAATCGCATATGTTCCGACTTTTTCTTGTACACGTTTCCACATCGTCGAACCAAGTACTACGCCGAGTGAGAGCATCATGGCCCACACACCCATCCAACGATCTGATAAACCGCGCTCCTCGATGAAATACACAGCCTGAAGTGGCCCGGCAATGGAGGAGGCGGTCACGATCAGAGACATTCCGATTAAGAATGTAATGAACTGATGCTCCTGCAAAATCTTCTTTATTTCAAAACTCTCCTTGAAGGTTTCAACATCCGATTCTTCACGCGTGGGAATATCAATTTGTGAGATCACAAAAATCTCAACAAACCCGAGAGCCCCTGATAAGAAGAAAACAAGAATGTAGTTATAGGGAAAGGGGAGAAAAATCATTCCAACACCGACCACGGCATTTGCACAGAGCATTCCCCCGCTTGCAATCCGAGTTCGTGCATTTATAACTCTGGGTTGATGTTCTTGATCCAAGACAATTCCTGGAGTTGGTGCCCAGAGCGCTCCAAAGACAATGGTTGGTAAGGCGCCGATACAGAATATGGCGATTGCGATCTCGGCGCGGTAGCTGCTAAAGAGCAGGGCAGATGCCGGCAGTATGAAAAAAATACGTGAGATCACGCCGCAAGCCAGCATCCAATTGCGGCGTTGATCCGAGCTTCGCAAATGAGCAATTGCTAGGGGGCCAATAATGAGCGGTCCTAAAGATGTGAGAGCAACATAAATACTTACCAAAGTAATCGATGCATCCAGGCGCAATAAATATGGAATTGCGAAGATGACCAACGCGCCGTTGGCTGCGCCACCCCATAGTGCTTGCCTGCGCATTAATTTGTGGCTGCGCTCACTAGCCTCGCTAAAACTCATTTGTCCGCCCATGTAAATAATTTAAATTATTCAGGCTATACACTATCTACTCATTGCTGATCACTGTCACTACTATAAAGACGCAAGGTGATTATTCACAGAACAGTTCAGATAGGTGAACATTGAAACTCAAGACTTCGTTAGAGGGACAGACCGCCGTTGTAGCCGGTGGTGCAAGTGGCATAGGTGCAGCATGTGCTAAATCCATTGCTGCTAATGGTGCTCATGTTGTGATACTTGATAAGGACCTCGACCGCGCCAAATTAATTGCTAATGAGATTAAAGCTGACGGTGGGCAAGCTGAAGGTATTTACCTAGATGCCACAAGTTCTGATGAAGTGAAAAAAACCATCGCTGGAATCTTGGCTGCGCACAAAAAAATTGAAATTCTAGTTAATTCAGTAGGTGTCACTGGCTCAACGGGAGTTCCAAGTCACGAACTCTCCCTCGATGATTATCGAAAAATATTCGAGATTAACTTTTATAGCGCTCTTAGCTTGCAGAGCGCAGTTATGCCTCACATGCTAAAGAGCGGCTATGGCCGAATCATGCATATTGCATCGATTGCAGGAAAAGAAGGTAACCCCAACATGGGACCTTATTCATCAACTAAGGCCGCACTTATTGGCCACGTGAAATCCAGTGCAAAGGAAGTAGCCAGCAAGGGAGTGACAATTAATACGATTGCACCCGCCGTTGTGAGATCACCAATTAATGACAACACTTCACCGCAGGTACTGGAATACATGATTTCTCGCATACCTATGGGACGCATCGGAGAGCCACATGAAGTTGGAGATCTAGTGGCTTTCGTCGTGTCTCCAGCCGCATCCTTCACAACTGGATTCGTCTTTGACTTATCAGGTGGGCGCGCTACTTACTGATCATTGCAGGCGCCCGCCTTGCGTTAATTCTTAAATAGTTAGGACTCGAAGTCTCCACCGCGGCCGGTAATTTTCTGCTTCTTTTTTGCAGGTCGGTCATAGACAATCAACGCCACTGAAAGAAAGACGATGAAGGCTGCCAGAATCAGAAATTTATCCAAAGAATTAACCCAGTACTGCCCATACAACTAGAGCGAATACGCCAGTGCCTAGACCAACCATTGCAATAGCTGAAAGTGATAACAGACTACGTGATTCTGCAATTTTAGTTGCAAGTGCAGATGGCTTTTGAATCTTCTTCAAATCTACAAGCAGGGCTTCAGCCTCACGAACGGCTGCGTATTGAGAAATTATTGCCAGGATTCCGGTGGCTGCGGCAACGCCAACAGTTAGGTACTTGGCGCCATCTGATGCGCTCTCAAATTTGCCGAATGCTGCTAATACAAAAACTCCGATTAGCAAAAGTGTTGGCGCGATTTGAGCATTGATAATCTGTGTGCGCTTTGTGTTCCAAAGCTCTAATAAACCTTTTTCATCCATGATTACTCCCCTTGGTCTGTGAATTTCTTACGAGTTGCCAAATGTTAAGCCTGAACCCTGAACTTTGCATGTCCAATCGAGAAATAATGGACAAATACCGGGTTTAGTTGTTCTTTACGTATTCGGAAGCGTGTGGAAAACCGTTGGCTTCGAGCTTTTCAGCCAATTCAGCCTTTACAGCCTTTACGACCTTATGTGTTCCATCGCAATTCTTCTCTTCATCTCTGGTGTAACCGCAGGAGCAAGCGCCCATGACATCTCTCTTTTCTCTTATTGATAAGCTCGAATCTTATAGGACGCGGCAAGAAAAGCCCGTTTGAACATTACGCCTATTTCATAAAGCCCATCTTCGAGGGCGCTGACCTACCATTGCCCAATGTCACGCTCAGCAAAGGTCAAGAATGGTTTTGCACCAAAAGTCTGTGTGCGCTGTGGCCTGGAATTTGAGTGGCGCAAGAAGTGGGCCAAGAATTGGTCTGAAGTGAAGTACTGCAGTGATCGGTGCCGTGAGAATAAATGAAGCGCGTTATCTATATCCCATTTGATCATCTACATCGCAAGCACGGGGCGCTAAAGGACTCTGACCCTAAATCAGATCTGATTGTTTTTGTGGAAAGTGCGCGCATCACCAAAGGGCGCAATTGGCACAAGGAGCGGTTGTTCTTTCTAATTTCTAGCGCCCGCCATTTTGCACAAACCTTAGAAGTTGAAGGCTTTGAAGTTGAATATATTAAAGCTGCGACGACAATTGATGGGCTAAAGGAAATCGCTAAGAAGCACGGAGCGCTTCCGATAGTGTGCGCAGAGCCAAGTTCCTTTCGCCAATACGAGGCGCTTAAAAAGCACAAGGTAACTTTTGTTGAAAATGATTTCTTTCTGACTTCTCGCAAGCTTTTTAAACTTTGGGCAGATGAGCAAAAGTCTTACTTAATGGAGAATTTCTATCGCAAACAACGGCTGCGCCTAAATGTATTAATGGCCGAGACGGATCCGATAGGTGGGTCTTGGAACTTTGATAAAGATAACCGCATGCCACCGCCTAAGAAATATGAAGGCCCGGCATATCTAGAACATAAGCGAGATGAGATTGATAAAGAAGTGGCCGCTGAGTTATCTCATCTGCCGACAAATACCTGGGCAACAACGCGCAAGGGCGCACTTGCCCAGTTAAAGAACTTTATTGATAACCATTTCGCCGAGTTTGGGCCACTAGAGGATGCGATGACCACGCAGAACTGGGCGCTGCACCATTCACTGCTTTCTCCTTACTTAAACAACGGCCTGCTTCATCCCAGTGAAGTAATTGATGCAGCCATGAAGGCATTTGAAACCGGCAAAGTTCCAATCGAATCCGCCGAAGGATTTGTTCGTCAGGTAATTGGTTGGCGCGAATATGTAAACGGGATGTATTGGTTTTTGGGGCCGGAGTATCGAAGCAATAATCAATTGGGTGCCAACCGAAAACTGCTGCCGCTTTTTTTAGATCCCAGCACCACCAAAATGAACTGCATGAGAGAGATAGGCACAGATATCCAAAACCGGGCTTGGGTGCATCACATCCCCCGGTTAATGGTTTTATCTAATTTGGCTTTGGTAACCGGAACCAATCCGCAAGAATTTCTAGATTGGATGCGCGAAGTATTTATCGATGCCACTGAATGGGTAATGGTTCCAAATGTTATTGGCATGGGTGTTCACGCAGATGGTGGTCAGATGATGACTAAGCCATATGCCGCAGGTGGTGCTTACATCTCGCGGATGTCTGACTATTGCAAACCTTGTGCCTATAACCCCAAGCTGCGCGTTGGCGCAGATGCCTGTCCATTTACAACTTTGTATTGGGATTTTCTAGATCGACATAGAGAAACCTTTGCTAAAAATCACCGAATGAGCCAACAAGTATTTGGTCTAAATCGCTTAAGTGATCTGCCCGAGTTAAAGGTGCGCGCACAAGAGGTACTAAAAGGTTTAGAGCAGGGAATTATCTAGTCTTAAGAAGTTGCGAAAGAATTTTTACCGGCCATGAGTTTCTGTGGCTAGCCACCCATCTGTAAACGATGCGGGCAAGCGGACCCGAGAGGGTGATTAGCGCGGACAGCACTTTGTTACCTCTGTGCTTTAGTAGGAAGGCTGCTGCTTGAGCACCGCTATAGCGGTGCTGCTCGGTGATCACAAAGACTTCGCGCGAGCATTGTTCTGCGGTTAGTCCAAATTGCGCAAGATCTGCGGTGTGAAAATCAAGGGCACTAATCTCAAGTTTCTGAGAGACCCACGAAATGGAATTTTTACACAACCCGCATTGACCGTCATAAATAACGACTATTTCGCTCATGCGTGAGCCACCCCATAACTTCTCACGCGCAAATTCTAACTCACCTAACGAGTCAAAGGTAGGTAAAATAGAGAAAGTGAAAAAGTGAGAATGGATAAAAATATGAGCAAATTCGGTGATCTTAAGAAGTTTGATCTAAATTTAATCAAATTCCTTAATCGAGTCAGTATGCCAGCGCTTCAAATCTCACTTGGAACTATTTTTATTTGGTTCGGAGTTCTTAAAGTTTTCGGTAATAGCCCAGCAAATGACCTAATCACAAAGACTGTTTATTGGTTTGATCCTGATGTTTTTATTCCAATTCTGGGCATCTGGGAAGCAACAATTGGAATATGTCTACTCTTTCCTTCCTTTATTCGCCTCGGGCTCTTTCTCCTTGCCCTACAAATGCCCGGCACATTCTTGCCGCTTGTGCTACTTCCTGAGGTATGTTTTCAATCTTTCCCATTTGATTTAACTCTTGAAGGACAATACATAGTTAAAAATCTCGTGCTAATCGGTGCCGCCATGGTTGTTGGTGGCAGGCTCACTCCCTTAGTGGAGAAGAACTAAGCCTTTAGCAACTCCATCGCTTGTTTAATTATCTCTGGGCGATATGCAGTACCAAGTGAAATATGACCATGGCCGGGGAGAAAGTTTAACTTGGCCGTTGGGATATGTTTAGCGAGCCATTCACCGTGAGCTTTAGGAACCATAAAGTCATCATCGCCTTGCCATATTAAAACGGGCTTCTTTATCGCACCTAAATCAAAACCAAATTTCTGCACGAACGCTAAATCATCATCGGCCCATCCATAAAAACTATCTACAACGGCATGTCTAAAATTTCTCGCCATCTCTTCAGCAACGTCAGGGGTGAGCGCGGCCTTGTCGGCATCTCCAATTAAGCCTCCAAAGGCTTCGATGATTTCGGGCCCTGAAATATTTTTATAGACAGGTGCATTCTTTGACATCCAAGCCGCAATCGCTGCTTCACCCTTTAGCGCTTCACCAAATTCTTCTTCGTTTTCTGGTCCCATATCGGCTAAGAAATCTAAATCTGCATGTCCCCATTCGCCAACACCTGCCAAGGTGATTGCGCCCTTATTTCGTGGATCGCGCGTCATATTTATTGCATGCGGGCCACCACCTGACCAACCAATTGAGACAAATTCTTCTATATGAAAATGATCGAGCAGCGCTTGTTGATCAGCTAAATCATCGGCGACTGTGCGCCCCTTGTGACGATCAGATTTACCGTAACCGGCGCGACTTGTCGCAATCGCTAAACAGCCCGTGACTTGCGGCAACCATTGTGACCAAAGTTTATCGGCGCTAGGTGTGCCATGAAGAAAAAGGATTGCTTGATCAGAAGTAACCCCGTTATCTTCGTATTCGAAGTTACGACCATCAGCGAGTTTTAGTAGCGACATCCCCTGACCTTATCAAGTGATGCGCTTTCGGCAGGGCTTCAGCCAGATTGCAGTTGGATGCAGGCCGATTTAATGCATCTATCGGCTAACCCAATGGAAATTGCGCCCCATGGATGTGGCGGGGATCAAGATTAGGGCCGTTTATAAGTCTGGGGTCCGCGTCATAGGATGAGCGCATGACTACCACCGTAAATCACTGGATCGATAATAAAGAATATGTAAGCACATCAGGGCGGACCGCACCTGTTTATGACCCAGCACTTGGCGTTGAAACAAAGCGAGTTGCTTTGGCAAATGGTGCTGAGATTACTGCGGCAATCTCTGCTGCGAAGAAAGCATTTCCGGGTTGGTCAAAGACTTCACTTGCGGGGCGTCAACAAATTATCTTTAAGTTTCGCGAACTATTAAATGCTAAAAAGGGTGAATTAGCCGAAATCATTACCAGCGAACACGGCAAAGTTTTATCTGATGCTCTCGGTGAAATTACTCGTGGTCAAGAAGTAGTCGAATTTGCAGTTGGTATGCCGCAGCTTATTAAGGGTTACTACTCTGAAAACGTTTCAACCGGTGTTGATGTTTACTCAACTCGTCAGGCACTCGGTGTTGTGGGAATCATTTCTCCATTTAACTTCCCCGCAATGGTGCCGATGTGGTTCTTCCCAATTGCTATCGCTGCCGGAAATACCGTCGTCTTAAAACCATCAGAGAAAGATCCATCGGCTGCAATTTGGATTGGTAAGTTATGGAAGGAAGCGGGCTTGCCGGATGGCGTCTTTAACGTTCTAAATGGCGATAAGGAATCAGTTGATGGTTTGTTGCACTCCCCCGATGTGGAAGCGATTTCATTTGTTGGTTCAACTCCAATTGCGCGTTATATCTATGAAGAATGCGCCAAGGCTGGCAAGCGCGTGCAATCTCTCGGCGGCGCCAAGAACCATATGTTGGTCTTGCCAGATGCTGATCTTGAACTAGTTGCAGACTCAGCAATTAACGCAGGCTTTGGTTCTGCCGGAGAACGTTGCATGGCGATCTCAGTTGTTGTCGCTGTTGAACCTGTGGCTGATGCCTTGATCGAAAAAATTGTTAGCCGTATGGATAAGTTGCGCACCGGTGATGGTCGCCGTGGCTGCGATATGGGCCCACTTGTTACGAAAGAACACCGCGATAAAGTCGCTGGATATATCGATGTCGCAATCAAAGATGGCGCAAAAGTTGTCGTCGATGGTCGCGATGTTAAGGCAGATGGCGAAGCTGCAGGCTTCTGGCTTGGACCAACCTTGATCGATAAGGTTCCAACAACATCTAGCGTTTATAAGGATGAAATCTTCGGACCAGTCCTATCTATTGTGCGCGTTAAGTCATATGACGAGGGTGTGTCACTAATTAATAGCGGTGCCTTCGGCAATGGAACTGCCATCTTTACAAACGATGGTGGCGCAGCGCGTCGTTTCCAGAATGAAATTCAAGTTGGCATGGTTGGAATCAACGTTCCAATTCCTGTGCCAGTTGCGTATTACTCATTCGGTGGTTGGAAGCAATCACTATTTGGTGATACCAAAGCGCATGGCGAAGAAGGAGTTCACTTCTTCACACGTGGCAAGGCGATCACATCTCGTTGGCTTGATCCAAGCCACGGCGGCATCAACCTCGGGTTCCCACAGAATTAATTAGACTCAAGAAAATTTAGAAAGGCGAAAAATAATTATGGCCACTCGCAAGATGAGCGTAGGACAAGCGATTATTGAATTCCTTTCTCACCAATACACCGTCGATGGCGATCACCGCGAACGCACTATCGCCGGAGTCTTTGGAATCTTTGGCCACGGAAATGTGGCGGGAATTGGCCAGGCGCTAAAGCAACTTTCTATTTCTGATCCAGGTTTAATGCCTTATCACCAGGCCCGTAACGAACAAGCAATGGTCCACGAATCATCAGCCTTTGCGCGCATGACTCGTCGCCGTGCAACTTTTGCTTGCGCATCCTCCGTTGGACCAGGTGCCACAAATATGTTAACTGGCGCAGCCGTTGCAACTACCAACCGCTTACCTGTTCTGCTTTTCCCCGCAGACACATTCGCAAACCGAGTATCCGATCCAGTGCTGCAACAACTAGAACAGCCCTATGACCTAACAATGTCTGTAAATGATGCCTTTAAGCCACTCTCTAAATTCTTTGATCGCATCAATCGTCCAGAACAACTCTTTAGCTCACTTCTTGGTGCGATGCGCGTGCTAACTGATCCAGCAGAAACTGGAGCGGTGACCATCTGTCTTCCTGAAGATGTGCAGGCCGAAACCATTGAGGTTCCTGAAGAATTCTTAGCTGATCGCGAGTGGCATATCCGCAGGCCGCGTCCAGATATTGGTCTTTCTAAAGTTGCTGCAAGCGCGGTTGCAAAGTCTAAAAAGCCTTTTATTGTCGCTGGTGGCGGCATCATCTATTCAGATGCGCATGCTGCACTGGCCAAATTTGTTGAAGCAACTGGAATTCCAGTTGGAGTATCGCAGGCCGGAATGGGATCGCTGAATTGGGATCATCCACAAATGTGCGGCTCAGTTGGTGCAACCGGCACGACTGCAGCAAACCGCCTGGCAAAAGAGGCAGATTTAGTTATTGGTATCGGAACTCGCTATAGCGATTTCACAACTGCTTCGCGCAGTATTTTTCAGAACCCTGACGTCAAATTTATCAATATAAATGTCACCGCATTTGATGCCTTTAAACATGGCAGCGCTATTCCGGTCGTTGCAGATGCTAGAACTGCGCTGGAAGAACTGACTTCTGAATTGTCAAACTTTAAAGTCTCTGCCGATTACGCAAAGCGCATTGTTGATGAAAATAAGGAGTGGGATGCAATCGTTGATGCATCTTTCGTAGATCAGAAGTTAGCCAAGCCAAGTCAGAGCGAAATCATCGGCGCTGTTCAAGCAGCCACAGATCCGCGCGATGTCCTAGTTGGCGCAGCTGGTTCACTACCCGGAGACCTTCATAAATTATGGCGCGTGCGCGATCCGCTTGGCTATCACATGGAATATGCCTTCTCTTGTATGGGTTATGAAATCGCTGCCGGCCTTGGCGTGGCACGAGCTGATTCATCGCGCACTCCAGTTGTCATGATGGGCGATGGCTCATATTTAATGATGCATACCGAACTTGTAACAGCTGTTGCCGAAGGGCTGAAATTTATTGTGGTTCTTGTGCAAAACCATGGTTACGCATCAATTGGCCATCTATCTGAAGATATCGGTTCACAAAGATTTGGCACGAAATATCGCTTCCGTGATGCTAAATCAAATAACCACGAATCCGGTGATTTTCTGCCGGTGGATTTAGCAACGAATGCCGAAAGTCTTGGTATGAATGTAATTCGAATACTTGAGAGCCCAAGTGCGATTGCAGATCTTTCAGCAGCGATGAAGGTTGCCAAAGCACACCCAACTGCAACCCTTATTCATATAAATAGTGACCCTTTGCTATATGCCCCAGGCGGTGAAGCATGGTGGGAAGTACCGATTCCAGAAGTCTCAACGCTTGAGTCGACTAAAAAAGCATATGAAAATTACAAAGAAGCCCGCAAAGTGCAGAAGAAGTATTTAGGAAAAGGCGCGAGCGAGCGAAAGTAAATTAAACGTAGCTGATTTCTCTAAAGGTGCGTTTTATTGAAAGTGTGTAATCACCATTTTTGGGATCTGCGACTCGAAAGAAACAGAATATTTTCTTTCCATACTTCTTTTCTTCAGCACCTGGGTCCGGAAAGAAATATCCGTAAGTTAGCGTCGGTGGCAGATCTTTCTGTCCCATCAAGGTGTTTATCGCCTCGTTATCGCAAGCGATTCCGGCCTCCTTCTGTGCTGCATCAGAATTCAAATCTTTTGCTTTGATTTTGCCGGCATAGAAAACTTCGTAATGGTGAGGTGCAGTACAACTTACTGAATAAAGGGTCTTGTAATTCTTATCGGACCACTTGCTTGATTTAGTCGGAGCTTTATTTGCTGAATAGCACCCAGTCTTTAACTCAAGATAAAACGTTCCCTTGCTCAGCGCATCAGCTGTTGGTGAGCCGATGGCGGTTAGTAACGCCAGTGCTGCGGCAAGAGCTTTTGCTTTCAACATGTCCCAATCTTAGAGCCTCAACCTCAAGTTGATCTTTGCATTTTAACCCTGCGACACGAGGCGGCGATGTGCCGTTGCTTAATAAGCGTGCAGGACTAGTCTTGCGACACCCAGAAAGAATGGATTAGTAACTCGACTGATCCTTTGAGAGGAGCTCAATTGTTCAAGAAATTTAAGACTATTGCAGTGGCTGGTGCCGTTGCTGGTCTACTCGGAATCGCACTGAGCGGTTGTTCTACAGCTGAGAAAGCAATTTCTGAAGCTGATTGCGGAACAGAAAACGCATTTTGTATTGGTGTAGTAACTGACCTTGGAAAAGTTGACGATAAGTCATTCAACCAAGCAGCATGGGAAGGCGCACAGGCTGGAGCAGAAGCAACTAGCGGCTTTGCTAAGTACGTAGAAACTACTGACTCCAAGGATTATGCAAAGAACATCGCACTATTCGGAGATAAGGGTTACAACGTAATTGTTACTGTTGGTTTCTTGATGGCAGAAGCAACTGTTGCTGCTGCTGCTCAATATCCTGATACTAAGTTCATCGGCGTAGATCAGTTCAACGGAGCTACAACTACAAACGTAACTGGCTTGATCTTCGATGAAGATCGCGCTGGCTTCCTTGCTGGTTACCTGGCCGGAAACCTAACCAAGAGCGACAAAATTGGTGGCGTACTTGGCATGAAGGAAGTTCCACCAGTTCGCAAGTTTGGTGAAGGCTACGAGGCTGGTATTGCATACGCAGCTAAGGAACTTGGTAAGACAATCAAGTCATCAGTTATTTACCATGCTGCTGGCGACACCGCATTCTCCGATCCAGCATGGGGTGCATCAACTGCATCACAATTGCTAGGTCAGGGATTTGACATAATCTTCGGTGCAGGTGGAACTACCGGTAATGGAGCAATCACAAAGACTGCTCAGACAGCTGGAACTTTCTGTATCGGTGTAGATATTGACCAGTGGAACACAGTTCCAGAAGCACAACCATGCTTGGTCACATCAGCTGAGAAGAAGCTAGTTAAGGGCGTTACCGACCTAATTATCGCTGCAAACGATGGAACCATCGCTGCCGGTAACTTCGTTGGTGAAGTTGGACTAGCTGATTATCACGATCTATCTTCATCAGTACCACAAGAAGTCCAGGATAAGGTCACAGCAATTACTGCTCAGATCGTTTCTGGCGAACTAGCTACTGGCGTAAAGCCATAGTAAGTAAGTAAAAATGTAATATAGGTGGGTACTACGAATGGGTGCGCAGAGATGCGCACCCATTCGCCACTCTAGGGAAATTTCGCGATAACGACTAGAGTTAAGAAATAGATACAACAAATTTTCGACACTAGAAATTGGATGTCATGTCTGCGTTAATTAATGAAGTAAAAGGCAAGAAGCAGAAATACGATGTAGGTTCGTGGCTGGTTCCAATTATCTCAGTTCTCGCTGCGATGCTTGTTGCTTCTTTACTTATGTTGTTGCAGGGACTTGATCCAGTTCTCGCATACAACTCGCTATTCACTGCTGCTTTTGGATCTAGCGAAGGCATTGCAGCAACCCTAGGCAAGGCAACTCCACTCGTCCTCAGTGGTCTGGCAGTGACTTTAGGGTTGCGTGCTGGTCTTTTTAATATTGGAGTTCAAGGTCAATTGCTCAGTGGCGCCCTCGCTTCTGCTTGGGCTGGCTATGCACTAACAAATTTGCCGCCATTTATTCATGTTTCGGTTGCCCTAGGTTTTGGTTTCTTCTTTGGAGCATTAGTCGGTGCTATTGCTGGATATTTGAAGGCTTTCCGCGGAGTTCACGAAGTAATTACTACCATCATGTTGAACTCAATTGTGATGGGTATCGTGGATTATCTTGCTTCTCACCCATTTAAGGAGCCTGATCAGGCACTTACTCGCACGCCTCAAATCATTGAATCTGTTCGTCTTCCAATGTTCGGACTATTACCAAGTGGTTTTTTTGTAGCTGTATTTTTAGCTTGTGCCATGTGGTGGATCCTTGGATATACAACTACAGGATTCCGATTTAACTCAGTCGGTCGAAATAGATTCGCGGCTTGGTATGCCGGTATTTCTTATAAGCGCACCATCTTTTTTGCAATGCTTTTCTCAGGCGGAATTGCTGGACTGGGTGGCGCAGTTGAAACTCTTGGTATTACTTATAGATTCGAACCAGCCTTTAACTTAGGTCTGGGCTTTGATGGAATAACGATTGCACTACTTGGCAGAGTCCATCCAATTGGAATTATCCCCGGTGCGATATTAATCGGTGGCATGCGTGCAGGAGCTGCCAATATGCAATTCGATGCCGGCGTTGCCCCCGAGTTAGTCGATCTACTTCTTGCAATGATTCTCTTGTTTGTAACCGCTCCCCTAATCTCAAGATTCTTTAAGAATTCTTCCAACCGATCATTGACGGGAGGTTGGGGAAATTGAATTCATTAGTTAAGCGCCGTGGGTTTTACTACGCACTTGCAGTAGCAATCCCAACTTTCTATCTCTATCTGCAGTCCTCGAATGTAACTACTTCGGTCTTTTCTATTGCGGTTACCTTCGCTATGCCATTGGCTCTTGCTGCCATGGTCGGAATCATGTGCGAACGCACGGGCATTGTGAATATCGGTATCGAAGGCACGCTACTTTTGACTTCTTTCGTTGCCTTCTATGCGGCAATTGCAACCAAGAGCATCTTGATCGGTTTCTGTATTGCGATGGCTACTGGCGTTGCAATGAGTTTACTTCTTGCGCTTATGAGCGTGACATGGAAGATGGATCAGATCATTGCCGGAACAATTCTGAATATTTTGGCAACGGGGCTGACTTCATTTTTCTATATTCAAGGCAACATGCTTCCAAATATGTTTAAGCAAAAACCAATCCCAGGGCTTTCCAATATTCCATTCTTTGGAGATGTTCTCTTCAAGCACGGCGTCTTGATGTATTTGGGATTTGTCGTGATTTTGACTTTGTACTTCGCGCTCTTCCACACTTCTTGGGGGCTGCGCTCTCGTGCTGTCGGAGAACATCCATCCGCTGCTGATACTGCTGGCGTATCTGTTTCAAAGTTGCGATATATAAACGTTGCCGTAGCTGGTGCTATTGGCGGCCTCTGCGGTTCATACCTTGTGCTCGAGTTAGTTGGTTCATGGAATCGTGGCTTCACAGCTGGTAAAGGCTTCACCGCCCTTGCCTTAATGATCTTTGGTCGCTGGAATCCGCTGGGCGCACTTGCAGCTGCCATGTTCTTTGGTTTATCACAAGCTGGTGCAAACCAATTAATGATTGATGGCACTGTAAATATTCCACCACAATTTGTTGGAATCTTGCCTTACGTCATGGTAATTATTGTTCTAGCAATTTCGGCTGGAAAAGTCAGACCTCCGGCCGCAGAAGGCCAACCGTATGAGAAGGGACAAGGTTGATGAGCGCCCTTCTTGAAGTCACTGGTGTCACAAAGCGCTATCCCGGCGTTGTCGCAAATGACAATATTTCATTAACCGTTAATGCGGGTGAAGTCGTTGCACTCCTGGGTGAAAATGGAGCAGGAAAATCCACTTTACTCAAAGCGGTCTTTGGCCTTGTTAAACCTGACTCAGGTGAGATCAAAATCGGTGGAACACCGATCGTATTTGGCGATACCGCTGGAGTTATCGCACGTGGCGTTGGAATGGTGCATCAGCACTTTCAACTAGTACCCGTCATGACAGTTACAGAAAATATCATTTTGGGTGGCGAACCCAAGCGTGGACTCTTTATCAATAAGAAGGCTGCCCGTGATGAGATCTTGGCGCTCTCCAAGCGCTATGGACTTGAAGTTGATCCTGATGCGGTAATCGAAGATCTTCCAGTTGGCATGCAGCAACGCGTTGAAATTTTGAAAGCACTTCGAAAAGATGTGAAGCTGCTTATTCTCGATGAGCCAACTGCAGTTTTAACTCCACAAGAAATTGATGAATTACTTGAAGTAATTCGTAACCTTGCCAAGAGCGGGGTTGGCATAGTTCTAATTACTCACAAACTTCACGAAGTTATGGCTGTTGCCGATCGCGTGGTGGTTCTGCGCGGTGGCAAACTTGTAGGTGCAACTTCTCCGAAAGAGACTGATGAAGCAGGGCTTGCCCAAATGATGGTGGGCCGCTCGGTTGTATTGCAGGTCAACCGCACTGAGGCAAAACGTGGTGCTGTGGTACTTGAAGTTAAAGGCTTACAAGTTCTAGATGACCGCAAATTGTTAATGGTCAAAGGTGTTGACCTGTCTTTGCATTCTGGTGAAATTCTTGGAGTTGCCGGAGTTGAAGGCAATGGTCAACGCGAACTAGTTGAGGCGATCTGCGGAATGCGCAATCGTGAATCCGGTGAAGTGTTATTAAAAGGTGTGCCAACTAAGAATTTGAACCCGCATGCGGTCCATGAAGCAGGCATCTCTCATGTTCCTGAAGATCGAGAAAAGCATGGCCTTATTTCAACGTATTCAATTGCAGATAATTTGATCTTAAATCAATTTGATCAAGCACCGTTTGCAAAGGGCTGGATCCGTGATCTTTCCGCAATTGCCAAGAACGCAGTCGAAACCGTTGCGAAATTCGATATTCGCACACCATCTGCTTTCAATACAGCCAGTTCGCTCTCCGGTGGAAATAAGCAGAAAGTTGTCGTTGCTCGCGAGCTAAGTGAAGATCTTCCAGTTCTTATTGCGGCGCAACCAACTCGCGGAGTCGACGTTGGCTCAATTGAATTCATCCATAACCAGTTAATTGCAGCGCGCGATAAGGGCGCAGCGGTGATGCTGGTCTCTGCTGAATTAGATGAGATTCTCTCGCTTTCAGATCGCATTGCAGTTATGTCAGGCGGCAAGATTGTCGCTGTTCTAGATTCAAAAGGTGCTGATCGCAACTATATTGGCCGCCTAATGGCCGGCCTTAAGGAGTAATGAATTGAAGATCGCAATTATCGCTGGTACCGGTTTTTATAATCTGCCAGCCCTGGCTGGTCAGCCTTCTACAACAGTTGAGACAACCTATGGCCAAGCGGTTATCACAACCGGCAAATGGCATGGCGCAGATGTTGCCTTCCTTACACGTCACGGGGTTAATCACACAGTTCCCCCTAGCCAAGTCAATTACCGTGCAAATATTCAAGCGCTCAAGAACTGGGGCGCCGAATTAATCATTGGTGTGAATGTCGTCGGCGGAGTCGATAAGAAACTTAAGCCCGGTGCTGTGCAATTAGTTGATGACTTCATCGACTTTACCCATGGTCGCGCAGATACATTCTTTGATGGCGTGCAAGAAGGCGGGGTTCAACATATAGATATGACCTATATCTATGACCGCGAAATCCAAAAGGCTCTATCAAAATCTGCCGACAAAGCGGATATTAAATTACATAAACACGGTATCTATGCCGTGTTTAACGGTCCACGTTTTGAATCACCAGCCGAGATTCGTATGTGCGCAGTAATGGGCGTAACAGTCGTTGGCATGACTGGTGTTCCTGAAGCCACACTGGCACGCGAGGCCGGCCTTCGCTATGCCGCGATTGCAGCAGTTGCTAACCCTGCCGCAGGTTTATCGAAGGAAGAGATTAGCCACGAAGGAGTTGGGGAAGTCATTAAGGGATGCGCCGGAAATGTAATCACAATAATTGATGGTGCAATTAAAATCCTGGCTTCCTAAATGGATCTCTTAATCACCAATGCGCGTTATGCGGTTACCTCAAATAACGCAAATGAGATTTTAGAGAACGTTTCAATCGGAATCACTGATGGCAAGATTTCTTACATCGGAACAGATAAACCGACGGCTAAGAATGTTTATGACGCCGCTGGCAAATTAATCGCACCTGGTTTAATCAATAGCCACACTCACCTTGGAATGTCTTTATTGCGTGGCTGGTCAGAGGGTGTAAACCTGCAAGGTTTTCTCGAACTTGTCTGGGCTGCCGAAGGTGCGATCATGGATGAGGCAACTTGCGAACTCGGCACTGAACTCGGCGCCCTTGAAGCGCTGCTATCTGGAACAACTACGACAATGGATATGTATTTAAACCCTGTCGCAACTCATCGCGGTGCGGTGCGCGTGGGCTTGCGCCATATCGCCGGCCCAATCTTCTTTGATTTTCCAGGTTTAGATGGTCTGCAATGGCACCAACGCATCGAACGCGCGCATCAATGGAAAGATGAACTAGCCAAAATAGGCGGACCGTATATTCCAACTTATCTGATGCCACATTCCACCTACACGGATTCACCAGAGAACTTAACGGAAGTAGCACAGATAGCCAAAGAGCTCGGTGCGCGCATTCATTTGCATGTATCTGAGACTGAGGCAGAAAATCTAGATATTGCTACACGTTATTCCAAGACTCCAGCTGAAGTCTGCCGCGACACTGGAATATTAGATGTGCCGACAATCTTCGGTCACGGAGTTCATTTAAGTGATTCAGATATGAAGATTGCAGCAAGTAAGGGCGCATCCGTTGGACATTGCCCCGGCAGTAACTTAAAACTTGGTTCTGGCTTGGCGCGCTTTAACGATATGCGCAAAGCTGGCATTGCAGTTGGGCTTGGTACAGATAGTTGCGCCTCATCAAATGATCTAGATATGTTCTCAGTAATGCGCATGGCAGCCCACGTCGTTGCTTTACGTGAATCCCCTGCAGATGTTGATCTAACTTCTATTGTGCGCGCCGCAACTATTGAAGCCGCCCGCGCTGTTGGGTTGGCCGATCGCATCGGAAGTATCGAAATCGGCAAAGAAGCAGATTTGATTGCAATCGACTTACACGCTGCGCACCTAACGCCAGTTCACAATGTGAATGCCCTTCTTGTATTTGCGGCCGGTCGCGGTGATGTTACAGATGTCTGGGTGGCAGGTGATCAAGTAGTTGCCCATCGTGCCAGCACCAAGATTGACTTGGCAGATTTAATAGCTCGCGTTAATCAGCGAGTTAAAGCGCTGGATCCGCTGCGATGACTTTTTCGGGCAAAAACATTCTTATCACCGGCGCATCTGGCTTAATCGGACGCGCTTACGTTGATCGCTTTCTAGAACTGGGCTTTACGGTCTGCGCTCAAGTAAATACTGGAGAGCTAAAAGCACGCCCAAATTTACACGTTATCGCTGAAGATCTGGCAGTAACCAAATCTGGTAATTCACTTGTGCAGGAATCAATTGCCCGCGCGGGTAAGTTAGATTTTGTAATTAACAATGCAGCCAACCAAGCAATTTTAGATCCAGCCCATGCCAGCCGCGCAGAGATAGAGTTGATGATGCGCATCAATGTCGATGCGCCTAAAGAGATTATTGATGAAAGTGCTAAATCTGGTGTCACTGTTGTTTTAAATATTTCATCTGTTGAAGCGCTAAATCCACGGCCAGGCCATGAAATATATGGAGCTAGCAAGGCAGCCCTAGATGTATTAACTCGTTCGGCATCACGAGCGCATGCTCCGATGCGCGTGCTTGGTCTGCGACTTGGGCTAATTGGCCGCGACGGAATAGACCAGGCATGGCCAGAAGGTGTTGCAGCATGGAAGGCAGCGACGCCGCTTGCGCGTTATGCCAGCGCTAAGGAAGTTGTTGGAGTCACTGAGTTTTTATTATCAGATGCCAATGCCTGGGCCACCGGATCAACTTATGACTTTGATGGTGGCCTCGGCGCTAACTCCTGGTAGAAAAGAAAAGAGGCCAGTCACCTGGCCTCTCTCCCCGTCCCTCGACTAATAAATTACTTGTAGACGTCAGTCCAGTTCGTAATCTTTAAGATGTACCACTGTCCGCCTTCAACAGCCTTTGCCAATGTGGCATCTGCTGGATCAAGGTCAGGACGAGCCTTGGCTGGTGTTGCGTGGACCTGCGCCACGAACATGTAGTAACTAGCAGTATCGGACTTTGATGTACGCAATTCACTTGTTACTTCGATGATTCCTGATGATTCTTCATCTTGAGTGATGAAATTAGGGCGAGTTGAATCGAAGTATTCTCCTTTGAATTGTGCAATTGTTCCAACTTTTCCATCGCTGATGCGGTAGGAAACGATACGTGCAAGGTGTGCGTTGTTACCAGGATCTTCTTGGATCAATACGTTTCCAAGTGAATCCACTGCGATGTTATCTGGCTTAGACATGTAAATGCTTTCAGACCCATCAAGTAGCAATTCAAGAGTTGCGCCACCCAAAGGCTTTGAAACATCATTAAAGCGAATGCGCCATAGCGCTCCACCGTCACGTGTTACCGTTGGAGTTGCTGGATTTGGCGCTGTTGCTACTGCGTCCTTATTTGACTCAGTAGTTACGAAGTAATAGTCATTTGGCTTCTTTGGATCAAAGTGACCATCTTCTACGCGAGCAAATTCAATTCCCTTAGCGTTAGCTTCAATGTTCTGATCTTTTCCATTTGCCTTGGTATTAACTTCAGCAAATGTGATTGGGAAAGGCTTGTTCTTTCCGTACTTTGAGCGGATCTCATTGTCATTTGCAACTACTGCATCTGCAGCTGCTGCTACAACGTATGACTTTCCGTTGGTAAAGCCAGCCTTTTCATACCAAGCACCGGTCTTTGTCTTTGTTCCGACATACATCCATTGCTGGCTATCTGTGGCAGAACCATCTTCATTGGTCATCAGTACAGTTGCCTTACCCTTAGTTGGCGCTGGAATCACATTCTCCCAAGCAGCCAATCCAAGAGCTGGAAGTTGTACGAGTTGACCAGTTGTTAAGTTTGTTGCGAATGCGCGAGATTCATCTCCGCCTTCTTCACCGGCGAGAAATACTGCATCGCTAACTCCATTACCTGATGCCTTGTCAAAGAATGATCCCGCTGGCGCTAGAGCTCCAGAGCAGAAACGGTTCAGAAGGTATGAGTGATTCAGAGTTCCATATGAATCCTTGACTAAAGCACCTGCAGGGGCACCTGGATTTTGACCGTACTTACCTGTTGCATAGTCATACCAAACTACATCTTTAAATAGATCGACAGCCTTTGTAACCTTCTTAGTTGTTAGGTCATAAGTCATGTCGCTTAGGAATGAACCTGAAACTAGTCCACCTGCTGTTGTGCGGCCGGCTGCAACTGCGTTGGTTGCGCTCCACTCGTGGTTGGTAATAATACGTAGGGAATTACCGCTCTTAACAACGCCAAGTCCATCTGGAATTCCCGGAACAAGGTAAGAACCAACCATGTCACCAGCTGCGGCAATAGGCGTAAGAGTTGCAGATGATGCAACTGCCTCTACATATACTGGCGCCGCTGCATTTGCAGGCGCCGCTGAAATTGCTAGAAACGCAGTAGCAGAAATAACTGCTATTCCGCGCTTCGCTTTAGAAATTTTCACTTTATTTCTCCTCGTTAGAATTTAGTTAGTTGTGGGTTACAACGAGGCGATCTAATCTTCCAATTATGAATGGCAGGCTTTAATCAATCAAAGAACTTGTGAACGATCCGTGTTAAGTTAAGAAACGTTAGAGAAATAGAAAACCTCAAACGTGAACAGAGCGCTTACTGAAGGTTAAAATCTGTAAGCGCTCTGATGCGTTGGTAGCCCCGAAGGGATTCGAACCCTCGTAGCTGACTTGAGAAGCCAGAGTCCTAGGCCGCTAGACGACGGGGCCCTAGTACATTCCATTTACTGCGGTCTTACTTTTGCTGCTTTGGGAACTGCGCTGGGGTACCAGGACTCGAACCTAGACTTACTGAACCAGAATCAGCAGGGCTGCCAATTACCCCATACCCCAATACAACAGGGGAAAGAATACCTCAGATTTACAGCGCGATTGCCGCAGTGATTCGGGCTAGCGAAGCCTCTTTACCCAGCAACTCCATTGACTCAAATAAAGGTGGAGAAATTGTTGATCCGGTCGTTGCAATGCGAACTGCACCAAATGCGATGCGCGGCTTAAGGCCCAACTCTTCAATTAGCGATATGCGAAGTGCGGCCTCGATTGAATCGTGGTTCCAGACTGTAAGGGGTTTTAGCTCTGCAAGTGATCGCTTTAAAACTTCCTTTGATGCAGCATCGGTTACTTTAGAAAGTGATGCTTCTTCAACGGCGAATTCTTTAACAAATAAGAAGCGCAACATGGCTGGTACTTCATCAAGTTTTATGATGCGTTCTTGAATTATTGGAAGTGCTTTTTTGACCAATGCAATCTCAGCATCAGTTCCGGTGATTACGCCTGCTTTAGTTAAGAACGGTAGAGACCACTTTAGGAATTCATCAAGAGTCAGCGCGCGAATCTTGTCGCCATTTATTGCTTCTAGCTTCTTCATATCAAAGCGCGCTGGTGATGAATGCACCTTATCTACCGTGAAGAGTTCGCATAGTTCGGCCATGGTTACATTTTCACGATCTTCACCTGGTGACCAACCGAGCAAAGCTAAGTAATTACAGATCGCTTCAGGCAAATAACCTTGTTCGCGATACCAAGCAATCGAAACTTCACCGTTGCGCTTAGATAACTTGGCATTATCTTGGCCCATTACAAAGGGAAGGTGCGCAAAGACTGGGTAGTCATCGATTGCAACCCCCATCGCTTGATAGACACGGATCTGACGCGGCGTTGATGAGAGCAGATCTTCTCCACGCAAAACGTGAGTGACCTTCATCAAAATGTCATCGACTGCCACGGCCAAGGTGTAAAGCGGTGAACCATCGGCGCGCACCAAGACAAAGTCGGGTACAAACTTATGATCAAAAGTTACATCGCCGCGAATCTCATCGGTGAAAGTTGTGTTGCCATCTGGCATGCGCATGCGCACAACGGCTCCGCGCCCCTGTGCTTTATATCCAGCAATTTGATCAGCAGTTAACTCGCGACAATGCCCGTTATATCCAGGTGCCACATTTGCAGCACGTTGTGCTTCGCGAACCGCTTCTAACTCATCCGGTGAGCAGTAACAGTGGTAAGCATCTTTCTGATCTAGAAACTTTGCAGCCCAATGCGCGTAAATATCTAAACGTTGCGATTGTAAGTAAGGGCCATTCTCGCCACCGACTTCTGGGCCCTCATCCCAATTAAGGCCAAGCCACTTAAGAGTATCGATCGCTGCTTGGATGTATTCATCGGTTACGCGGGTCGTGTCAGTATCTTCGATACGGAATAGGAATGTGCCACCTGTGTGGCGCGCATAAGCCCAATCAAATAGCGCGGTGCGTATATTTCCAACATGTAGATCACCAGTTGGAGATGGAGCGAAACGGACCTTTACTTTTTTCTCACTCACGGTTTGGCACTCACCTTATTTGTTAATTGACCAAGTCCTTCAACGCTTACAACGACATTGCCGCGCTCGATCAGTGGACCAATTCCTGCGGGTGTTCCAGTGATGATTACATCGCCGGGCAATAGAGTCATAACCTGTGAAACAAATACAACTATGTCAGAGACGCTAAAGATCATTTGGTCCAGCGTTGCATCTTGGCGCAGTTCATCATTTACCTTAGAGAAGATTCGCTGCGTGCCTGGCACAAAGTCAGTTTCAATCCATGGGCCGATTGGGCAGAAAGTATCGAATCCCTTTGCGCGTGCCCATTGGCCATCACTCTTTTGAAGTTCACGACAAGTAACGTCGTTGGCGAGTGTGTAACCAAAGATGACTTCGTTAACTCGCTCTTTAGGAACATCTTTACAGACGCGTCCAATCACAACAGCTAGTTCTGCTTCGTAATCAATCGTTGGGGCCATAGCGGGCCAAACAATTGTGTCGCCTGGGCCAATCACGGATGTATTTGGTTTCAAGAAGATGATCGGCTCTTTGGGAACATCTGAGCCCATCTCTTTGGCATGGTCGGCATAATTCTTGCCGACCGCGACAATCTTGCTCCGTGGAATAACTGGCGCCAATAAACGCACCTTGGAAAGTTCAACTTTAGCGGCCGTCTTGGTGACGCCGTGATAAATCGGATCTCCCGAAATAATCGTGATCGAGTTATCTTCTTCGAGTACTCCAAAGAGTGGATCAGCGCCAAGACCGGATTCAGGTCCCGGAGTAAATCGCACGATACGCATTGGGCTATCTTATGCCCTAGTTACGCTCCCGCTAGCATCGATGAAAAAGATTGTCGCTTGCGGTGAATTTTCAGTAATAACAGCCGTTTCTGCGGCGGACTCCCCCACGAATACAACAGATTCAATTCCAGATATTTGTGAAGCTGCTGCGACTGTGAAAACTGCTTGCACTGCATCAAGTGAAAGTGATGCAGTCGCGATATTTATTGCGACATAGGTACGTCCAGTTGAATCGCGTAACGCTGCTGCTTGCTTAGCCCCAGTGCGCACCAAAGTGGAATTAGCAAGAGTTGCCAACTTAGAATCTTCAGCATTGCTAAATGAATTACTCATGATCCTCCGGCGCCACATCTTTAATTCGCTCAATGATTACGCTACTTATTTTACGACGTCGACCGACCGGGCGCTCTGAAGTAATAGTCCATCCTGCAATCGAAATAGTGCTTCCTGCAATTGGAACACGTCCTAGCTTCTGTGCCATCAAGCCGCCGATAGAGTCGACATCTTCAAAATCTGCCTTATCGATATCAACTTTTAACTCATCAGCCAAATCTTCAATATGTAAGGTCGCTTTCGCACGTGCCTTATCTTCGGTAATCCAGATAAATGCTTCGATTCCATCATCGAACTCATCCGCAATTTCACCGACAATTTCTTCGATAATATCTTCAATCGTGATGATGCCCGCGGTGCCACCATATTCGTCAACCACAATCGCTAAGTGGATTTGATCGCGCTGCATCTCCTTTAATAGCTCTGCCGCAATCTTTATCTCTGGCACAAAGACGGCCGGGCGCATGTGTTGCTCAACTTTTTCACTTACTTCAGCCTCGTGGTGATCAAGGGCACGCTTTGCTAAATCTTTAACGTATGCGATGCCAATGATGTTATCTAGGTTTTCACCGACCACTGGAATTCTGGAATAACCAGAGCGCAGGGCAAGTGAGAGCGCTTGGCGCAAACTCTTATCGCGTTCAATCCAAACCATATCTGTGCGGTGCACGGCGAGTTCGCGAACCAAGGTATCGCCGAGTTCAAATACCGAGTGAATCATTTCGTGTTCATCAGATTCCACTAAGCCGCGCTCGTGCGCTTGATCAACCAGGTCGCGAAGTTCGGCTTCATTGGTAAATGGACCACTACGAAAACCCTTACCCGGGGTAATCGCATTACCGATTGCAATCAAAAGATTTGTAACTGGTCCCAAGATAAATGCTAGGAAATAGGCAACTGAAATACCGGCGCGCGCCCATTTGTGCGGTTGCTGGCGTCCCAAGGTGCGAGGGCCAACGCCGACGACAACGTAGGAGAGCACAACCATGATCGCAACCGTCATCGCCATCGCCTGCGCAGATGAATACTGACGCAACAAAGCAACTGCCAGAAGGGCTGCTGCCGTGAATTCGCAGATCTTGCGTACTAAGAGAAGAACATTTAAATAGCGCGAAGGTTGCTTAGAATATTTCTTGAGCAAATGTCCGCCGCGTTTGGATTCAAGTTCTTCGATTAATATGCGCGAAATTGAGGTGAGCGCTGATTCAGAGGCAGCTAAGAAACCAGCAAAGGCAATCAAAACGATAATCGCGCTGATATTAAAGGTATTCAAGCCAAAGCCTCATATTTCTTAACTAGATCTTCTTGCAGTGCAAACATTACTTTCTCATCAGCCTTATCTGCATGGTCATATCCCAAGATATGAAGAAGACCGTGCGCGGCCAAAATATAGATCTCGTGTTCGGCGCTGTGGCCAGCCGCCGCTGCTTGCTCTGCTGCAACAACTGGTGAAATGACGATGTCGCCAAGAGTTACCGATTCATTGCTATCTACTGGAATATCCATCGGGAATGAGAGAACGTCGGTTGGTCCACCCTCATCCATCCATTTAATATGCAGTTCAGTCATTTCGGTGACATCGACAAAGACCAGATTTACTTCACATTCGGGGTTTAGCTTTAACTCAACTAAAGAATTTTGCAAAAGGGTGCGCACGTTTTCAGTGGGCACAAGTTCGCCAGATTTATTGGTAATTTCTATTGTCATAATTGTTGTATTTATTGGTTGCGCAAGTTGCGAGGAGCTGATTTTACCTCGTCATATTTTTCATATGCCTTGACGATATCCCCAATTAAACGATGGCGAACCACATCTTCGGCTGTTAGCTCCATAAAGGAAATATCTTCGACATCTTGCAAAATGTCGGTGATGATACGTAGCCCTGAGCGGACTCCGTTTGGAAGATCGACTTGAGTGACATCGCCGGTGATTACCATTTTTGAACCAAAACCTAAGCGAGTTAAGAACATCTTCATCTGCTCAGGTGTCGTGTTCTGCGCCTCATCCAAGATAATAAATGAATCATTCAAGGTACGACCGCGCATGTATGCAAGCGGGGCAACCTCAATCACACCGGTCTGCATTAAACGTGGAATCGAATCTACGTCGATCATGTCATGCAAGGCATCAAAGAGCGGGCGAAGAAATGGATCAATCTTTTCACTTAAGGTGCCAGGCAAGAAGCCTAACTTCTCCCCTGCTTCAACGGCCGGGCGAGTCAAAATTATGCGATTTACTTTCTTTGCTTGCAGCGCAGCAACGGCCTTAGCCATTGCAAGGTATGTCTTTCCTGTTCCTGCCGGGCCAATTCCAAATGTGATGGTGTTTTCATCGATCGCATCAACATACTTCTTCTGATTGGCTGTCTTTGGTCGGATCGTGCGTCCGCGATTAGAAACTATATTTAGAGAAAGAACTTCTGCTGGACTTTCAGCGGGCTCTTGTCCCAACATTACGATGCTGCGCTTGACCGCATCAACGGTCAGCGCCTGACCGGAACGAATCACAACCATCATTTCAGCAAACAATTTTTCCAGCACGATGCAATCAATATGCGGACCACGCAAAGTTATTTCGTTTCCGCGAACGGTGATATTCACGCTCGGGAAGGCTGCTTCGATAGCTCGTAAGTTGGCATCATTGGCGCCGATGAGTGAAACCATCGAGATCGCAGGTGGGACGGTGATCAGAGTTCGTTCCATATAGTCCGTGATACTACTTTTAACCGGGTGGCCATGCGAGCCCACGCCCACCAAGCAGATGCAAGTGAGCGTGAAAAACGCTCTGACCGGCGTCGGCGCCAGTATTAAAGACGGTTCGATAGCCAGTTAAACCTCGTTCGGCTGCAATCTCGCTAGCGGCGGTAAATAGCGCTGCCGTGATCGTTGCAGAGATCTTTGCAAGGGATGCCGCATTTTCGGTATGCAGAGTCGGAATTATTAAGACGTGGGTCGGTGCCTGCGGATTTAAATCGCTAAATGCAACCACGTTTTCGTTTCGAAAAACTATATCGGCAGGAATCTGACCTTCAATGATCTTACAGAAGATGCAATCAGGATCCAGCGCCATAAGTTGACTATACCTTTACCAGATATTTAAAGCCGCGTTTAGGCCAGAAAGCGCCGCCATACCCGCATGTGCGGAACGGAAAATTGGACGGCCCAGCAAAGCAACTTGAGCGCCAGCAGCTATGAAGATCGCTAACTCTTCATCAGTGATTCCACCTTCGGGGCCAATAATCGCTAAGACTTTCTTAATACCAGGCTTTACAACTTCAGTTAACTTAAGTTGCGCACTTTCGTGAAAAACAATTGCCAAATCGTAATTTGGAATCTCTGCCGCAATCTTCTTAGCATCCAGCACCCCCATCACAAATGGAATGCGATTGCGTCTGCTCTGTTTGCTGGCCTCACGCGCAGTTGTGCCTAATTTCTGCATGAGATCTGGAGTCGATTTTCCGATCGAACGGGTTGCCGCCCACAATAAAATTACATCCGCGCCACCTGCAGTATTTAACTCAATTGACTCTTTGATGCGATCGCCTTTAGTCAACGCTTGTGCAACGGTGAATTCAACAGGCAGCGCCTCTTCAAAACCCGACTGCATTACTTCAACTGTCATTGACTTCTTAGCAACTGCTTTTACTTGCACGATTGACCAAGCGCCTTGCCCATCTGAGAGCGCCAAGCTATCTCCCACTTGAGTGCGCAGCACGCGGATGGCATGGCCCGCTTCTTCTCCACCAAATTCATAACCACTACCAACAACTTTAGGAAGATCGTTAACAAAGAAGAGAGTCAGCATTAGCGTCCGAAGGCATCTCTGAACTTGCTAAAGAATCCTTGCTCAAGCCCCTTGATCTTTACATCTCCTGGCTTTTCACCGCGAGCTGAAGCAAATTTACGGAGCATCTCTTCTTGATCCCTGCTCAATTTATGTGGTGTCTGCACTTCAACATGCACAATTAAATCTCCACGTGTTGCAGCACGCAGCCGCGTCATTCCTTTTCCGCGAACCGGAATGGTGGCACCACTTTGTGTTCCAGCACGAACTTCGACTTCGATTGGACCATCTAAGCATTCGACCATGACTTTGGTGCCAAGTGAGGCTGCTGCAAATGAAACTTCAATAGCAACGTGCAGGTTATGGTTATCGCGAATTAAGAATGGGTGTTGTGATTCAACGATTTCAACATAGAGATCTCCCGCCGGGCCACCACCTGATCCGACTTCACCTCGACCAGAAAGTTGAATGCGGTTGCCGGTTTCAACACCTGCTGGAATTTTCACACTTATATTTTGACGCGCACGTACTCGTCCATCGCCGGCGCATTCGCGACAAGGATTTTGTATGATGCTGCCGTAACCCTGACAAGAACCGCAAGGACGTGAAGTCATTACTTGACCAAGGAATGAGCGCTGCACTTGCTGAGTTTCACCGCGCCCTTTACAGACTTGGCACATCGAAGGCTCCGCTGAGTCAGCAGATCCTTGACCTTTACATTTAGTACAAGCCACCGCATTTTCAACAGAGATTTCTCTTTCTGCTCCAAAGCACGCTTCATTTAAATCAACTTCAACGCGAATCAAAGCATCTTGTCCTTGGCGCATACGTGGACGTGGTCCGCGATTTTGTCCGCCCCCAAAGAAGGCGTCCATGATGTCGCTAAATCCACCGCCGCCGAATCCTCCGCCGAAGCCAGAACCACCCATGTCATATGACTGGCGTTTTTGTGGATCACTTAATACTTCATAGGCGGCAGTAACTTCTTTAAATTTATCTTGCACCGCAGGATCTGGATTCACATCGGGGTGAAGTTCGCGGGCAATCTTGCGATATGCCTTCTTTATCTCATCGGCGCTAGCACCGCGATCAACGCCCAAGCTTTGGTAATGATCTGACATAAATTAATTGCTCTCCGATATATAGCGTCCGACATAACGAGCAACTGCACTAACTGCCGCCATTGATCCGGCGTAATCCATGCGGGTTGGCCCCAAAACCCCAAGTGCTCCGATCGCTGAGTTATCAGCGCCATAACCAACTGTAACAAGGGATGTCTGACGTAAATTTGTCTCATTCTGTTCGCCGCCGATACGAACCTGCACGGTTTCATTGGCATCACCCAATAAGCGCAGTAGGACAACTTGCTCTTCCAGCGCTTCTAGAATTGGTGATAGCGATGTCCCTAAATCTTCACCCGAACGCGCCAAGTTAGCTGTGCCTGAAATCGTCATCTTTTCGCTGCCAGGTGCGTCACCAATCATTGGATAGGTAATCACTGCAACCTGCTTAGTCAAATCTGCTAACAACTTTGCAGATCTCTTCATCAACTGTTCTAAGTTATTTGCCTCATCCAAAAAAGTTTCAATGGCACGACGTTCGGGAGAGGATAAAGGCTTAACAGTTGCCAATTTATCCACGAAGACGCGATAGCCCAGATCTGTTGGGATGCGCCCAGCAGAGGTGTGCGGATGTGTGATTAGGCCTTCATCTTCCAAAACGGCCATCTCATTACGAATAGTGGCAGGTGAGAGACCGAGTGCTGATTTATCAGCAATAGATTTCGAGCCGACAGGTTCTTGCGTGGCTACGTACTCATCGACGATAGCGCGCAAAATTTCTAGACGGCGTTGGGAATGCATATTTATCTTCTTTATATCTCTCTTTAAATCAGTACGAGTGCAATTGAGATCAGAGTTAGCAGAAAAAAGGCCGGAAACGCAGTGCGGACTTTGCTGGCTTTAAAATGTACGTAGATTGCTCCAGCCATAAAGAACCAGAGACCCAAGAGTGGGAAGTAAGCCAATCCATTCCATTTGATGCCAACGATTAGACCCAGCGCAAGCAAGGCTTCAAAGAGACCGATTACACGAGCGATTCCATCTTTCACATTCACGTCGCGCGTGCCTGACAAGCCTTTTTCATTACCGCTGGCTTTGGAAAGGCCTGAGATAACAAATATAACTGCCAGAAATGTCAGGATGAGAGTTGCGCTAGTGCTCATTGGCTAAAGGTACTACAAGGCTCTTAGCCCAGCGCCTCACGGACCAAACGATCGGCGATCATTCGTCCTTGGGCGGTCAACTGCAACTTGCCATCTATTTGATTTAAATGGCCACTACTTTGATATTGCATAACTCGCTCTTGCGCTGCGCTACTTAGTAAATCTAACGAAAGTCCGCTGCGCATGCGAATTGCCAACATGATTGATTCATCTCGTAGCTGCTCATCAGTTAAATCTTCTGAATCGGCAATCGGAGATTCCTTTGCAAATAACTTCTGCTTATACGCCGTTGGATGTTTAACATTCCAGAAGCGCTTCTTATCTATATGTGAATGCGCGCCGGGACCTAAGCCCCACCAATTCGCACTTTTCCAATAAGCAATATTGTGTTGACACTCATGGCCGGGCTTTGACCAATTTGAAAGCTCATACCAAGCAAGACCCGCCTCATTACACATCTGATCAACTAGCAAATACATATCTGCCATCAAGTCATCGTTAGGCATAGTTAAATCACCGCGTTTTATCTGCGCTGCAAGTTTGGTGCCAGTTTCAACGATTAGCGCGTAAGCACTGATGTGATCGATATCTAGCGATAGCGCCTGCGTTACAGTCGCGCGCCAATCTTCTAGTGATTCACCCGGTGTTCCATAAATCAAATCAACACTTATGCTGCCAAATCCGGCTGCGCGCGCCATATCAACTGCGCGTTTTACGTTATCGGGATTGTGCGTGCGATCAAGGACTGCCAAGACGTGTGGCTTCGCTGATTGCATACCAAATGAAATTCGATTAAATCCGGCTGCTATATAACCTTGTAATTTCTCAGCAGTAACAGAATCTGGATTGGCCTCTAAAGTTATTTCGCAGTCATCGCTAACGGTATTTCGCGCTTTGATCGCAGTGATAACTCGTCCCAAGTCATTGGCTGGCAATAGTGAAGGCGTACCTCCCCCAAAGAAAATAGTCGGCACGGGATCAGTCGGCGCCGACTTTAATTCGAGCAGAACGGCGTCAATGTAATCATTGGAGACAATCTCAAGGGATGCACCATCTTGTAGTTCGCTAGGTGTATAGGTATTAAAGTCACAATATCCGCAGCGCTTTATGCAGTACGGGATATGAACGTAGAAAGAGAGCACGATCAGTCTTGCTTACGGGCGGCTTTAATCTTTTCGATATCAGCATCGGTGGCAAGGGCGGCAACGAAAGCCTCTTGTGGAACTTCAACGCGTCCCACCATCTTCATGCGCTTCTTTCCTTCTTTCTGCTTCTCCAGAAGTTTGCGCTTACGTGAAATATCTCCACCGTAACATTTAGCCAAAACATCTTTACGAATTGCACGAATGCTTTCGCGAGCAATGATGCGCGAACCAACCGCTGCCTGAATAGGAACTTCGAACTGTTGACGTGGTATTAGTTCGCGAAGTTTACCGGTCATCATCACGCCATATGAGTAAGCCTTATCGCGGTGAACGATCGCACTAAAGGCATCGACTGCTTCGCCTTGCAGCAAAATATCGACCTTAACAAGGTTGCCTTCTTCATCACCAAGTTCTTCATAGTCGAGTGAGGCGTAACCTTTAGTACGGCTCTTTAGCTGATCAAAGAAATCAAAGACAATTTCAGCAAGGGGTAAGGTGTAGCGGATTTCTACGCGATCCTCCGATATGTAATCCATTCCTTGCAAAGTTCCGCGGCGATCTTGGCAGAGTTCCATGATTGTGCCGATGTAGTCAGATGGCGCCAGGATGGTGGATTTAACGATTGGCTCTTTCACATAATTGATCTTGCCGTCAGGAAATTCTGATGGGTTGGTAACAACAAATTCTTTGCCATCTTCTAACATCACGCGATAAACAACGTTTGGCGCAGTTGAGATAAGACTGATTCCTGATTCGCGTTCTAATCGCTCGCGCACGATCTCCATATGCAAAAGACCAAGGAAGCCACAGCGGAAACCAAAGCCCAGCGCCGCTGAACTCTCTGGTTCATAGACAAGGGCGGCATCATTGAGCTGTAACTTATCTAAAGCATCACGCAGTAAAGGAAAGTCAGCACCATCTAGTGGGAAGAGCCCGGAGAAAACCATTGGCTTGGGATCTTTATATCCAGCCAATGGTGTCTTAGTTGGGTTTTGATAATTAGTAACAGTGTCACCAACACGTGATTGGCGAACATCTTTAACGCCGGTAATTAAATAACCCACTTCACCCACGCCTAAACCTTTACCTGGCACTGGCTCTGGTGAGATAACGCCGACTTCGAGGGCTTCATGTCGTACGCCGGTTGAAAACATTTGGATCTGCTCACGCGGATTGATGCGACCATCGATAACACGAACATAGGTAACAACGCCGCGATATGAGTCATAGACCGAGTCAAAGATAAGTGCGCGCGCAGGTGCGTTTGCATCGCCAACTGGTGCCGGAATCTGCGCAACGATCTGATCGAGGAGTTCGGCAACGCCATCGCCAGTCTTTCCTGAAACACGCAAACAATCTTCAGGTTGGCAGCCAATTAAGCGAGCAAGCTCTGCAGCAAATTTTTCTGGTTGGGCATTCGGTAAATCAATTTTATTTAGCACTGGAATGATTGTTAGGTTGTTCTCCATCGCCAAATAAAGGTTGGCAAGAGTCTGTGCTTCGATTCCTTGTGCGCAATCAACTAAAAGAACTGCGCCTTCGCAAGCAGCGAGCGAGCGCGATACTTCGTATGTAAAGTCAACGTGCCCAGGTGTGTCGATCATATTAAGGATGTATTCCTGGCTATCGATACCGCTGCGCCATGGCAGACGAACTGCTTGAGATTTAATGGTGATGCCACGTTCGCGTTCGATATCCATGCGATCTAAATATTGCGCGCGCATATTGCGGGCTTCTACAACTTCAGTGATTCCGAGCATGCGATCGGCCAGCGTAGATTTACCGTGATCGATATGCGCAATGATGCAGAAATTACGAATCTGCGCGGGATCTGTTGCTGCGGGTTGCGGAGCCTTAGCAAGTGAAATTGCAGGCACTTTTATCCGCCCCTTTTCTGGTGCGTATTAAGAATTAACGAGCGCCGGCTTTGGCAGCAGCCTTAGCCATTGATGACTTCTTGTTTGCCGCTGTATTGCGGTGAACTACACCCTTGGCAACTGCAATATCTAAAGCCTTTGAAGCAGAGCGGAGTTCAGTCGTAGTTGTTGCTGCGTCTCCCTTTACAACTGCTTCACGGAATTTGCGAACAGCGGTCTTAACAGATGAAGAGACAGACTTATTGCGAGCCTGAGCCTTGTTATTTGTCTTAACGCGCTTGATCTGCGACTTGATATTTGCCACGTGTATTACTCCGAACGTCTAAAGCTGTGATAACCCTTTTGGTTGCCAGGCAGACGCGTAGGTTATCAGCGCAAGGGGTGCAGGCTCAAATTGAGGTCTGATCCCCGCCTAATTACAGGCTATCTGCCAGCGCGGGCGGCGGTGATTGAGGCGAGGGCTTTTTCTAGGGCATAGATCGGATCGGTGGCCGCGCCTTTAACCTGCGCATCTGCCAAAGCGATTGCTTGCACCGCCTTAGAAAGTGCGCGCGGTGTCCAACCTTGTAATTGTCGGCGCGCTTTATCAATCTGCCATGGCGCCATACCAAGTTGTCCCGCTAATTCAAATGATTTGGCGCCAGTTGCAGATCCTGAAACTTTAGCCAGTGAACGAAGCGCCGATGCGATTGCAGATGTCACCATCACTGGATCGGTGCCAGTTTCAATGGCGCTGCGCAGTGAAATAAGCGCGGTTGGCAAATTTCCATCAATCGTTGCATCTGCCACATCGAATCCGGTTGTCTCAACACGACCCTGATGAAATTTATCAACCATCGCTTCATCAATGACGCCGGCCGGAGAATCAAGTGCGATCTGCGAAACGGCCTGTTGTAACTCGCGCATATCCCCACCGAGTGCGCCAACTAGAGCAGCGACAGCTGCAGGTGATGCTTTGCGCCCACTATCTAAAAATAAGTCTTTCACGAAGGTTTCTTTTTCTGCCTCTTTTTTCATAGGCTCGCAGGCAATTATCTCGGGCTTAACTTTCTTAATCGCATCGAGTAACGCTTTGCCTTTCACGCCACCCTTATGAACGAATATCACTGTGGTCATCTCATCGGGTTGCGACAAATAGCGAGTTACTTCATCTTTGGAATCTTCCGGCAAGTCCTGCAAGTCTTTAATAATTAAGGCGCGGCGTTCTGAAAATAGCGAAGGTGCCAGCGCATCTGAAATATCACCCAATAAAGCATCGGCGGCAAAGATAGTTGTGGCTTCAGCCTTCTCTTCTTTTAGCTGTGCGGTTAATTTAGATAGCGCGCGATCGCTAAGTGCGCCTTCACTGCCCAGGATGAGATAAAACGGATTCAAGTCTTACTCCCCCTGTCTCTGGCTATTCCCAACGCAAGTAAGTAAAGCGGTTCTTGCTCGTCTTGACCTGCAACCGGTGGCGACGAGCACGAACTGCAATCGCGCCATCTGTGTCAGTACGCAGTACTTTAGCGCCTACTTCCCGCAATAACGCGAGGGTATTGGCAGCCGGATGGCCATAACTATTTTCGGCGCCAACGCTAATTAGTGCGAGTTCAGGATCGAGTGCGCGAGTACTGGACCGATTCCATCTAGCGTCTCTAACTCTTTTGTGCTGGCGCGGTTTAAGGCGATGGGGCCAGATGTGCGAGCCTTTATTCTCTGTGGTGATGTGCGAACCGAACTGCCTGCCTTACCAGGTGGGTAGATGTAAACCTGTTCACCATCTTTAATAACGCGAGCTAGGTTTATATCTGAAACATCCGCGCCCTTTAAAGTGTTGCCCGCAGCCTTAATGGCATCGATAACTCGCGAATTAGACGGGAGCGAATAAACGCCAGGATTATTAACAGCGCCTGCAACATCGACGGTTACTTGCGCAACTGATTAAGTTACTAATAATTCAGGCGGTGCCAGCGCGATCTCTTGCGAAGTGCCACGCACGAGGAGGAATATAGATAGTGCAATCACGAGCGCCGATATTGAGAGTAAGGATCGCTTCTGCGATACCGAGAAGGTGATGTGGCTCCACCAGGACTGAAAGTTTTCAGGAATTAAATTCATTGCAGGATCATCGGGTATATACGCCAACAGTAATTAAGAAAGGTTGAGGCTGTGGTCAAAGAACGATATTTACAAGCTTGGGAGCGCGCGCAATAACTTTCTTTGGCGTTGCACCGTTTAACGCTGCTGCAACTGTTGGGTTGGCCAGCGCCAGCGCTTCAATTTCGGCATCAGAAATAGTTGGTGTGACTTCTATGCGCTCAATGATCTTGCCGTTTATCTGAATAACGGCTTCAACAGCATCTGCCACAAGTAACTTTTCATCCACAACGGGCCAACCAGCGGTTGCAATTGCAGGTTTGTGGCCTAGGCGTTCCCACATTTCTTCCGCCGTAAAGGGTGCAACCAGAGATAACATAATTGCAATCGCTTCCACTGCTTCACGAACTGCTGGATCTGCAGATCCTGGCCCTGAATCAATTGCCTTACGAGTTGCATTTACTAACTCCATAACACGCGCAATCGCCACATTAAAGCGGAATGATTCCACAGCAAAGGCAGCATCATGCAAGGCTTTGTGAGTTGCTTTACGTAGAGATATTTCACCATTTGCGAAAGCAACGCCCGGCTTAGAAGTTACATCACCAGATAAGCGCCAAGCGCGACTTAAGAATTTAACGGAACCAGATGGTGAAACATCTGACCAATCCACATCATCTTCCGGCGGACCAGAGAAGACCATAGATAAACGAATGGCATCGACGCCATGGTTTTCCAGTTCATCAGATAGGCGAACCAAATTGCCGCGAGATTTAGACATCGCAGAGCCATCCATAACCACCATGCCCTGATTTAGCAGGCGCGTAAATGGTTCAGTGAATCCCAACAACCCGATGTCGTGTAAAACCTTGGTAAAGAATCGTGAATACAACAAGTGCAAGATCGCGTGAGTAACTCCGCCAACATATTGATCAACTGGCAACCAAGTATCAATATCGGCGCGTAAGAATGGTTCAGTTGAATTCTTTGATGATGGGTAGCGCAAGAAGTACCAAGAAGAATCTACGAAAGTATCCATGGTGTCGGTATCGCGCAGCGCTGCTGCCCCGCAAGTTGGGCATTTGGTATTGACCCATTCGGTTGCTGCTGCAAGTGGAGATTGTCCCTTTGGCTTTAGATCAAGACCTTTAGCATCGGGAAGTTGTAGTGGAAGTTGATCGGCCGGAACTGCAACTTCTCCACATTTATCGCAATGAACGATTGGAATCGGTGTGCCCCAATAACGCTGGCGAGATACCAACCAATCACGCAGGCGATAATTACGTGCTGATTTACCAAGGCCAGATGCTTCTAGCTCTTTATTAATTGCAGCGATGGCATCGACTTTGTTGAGGCCGTTTAGAGATCCAGAGTTAACTAACTTTCCATCACCGGTTGTTGCGATGCCAGTCTCACTTGGATCTTCATCACCCGTTTCAACCACAACTCGCACAGGAAGTTTCATAGCGCGCGCAAAATCTAAATCGCGTTGATCATGTGCGGGAACAGCCATAATCGCGCCGGTGCCGTAATCAGCTAGAACATAATCAGATGCCCAGATCTGCAACTTCTCACCATTTACTGGATTTATCGCATAGCGCTCTAAAAATATTCCAGATTTTGGTCGATCAGTTGCCAAGCGATCGATATCGGAGGCTGCCTTAACTGAATCGCGATATTTCTTAAACTTTTCTTCAGCTGCTGTCCCGGCGGCAAGTTCGGCGGCAAGTTCTGAATCGACAGCCACAACCATAAAAGTTGCCCCATGCAAAGTGTCAGGGCGCGTTGTGTAAATAGTTACTGGAGCATGGCGCCCTTCGATCATGAAGTTAACGTTGGCACCTTGGGAGCGCCCGATCCAGTTGCGCTGCATTGTTAAGACTTTATCGGGCCAATGACCTTCGAGCTCTTTCATATCATCGAGCAAACGATCGGCGTAATCAGTGATCTTGAAATACCACTGATTTAACTTCTTCTTAGTAACTGCTGTGTCGCAACGCTCGCATAGCCCTGCTACGACTTGTTCGTTGGCAAGTACGGTCTGACAACTTGGACACCAATTAACAGCGCTATCTTTACGATAAGCCAAGCCACGCTTATGCAATTCAATAAACAGCCATTGATTCCATTTGTAATATTCCGGATCGCAAGTGTTAAAGACGCGATCCCAGTCAAAGGAACAGGCATAACGACGCATAGAAGCCTTCTGAGTTGCGATGTTTTCATAAGTCCAAATACGTGGATCTTCATTGCGCTTAATCGCAGCATTTTCAGCCGGTAAACCAAAGGCATCCCAACCAATTGGGTGCATGACGTTAAAGCCTTTTTGAATCCAATAACGTGCGATTACATCGCCAAGTGCGTATGCCTCGGCATGGCCCATATGTAGATCACCTGATGGATAAGGGAACATATCAAGGACATATTTTTTGGGGCGAGGATCATCTGGGCGACCAGATTTAAATGGTTCGATCTCATCCCAAATTGGCAGCCACTTCTCTTGGACATAGGCAAAGTCATATGCCTGATGTTCTTGTGGAGTGGTCATTAGCGCAGTTTATCGGGCTTTAGCCCCAAGTAACGCCAGTTAATTCTTCACTAATTCTCCATAAATCGGCAGCCAGCCTTTGATCATAGGCAATTGCTGCAGCGCGCGTAAGTTTTGGGAATCCACGCATTTCTAAGAAGCCATCTGGGCCAATATATGAAGCACCAATTAGCCCTGGAAAAGTTGCGGCACATAAAGTTGGCAACGCACCACGTTGCGCACTCTGTGCAAAGAGTGCATTAGCAAATGCACCGGCACGATCTTGCACCGAAGCGCCAGCAACTAAATTTGTATCAGCATAACCAGGGTGTGCAGCAACGGCTTGTATATTCCAGTTATTACGCAATTGGCGACGCTCTAGTTCATGGATGAATAAAAGGTTGGCTAGTTTGCTCACCGCATAGGTAGACCAAGCGTTATAGGCACCAATTCCTTTTGCCTTATCGCGCAGATCATCAATAGTTGCACCACTTATGCGCGCAGTTCTGTGCATTTGTGATGAAACGGCAACAACACGGTTTTTAACTTGTTTGTGAAGCAACCCTGCTAAAGCAAAATGTCCCAGATGATTTGTGCCCATCTGCATCTCAAAATTATCTTTAGTCAAAGTAAAAGGCGTCGCCATGACTCCCGCATTTAAAATCAATACATCAAATGGCGAGGTAAAGTCTTTAGCAAAGGCGCGCACCGATGAAAGATCTGCTAAATCTAGGAATCTAAAATCGACTTGATCTTTTCCAATTTCGGCAACCGTGTTGGCACCCTTTATCGGATTACGTGCCGTGATCGTTACGTGAGCACCTGCGCGGGCAAGTTCGCGCGCAGTCTCTTTACCAATGCCACTTGTTCCACCAGTTATGAGGAAGTGCTGTCCGTTAAGATCGCCAATATCTTTAGCGTCCCAACCGCGTGGAACTGAAGCAATGACCGACATTCTTATAGCCCCTTGATTTACGATTATTGATTAGAAATATTATGTGGAGATAAGGGGATTCGAACCCCTGACCTCTTCCATGCCATGGAAGCGCGCTACCAACTGCGCCATATCCCCGTATTTAACGAGAAGGTAACTCTAGCGCACGTGATCTGGCACATCAGCACCAGATTCTTCACCGAATACAGGTTCGAGAATAGATCCCGCATTATGTTCGGCTAGATGCCAACCTTTGGGACTGGTCTGCAAGATTGACCAACGAGCATTTGATAGCCCACCAATTTTTCCCCAATGTGCCATCGGCAAATGCAAATAGTGCCCGATTAAACAACGTGCGGTTCCGCCATGTGTTGCAACGACAACAAGTTGATCTTCCTTATCAGCCAAGAACTCATCTAGCGCTGCACTAGCTCGTGCCGCAACTTCACTGCGGCTTTCACCAATTGTTCCCGCCGGATTATCGTTTCCATCAATCCAGCGAATAAAGTTTTCTAGATCTGCAGCACGGTTTTCAGCGCCAGTCTTACCTTCCCAGTGACCGCCATTGGTCTCGCGCAGGCGCTCATCGACTATAACTTCCATGTTAACAATTTCACTTAATTTAGATGCCGTAACGCGAGCACGAGAGAGATCACTACTTAAAATTGCGGTCGGCTCCATACCGGCGATAATTGGCGCAGCAAGTTGGGCTTGATAAATTCCAACGCTATTTAATTCAATATCGGAATGCCCCTGAAAACGGTTTACTACGTTCCAATCAGTCTGGCCATGTCGCCACAATAAGATGCGATTATTCTTACCTGCCATTTGCCACATTTTCCTTTACGACATCGAGTTCTATTGTTGGGCAATCATTCCAAAGACGATCTAGCATGTAGTAACGGCGCAGTTCGGCGCTCTGGATATGTACAACTAAATCAGAATAATCCAGCAGAATCCATTCGTCGGTACCTTCACGGCGCGCAGGTTTTTCACCGATTAGTCGCAGCTTTTCTTCTACTTCATCCGCGATTGCATCTACCTGGCGAATATTCGCACCTGTTGCAATGAGAAATACCTCAGATAAAACCATCTGATCAGATAGGTCGATAGCGATCATCTCTGTGCCAAATTTGTCGGCGATTGCGCGAGCTGCAACCTGGGTCAACTCGGTAACGCTCTTACTTGCTGGCATAGAGGTTGTGCTCCTTTATATAGGTTGCTACATGAGGTGAAAGAGCGTCGATTTCGCCTGCGCGAATCTGCGTTGCAGAAATATTTAGGGCGCCGATATCTATGGTTGCATCCCCTGGAAATTCTGGACGATCAATAACTATGAAGTCGACTTTATCCTGTAATTCATCACTGCGATGCCACTGTGCGATCTTGGCGAAGGCATCTGTTCCAACGATCATCAAAATTTCAGCTCCAGGATAGGTCTGCGCAACTGCATCAACGGTATCTATTGCATAACTCGGGCCAGATCGCAGAATCTCAATTGGGTTTACTTCTACTTTTTTTGCAATTTCAGAAGGCAAATCATTAAGTGCCTGCACACACATCGCGCGACGCTCGGCGCCAGATGCGATCGGCTGGCTATCGCGCAGAAGAGGCTCTCCTGCAGGAATTACAAGAACGCGATCAGATAGTCCCCGCAAAAGCACTTGTTCGATTACGTGCAGGTGCCCTCTATGAATTGGGTCAAACGTTCCGCCGTATATTGCAATCTTTGCCAAAATAAAACCTAGTGGGTGGCTAAGAATTAATCGTTATCTAGTCGAAGAACTAGATATAGAAAGAGGGCAAAAACTACGAAGGAGCCAATGCCGAATGCATAAGGTGGGACTGGCAGTTCACGAAGTTGTTCGGATGCGATGATCATGAGTACAGACTACCCCCGCCCTGCTAGTAACTCTAAAAAGCGCGCCTCATCAATGATGGTGACGCCAAGTTCTTGGGCTTTAGCCAGTTTTGAACCTGGGTCACTGCCAACTAACACATAATCCGTTTTCTTTGAAACAGAAGCCACCGCTTTTCCGCCATGCGCGGTAATTGTTGCGGCGATGGAATCTCGGGTGAAAGATTCCAATCCTCCAGTTACAACAAAGGTGAGATCGGCCAAAGTTTGTGGCAATTGCGCAACAGTTTGCGCCTGCATTATTACGCCAGCCTTTTGCCATTTGGCAATGATGTTGCGATGCCAATCAATGGCAAACCATTCAACAATAGATTGCGCAATGGTTTCACCTAGTCCATCGATATCCGAAAGTTCACCTACATCAGCCTTTGCGATCGCATCCATCGAGCCGAAGTTATTGGCTAAGGACTGTGCGGCGGTTGGACCAACGTGGCGGATAGAAAGTGCCACGATAATTCTCCAAAGTGGTCGTGTCTTGGCAACTTCAAGTGCGGCCAATAGCTTCTCAGTATTTTTGCCAGTACTGCCATCTTTTTTAGTAAAGAACTCTGAGCGAATGAGCGATTCGGTGGTCAAATCAAATAGATCTGACTCATCGGTGATGATCTGATCCGTTAGCAGCGCAATCGCAGCTTCTAGACCAAGCACATCTATATCTAGCGCTGCCCGCGATCCGATGTAGTAAATGCGCTCTCGCAGTTGGGCGGGACAGCTTCTGGTGTTTGGACAGCGAATATCCACATCACCTTCGGTAATCGCACGCAATTCACTAGCGCATTCGGGACAGTTAGTCGGCATAATAAAGGCGCGTTCTTTTCCGGTGCGCTGTGACAATACTGGCCCCAGAACTTCGGGAATCACATCACCGGCTTTTCGAATTATTACCGTGTCACCAATCAAGACACCTTTGCGTTCGATCTCTTCTTGATTGTGCAGGGTTGCATTGGTAACAGTTGAACCCGCAACTTTCACAGGTTCCATAAAGGCAAATGGTGTGACGCGTCCGGTGCGCCCAACGCTAACTTTTATATCAAGTAATTTGGTGGTTACTTCTTCTGGTGGATATTTATAGGCGATTGCCCATTTAGGTGCGCGCGAAGTAAAACCCAGCTTTTTCTGCTCAGCCACGTCATCGACTTTAATAACCACACCATCTATTTCGTGCTCTACATCGTGGCGATGCTCGTTGTAGTGCGCAATGAATCCTTCAACTTCTGCGCGCGTGCCACATACTTTAAAGCGCTCTGAAGTTGGCATACCAAGTGAGTTCAACTGCGTATACGCATCAGATTGAGATGAGAAAGAGATTCCTTCGCTGGTGCCAACGCCGTGAACTACGACGCTAAGAGCGCGGCTAGCAGTTATGCGGGGATCCTTCTGACGCAGCGAACCTGCAGCACAGTTGCGGGGATTAGCAAAGAGTTGCTTGCCAGCCTCTTCTAACTCTTCATTTAATTGATTAAATGCAGCAACCGGCAAGAACACTTCACCGCGTATTTCAATTAAAGATGGCACCTTCTTACCACTTAACGTGTGTGGCAAGCCCTTGATGGTCTTAACGTTTAAAGTCACATCTTCACCGGTTACGCCGTTACCGCGGGTGAGCGCTCTAGTTAACTGGCCGTTCTCATATAACAAGTTAATTGCCAGCCCATCAACTTTTAACTCACATAAGTATTTTGGATTAGGGCTTTCTTTCTCCACGCGATCAAACCACGCGCCAAGTTCTTCGATATCGAAAACATTGTCAAGGCTCATCATTTTTTCAATGTGATCGTGTTGCTCAAAGGTTGTTGCAAATCCTCCACCAACACCTAAGGATGGCGAATCTGGTTCTAGTAACTCTGGATGCTTGGCTTCAAGTGCCTGTAACTCTTTGAGAAGGGCATCAAATTGCGCATCGGTAATCGTTGGAGTATCTAAAACATAATACTTAAATTGGTGATCACGAATCTCGTTGGTGAGTTCGGTTATGCGATGGCGCGCTTGATTACTCATGCGCTCTCGCAGATAGTTGCCGATCCGACCACGCGATCTGCATCATAAATAACTAGCGCCTGCCCGTTTGCAATTCCAAGTAAAGGTTTATCTAATTCGGCAACTAAACGCGTTCCATCAAAGTAATAGGTGCAATCTAAAGCCGCGCCATGCGCACGCACCTGGGCAAAGCCACGCAGTGGTTTTTCTTCCACGGCCGGACCACACCAGATCGTCTTTTCGCCCATCAATTTAATAACCGCAAGCTCTTCACGGGCGCCAACAACAACAGTGTTTGTCACTGGTTCGATCTTTAAAACAAATCGTGGCGAGCCATCGGCGGTGGGAATTGTTAGTCCTAGACCTTTTCGTTGGCCAATTGTGTAGGTGTAAGCACCTTTATGTTCGCCAATTTTATTGCCGGTGTTATCAACGATTGGTCCGACTTCGCTACCTAAGCGATCGCGCAACCAACCAGCGTTATCACCTGATGGAACGAAGCAAATATCGTGGCTATCTGGCTTCTGTGCAACGGCTAAGCCACGTGCTTCGGCTTCAATTCGAATATCAACTTTTTCAGTATCCCCCAGCGGAAATATCGCGCCGTTTATTTGTTCAGTAGTTAGAACTGCAAGGACATACGACTGATCTTTTAACGGATCAACTGCGCGGTGTAACGTCTTTCCCATTGGTCCGATTTGTGTGCGCGCATAGTGACCAGTGACAACGCCATCAAAACCCATAGCTTTGGCGCGATCTAGAACAGCCGCGAACTTTATTTTCTCATTACAACGCAGACAAGGATTAGGGGTACGTCCTGCTGCGTATTCAGCGAGAAAGTTTTCAACGACGCCTTCATGAAATTCTTCAGCCATATCCCAGATATAGAAAGGAATTCCGATCTTATCTGCGGCGCGACGAGCATCATGTGAATCTTCAATTGTGCAACAACCACGTGCACCAGAGCGATATTTTTGTGGGTTAGAAGCCAGCGCTAAGTGAACTCCAATTACTTCATGGCCAGCTTCGACTGCGCGTGCTGCGGCAACTGCTGAATCAACTCCCCCGCTCATTGCGGCAATAATCTTCATATCTGATTAGCCGCCCGTCCACGTTCGATCACTGTTGGTAGAACAGATAAAGCGAAATCTACATCGGCCTGCGTTGAGTTAGCGCCTAAAGAAAAACGCAGTGAAGATTGGGCGCTTACTTCATTGTGTCCCATAGCAAGTAAAACATGTGAAGGGCGGTGGACTCCTGCACTGCATGCGGCGCCTGTTGAACACGAAACTTTTTCCGAATCCATAAGTAAAAGTAGTGAGTCACTTTGGGTGCCAGGAAATGTGACGTTAGAAATTCCGGGCAGGCGCTTTGCATCCACACCATTGATATAAGCACTAGGCGCTGACGTGAGCAGGCCCGCTTCAAATCGTTCGCGAAGTTCTTGGACTTTACTCGCCTCATAAATTTTACTGGCAGCAGCTGCAGCAAAGGCGACGATGCCAGGTGCGTTAAGAGTTCCGCTGCGAATTTCGCGTTCCTGTCCCCCGCCATGTAACAAGGCTGGAATTTCATAGGCGCGTTGCAAAATCAAAGCACCGATTCCATGTGGTCCACCAACTTTATGAGCGCTAAGGGCCATGGATGTAACACCAAGTTCTTTATATGAAAGCGGAGTCTTAGTAAATGATTGAACCGCATCGGTATGAACTGGGATCGAGCCCGCAATGTTTACTACCTCTGCGATCGGCTGAATTACCCCAGTTTCATTATTGGAGTGCATTACCGAAATGAGCGCGATCTCAGAACCGCGCTTTGCCACAAGTTCTTTTAGAAAATCTAAATCAAGTTCGCCGCTCTTATTAACCGGAATTTCAATTAACTCAGCGCCTTCATGTTCAACTAACCACCGCGCTGGATCAAGCACCGCATGATGTTCAATGGCGCTAATTGCAATTAATTTCTTGCCACTTTTCCAGAACAAACCTTTTATCGCCGCGTTATCGGCCTCAGTTCCAGAACCTGTGAAAATAACTTCAGATGCCAGACATCCAACAGCCTTTGCGATTAGATCACGCGCATCTTCTACATCTTTACGAGTTGAACGCCCCTCGGTATGTAGCGAAGAAGGATTGCCTACTTTGGTTAGCGCATCGGTCATCGCCTTTACTGCAACGTCAAAGATCGGCGTAGTAGCCGCATGATCTAGGTAGACGCTCATTGGAGCAGTCTAGATCACTTAAGAAGTTAACTCTTTTTCGCGTGAATGCCATCCGTTGCCTGCGGCAGAACGCTGAATAAATCACCGATCACGCCAAAGTCTGCGATATCGAAGAGCGGCGCTTCTGGATCTTTATTCACGACAATGATTGTCTTGGAAGTCTGCATACCCGCGCGGTGTTGAATAGCACCAGAGATTCCGCAAGCAACATAGAGCTGTGGGCTAACGCTCTTGCCGGTCTGTCCGACTTGATGTGAATGTGGATACCAACCGGCATCAGTTGCGGCACGCGAAGCGCCAACTGCGGCACCAAGTTCGTCAGCAAATTTTTCAACCGCTGCAAAATCTCCGTTAGTTCCACGACCACCTGAGACAACGATGTTGGCTTCAGTTAGCTCAGGGCGTCCGCCCTTTACCAGTGGTTGTGATGATGAAATTTTAGATTTCTTAGCAGCATCGCCGATATTTGCAGTGGCGTTTTCGGTTGCAGGAGATGAAGCCGATAAATCTGCTTCCACGCTATTTGGGCGAACTGTGATTATTGGTGTTCCGTGAGAAACCTTTGAGTGAACTGTGGTTGAACCACCAAAAACTAACTGTGTTGCAGTCGCATCGGCGGCCACATCAACAGCATCAGTGATAATCCCGGATTCAGTTAACACTGCAACGCGCGCGGCGACTTCTTTTCCGAAGGCGTGAGAGGCGATAAGCACTGCTGCAGGTGATTTCTCTTTAATTAAATTGGCAAGTGCATCCGCTGATGCAGCAACCCCAAATTGTGCAAAGTCATCTGATTCGAGAATTAAAACGTTTGCAATTGGGCCTTGGTTTACCGTTGCGGCAAGGGTTGCGCCTTTACCATTACCAGCGAGAACAACTGCTGTTACAGCACCAATACGGGCTGCTGCTGTTGCAAGTTCTGCAGTTGTTTTTGTAGCTTTATCACCAGAAAAATCCGCCAAAATAAATACGTTGCTCATATCAACTTCTTCTCTGCTAGGAAATCAACAAGTGCGCTGCCGCCGCTTCCTTCATCGGTAACTTTCACACCGGCCGCGCGTGGGGGACGAGGCGTTGCATCATTTACCTGTGACCAAGCGCTAGTTGCGCTCACGCCAACGGCCGCTAGATCTTTCTGTTCAATTGTTTTTTTCTTTGCCGCCATAATGCCTTTAAAGGATGGATAGCGCGGTTCATTAATCTTTTCGACAACGCTGATCACACAAGGAAAAGCGCCAGAGATTTCATCAACCCCGGCTTCGGTCACGCGAGTAATAGAGACTGTGCCAGATGGATCGACAGTGACTTTGGATGCAAAAGTTAACTGAGCCCAGCCCAAGCGAGCGCTGATCATCGCTGGAACAACGCTCATTCGCGCATCAGTTGATTCTGTCCCGCAAATTACGAGCTCGTATCCACCATCACTAATTACTTTGGAGAGAACTGCAGAAGTTGCCAACGCATCGGCGCCCGCCAGTCCTGCGTCAGTAATCAAGATCGCATCGTTTGCACCCATTGATAGCGCTTTGCGCAGCGCCTCTGTTGCGCGATCTGGTCCCATTGAAATAACTGTGACGGTATTTGCACCGCCTTCTTCATTTCCACCATGTGCTTCGGCAATTCGCAACGCTTCTTCAACCGCGTATTCATCTAAATCATTTAATACCGCATCAACGTTTTCGCGATCTAAGACGCCGTTGACCATCTTCTTCTCAGCCCAAGAATCAGGGACCTGCTTTACGCATACGGCGATCTTCATAGTACAAAGGTTACTCACCAGTAGCAGAAATATCCACCGCTAAACCCTCAACCGATACTTCACCTTCCCTTTACCAACACTTCACCTATTTATATGGAAGTGGCCACGGCCGACCTTCACCTTTAGACCATGATCGCGACCCGAAGCGCTGCGCCGATGAGAATTCTTATCGTCACTGAAGCCTTTCTGCCACAGGTAAATGGAGTAACCAACTCTGTACTTCGACTTCTCGAATTTTGTAAGCGCGCCGGCCATGAAGTTTTGGTTATCGCCCCCGAAAGTGAGAACGCGCCTAAAGATTACTTAGGTTTTAAAATCAAGCACGTACCAAGTATCGCAATGAAGCGCTTAATTCCGATGGGTCTGCCAAAGAAAGAGTTAGAACCATTCATCGAAGGATTTAATCCAGATGTTATCCACTTAGCTTCACCAATTTTCTTAGGACATTACGTTGCGCGTTTAGCCCGTAAAGCAAATATTCCTACAGTTTCGGTTTACCAGACAGATATTGCCGGGTTTGCTCGTCACTATGGCCTGACCGTGGCTCACAATACTTTGAAGCGTTGGGTTGCGCGTATTCACTCAACAACCGATCTAACACTTGCACCTTCTGCCTGGGCTTGTCGTGACTTGGAAAGCAGCGGAGTAAAGAATGTAAAACTCTGGCAACGTGGCGTTGATCTAGTTAACTTCACACCAGAAAAGCGTGATGAAGAACTTCGCGCCGAATTCTTAGAAAAACGTGGAGCTAAATATGTCATCGGCTACGTTGGCCGCTTAGCAAATGAAAAGCGTATTGATGATCTAGCAATTTTGGATTCACAGCCTGATCTTCAATTAGTAATTGTTGGTCAAGGCCCGGCTGAAGCTCGCTTAAAGCGCGAACTTCCTAACGCTATCTTCGTTGGATATAAATCTGGGGCAGACCTTGCTCGCCATGTTGCATCCTTTGACACCTTTGTTCACACCGGCAAACACGAAACATTCTGCCAAGCAATCCAAGAATCACTGGCTGCCGGAACTGTGGTCGTTGGCCCTGATACTGGCGGCCCAACTGATCTAATTGAACATGGCCGCACAGGTTTACTAATTGATACCGCTGATTCTCACCTTCTTCTTCACTCTGTCTATAACTTGCTTGAGCATCCAGCGCTGGATCTGATGCAGATTGCAGCCCGCAAATCTGTTGAGCACCGCACCTGGGACTTCATAAATGAAAGTCTTATCGAGCATTACCGAGACGTTGTCGAATCTGTTGCATCGCGAAAAGATCTGGTCGCATGAAGATCATCCACGTCGCCAATTTCTATGGACCTAAATCAGGCGGCATTAAGACCACTCTTCACAATTTAGGCACTGGTTACACCAACCGCGGCCATGAATTCACATATATCGTCCCCGGAAATGGATTCCACCAAGAGAAAACTGCACATGGCAGTCGCATCACTGTTCCATCTTGGGTAATTCCATTTAGCGGCGGCTATCGCATAATTAAATCAAATCGCCAGATCAAGAGCATTTTGTTAACGCTGGCACCAGATCGTTTAGAAATTTCTGATCGCTTCACCTTATCCGGCGTTGGCCGTTGGGCAAAAGCGCACAAGATTTCAACTTTAGTATTTAGCCACGAAACCCTACGCGGCTTAATCAAGACTTATATTCCTTTTTCACTAAATCGCTTTGTGCGCTGGCACAACACTCGCCTAGCCGCCAGCTTTGATCATGTTGTGACTACAACAAATTTTGCCGCCGCAGAGTTTCGCGAAATCGGCACCACTAACTTGCTACAGATTCCTCTCGGTGTGGACCTGCAAACATTCTCACCTAAAAATCGTGATGAAGAGTTGCGCACTAAGTTATTAAAAGGTGGAGATGTACTTCTTGTTCATTGTGGTCGCCTTTCACCAGAGAAGAAGCCAGAGCGCTCAATAGATGCCTTGCGCGAGCTGTTAAAGGCTGGCGTAAATGCCCGTTTAATTTATGTTGGTACTGGACCGCTGCATAAGAAGCTTTATGAATCATCGCGCGATATCCCAGTAACTTTCTTGGGCTATATCTCAGATAAGAAGTATCTGGCAAGCATCATCGCATCATCTGATATCTCAATCGCACCTGGTCCAATCGAAACTTTCTGTCTGGCAGCACTTGAATCACTCGCCAGCGGAACTCCGGTTGTCTGTTCCAAGACCAGCGCTGTTGGTGAGTTCTTGCTAACGGGTGCAAATAGCTATGTTGGCCTACCAGCAGAAAATAATGGCGCATCGATTGCCAAGGCAGTGCAAGAGTTAATCCTTAAACTAGAGAGCGATAACACCCTGCGCTCACGTTGCCAACATCAAGCCGAGAACTTTCCTTGGTCATCAACGATTTCTCAGATGCTCTCTATTGAACCTCGCAGAATTCTAAGGGCGGCTTAATATGACTCAGCCGCTGACTCTTGCCGTAATCGGAGATAGCGCGGCTTCTGGTGTTGGTGACTCAGATGCAAATGGCAATCACTTTGGTTGGGGCTACCACCTGGCACAAGCATTTAATGAACCACTTATCTATATCAATGCGGCACGTCCTGGAGCGCGTTCTGGTGAAGTATTGGAAGAGCAGTTAGTGAAAGTCTCAGTCCATGATCCAGAGCTGGTGGCAGTTGTAGTCGGCGGTAATGACTTATTACGTAGCAATTTTTCTCCAACAGTCTTTGAAAGTAATTTGCGCGAGACTCTGATTCGTTTGGTGTCTACCGGCGCAACTGTCATGCTCCTAGAACTTCATGATCCAACCAAAATTGTGCCGATGCCATACCTGGTTGGCAGAATTTGTCGCAGACGCGTTGCCGCCGTTAATAAGGCCACGAGTAAGATGGCGCAAGATTTCGGAGCAATTATGTTGCCAACTAGGTCGCTAGAAAATATCTATTCCAGGTCAAAATGGCATGTCGATCGCATGCACCCCAGCAAACTGGGCCATCAATTTATTGCATCCGAATTTGCCAAAATGCTCCGTGATCGCGGCTTTGATGTCGGTGACGTTGCAATTTCTCCAGTAAATAATCGCAGTCGTAAAGATTCAATACTTTGGATGCTGCGAAACGGAACGCCCTGGTTTGCAAAACGCAGCATCGACTTATTCCCAGGACTAATCTGGCTCAGTATGGCCGAGATTGTTTATCTGGTTCGCTCCCGTTTTGCGCGAACATCTAACCCATTAACACAAATACAAGTCGTTCAAAGTAAGGCACCTGTTAGGACGCTGGTAAGTCACTAGCAATTCGCCTTGGCGCGGTACTAGGTAGTAAAGGGTTTACTCGCCTAAAATCTCTTTCATGCTGGCATTCATCGCTCCGGGTCAAGGTGCGCAAACTCCTGGAATGTTAACTCCCTGGATTGCAAAACCAGAAGCGCTTGAATTACTAAAAGCTTGGTCTGCTGAAATTGATTTAGATTTAGTAAGGCTTGGCACAACGGCAGATGCGGATGAAATAAAGGATACGGCGAATGCGCAACCGTTGATTGTTGCAGCAGGGCTATTGGGTGCCAGAGCGCTATCTGACTATCGATTCGCAGTTGTCGCAGGACATTCCGTTGGTGAAATAACAGCAGCAGCACTTGCCGGTGTAATCAATGAAATAGATGCGATGAAATTAGTTCGCGCCCGTGGAATTGAAATGGCAAAAGCGGCAGCGCTAAAGCCAGCCGGAATGGCTGCAGTACTTGGCGGTGATCGCACCGTGGTTCTAAAAGCGATTAGCGATCTAGGTTTAGTTGCTGCAAATGACAATGGCGCAGGACAGATCGTTGCCGCCGGTGATCTAGATGCCCTTGCTCAATTAGCACCCGATGGTGCTCGCGTTCGCGCACTTGCCGTAGCGGGTGCATTTCACACCTCTTATATGCAGTCAGCGGTTAAGCCACTGCGCGCACTTGCGGCAGAACTAAAGGTAGCCGTAGCAAAATGTGGAGTAATTTCAAATAAAGATGGCGCAGTCATTACTGATGGCCGAGAAGTTCTAGATCGCATCGTGGCGCAGATATCTAATCCGGTGCGCTGGGATTTATGCATGACTACTTTGGCAGAACACTCATCAGGTGCAATTGAGGTTCCACCGGCTGGCACTTTGGTGGGCCTATTAAAGCGCGCCGTCCCGATTATTGAAACATTTGCACTTAAATCAGTAGAAGATGTCACACTTGCCAAAGAATTTTCAGTGCGCCACCAAGATGAAGCGAACCGACAGGAAGACGATGCCAATTAAAACCAAGACCGGCAGCGAAAGTAGCATTTTCTCGGTTGGTGTTTATCGCCCATCGCGATTAGTGCCAAACTCTGAAATCGTCGATGCCATAGATTCTTCTGATGAATGGATCATCCAACGCACCGGAATTGAATCTCGTCGCTTTGCCAGCGCTGATGAATCAGTTGTTGATATGGCAATTGGCGCAGCCGAGCAAGCGCTATCTAGGGCCAAATTAACGATAAAAGATATTGATTCGGTAATTGTTGCAACAATTACCTACCCTCATCAAGCACCATCTGCGGCAACTGCAGTTATCCAGCGAATGGGCAACCCAACCGCTGCCGCCTTTGATATTGGCGCTGCCTGCGCTGGATTTTGTTACGGTGTTGCTATGGCACATGATTTTGTTCGTGCAGGAAGTTCTAAAAAGGTGTTGGTGATCGGCGTTGAAAAGATTTCTGATTTCACAGATCCAACTGATCGTGCAACCGCTTTTATCTTTGCAGACGGTGCGGGCGCGGTAGTTATTGGCGAGAGCGATGATGCCGGAATTGGACCAGTTGAATGGGGTTCAGATTCAGAAAACCGCGATGCGATATTGATGAATCCATCTTGGATCGATGTGCGAGACACCCAAACTCAGTTAACTAAGGCCGATGTGAAGTGGCCAAATATTGCGCAAGAAGGTCAAAAGGTTTTCCGTTGGGCAGTTTTTGCAATGAGTAAGGCTGCGCTAAAGGCACTGGATTCGGCGGGGCTTAGCGTTAACGACTTAGATGCATTTATTCCACATCAAGCAAATGTGCGTATCATCGAAACCATGGCGAAGGAGATGGAGCTCCCGGATTCAGTTGTAATAGCAGATGACATTCGCACCAATGGAAATACTTCTGCGGCATCAATCCCGCTTGCCATGGATGCGCTCTTGCTCAAACACCCAGAACTTCATGGCAAATTAGCCTTGCTCATCGGGTATGGCGCAGGTCTCGTTTTTGCGGGCCAAGTTGTGAAATTGCCGCCAAAACCATAATTTTCCTCTAATTACCCTCCCATTTACTAGGAAGTAAGGGCACTTATCGGACACAATTACCATCTGTTACCCAAGATAACCGTTTCACAATTAATAAGGAAAAGGATTCATCACAATGGCACTTTCACCAGCAGATGTACTCGCAGGAATCAAAGAGATCGTTGAAGAAGTAGCCGGTATCCCTGCTGCATCAATTGAACTCGGTAAGAACTTCACTGATGATCTAGAAGTAGATTCACTTAGCATGGTAGAAGTTGTAGTTGCTTGCGAAGAGCGTTTTGGCGTAAAAATCCCAGATGAGAAAGTAACTGAGCTCGCAACAGTAGGAGATGCAGTTAACTTCATCGTTAACGCTGCCGCATAAGTAATTTCATGTCACAACGCCGCGTCGTAGTCACAGGTCTTGGTGCAACTACTCCACTTGGTGGAGATGTTGCATCGACTTGGGCCGCGTTAATCGCTGGCAAGAGTGGTGTGCGCCTGCTAACCGAAGATTGGCGCGAGCTTCTGCCTGTGCACTTTGCAGCACGCGTAGCAACAGAGCCAGCCGATCAAATGGAGCGCGTAGAAATGCGTCGCCTTGATCGCTCCGAACAGTTTGCACTGATCGCCTCCCGCGAGGCATGGAAGGATGCGGGCGCACCAGAACTCGATAAAGAACGTCTTGGCGTCGTAATCGCCTCAGGTATTGGTGGCGTGATTACCTTGCTTGATCAATTCGATAATTTGAAAGAGAAAGGTGCGCGCGGAGTTAGCCCGCATACCGTTCCGATGTTGATGCCTAATGGACCTGCAGCAAATGTTGGTCTGGAACTGCAAGCAAAGGCCGGCGTTCACACCCCAGTTAGCGCCTGCGCATCAGGTGCTGAAGCAATTGGTTACGCACTTGAAATGATTCGCAATAATCGCGCCGATATTGTGGTTAGCGGCGGAGTTGAAGCTGCAGTACATCAGCTTCCCATGGCTGGCTTTGCCGCGATGAAGGCGCTATCAACTCGTAATGATGCCCCAGAGCGCGCATCACGTCCATATGATGCCGATCGTGATGGCTTTGTATTGGGTGAAGGCGGCGGAGTTTTGGTCTTAGAAGAATACGAGCATGCCAAGGAACGAGGTGCCAAGATTTATTGTGAACTAGTTGGGCAGGGACTTTCATCTGATGGTTATCACATCGCAGCACCTGACCCAGATGGTGCTGGTGTGCAGCGCGCCATTAAATTTGCGCTTCAAGATGCCAAACTTTCAACAAAAGATATTGTTCACTTAAACGCTCATGCCACATCAACACCGGCTGGTGATGTTGCAGAGGCGAACGCACTTCGTTTAGCGCTCGGTAAAGATTCTGATCATGTTGCAGTATCTGCAACAAAATCAATGACTGGACACTTACTTGGTGGAGCCGGTGCGATTGAATCTGTATTTATTGTTAAAGCGCTGCAGGAACGTCTGGCTCCGCCAACAATAAATATTGAAAATTTAGATCCTGCAGTCACAATCGATGTGGTTCGAGACACACCACGCCAACTTCCCGCAGGACAGATCGCCGCGCTTAATGATTCCTTTGGTTTTGGCGGCCATAACGTTGTATTGGCTTTCGCCACTCTATAAACTCATTTGTTATGGTCCACAAAGAGGTTGACCCACGCGATTCATTACTGCGAATCCAACGCCTGCTAGATAAAGGCACTGATTCGTTATTAATCGAACGCACTGATTGCGGAATGATCGCAGCAACTGGCAGCATTAAAGGAAATAGAGTCGTTGTCTTTGCCTCCGATGCCACAATAAAAAGTGGAGCACTTGGTGTTGCAGGCTCGCAAGTAATAATTACTGCTTATCGCGAAGCAATGGCTAAACAACTACCAATCATTGGTATCTGGCACTCTGGTGGTGCGCGTTTAAGTGATGGCGTTTCATCGCTAAATGCTTTCGGTGAAGTCTTTCAATCAATGATTTTGGCTAGCGGTCGAATTCCGCAGCTTTCACTTGTGCTTGGACCTACAGCTGGTGGCGGTGCGTATGGCCCAGCCCTAACTGACATCGTTGTTCTTGCACCAGAAGGCCGCATCTTTGTAACCGGCCCCGACGTTGTTAAATCTGTAACTGGTGAAGATGTTGATATGGCTTCCCTCGGCGGGCCCGAGGCTCACAGTAAAAATAGCGGTGTCGCACATGTGATCGCATCGACTGAGCAAGAAGCGTTCGATGAAATCCGAGATGTCACCGCCCTCTTTGCAAATCAAGGACATATGGATACAGATCTCAAAGATTTGGATTTATCTGTATTTGTTCCAGCCGTTACCAAACGAAGTTATGAAGTACATCCGCTAATCGATGCGATTTTGGATGCAGATGGTGAAAAATTAGAACTTTTGCCGGTCTGGGCTGAGAATATGACGACGGTGTTGGGACGCTTTGGTGGTCGCACAGTTGGTGTGATCGCAAATAATCCAGCGCATATCGGTGGTGTTCTTGATTCGGCAGCTGGGGAAAAAGCGGCGCGCTTTGTGCGCACATGTGATGCCTTTGGAATTCCACTAATTGTTATTGCAGATGTGACTGGTTTCTTGCCAGGTGCCGGACAAGAATGGGAAGGCGCCGTAAGACGAGGTGCTAAGTTATTGCACGCATTCGGTGAAGCAGTTGTTCCGCGTGTAACTCTTATTACCAGGCGCGCATACGGTGGCGCATTTGTGGCGATGAACGCTAAATCACTCGGTGCAACGCGCGTATTTGCTTGGCCAGATGCCGAAGTATCTGTGATGGGCGCAGTTGCTGCTGTGCGAGTTCTCCATCGCAGATTGCTGGCAGATTTACCTGAAGAACAACGCGAGAATATGGAGCTAGAGCTCGCCGCCCAGCATGACAAAGTTTCGGGAGGAGTTGCGCGCGCGGTTGAAATTGGTGCAGTTGATGAAATTATTGATCCGCGACATACCCGCAGCGCGCTAGCTCGCACAATTGCTGCCACACCACATCGTCGCGGTGACCACGGAAATATTCCGCTTTAATTAATTTGCGCTAAATCTTTCATTTACATAATCTGCAGGAAGATCAGTTTCGTGACCATCTGCAACACCAAGTCGTTCGATTATTTCTTCATACCCAGAGTATTTATCTATTAGTTCAGATTTAAGCACTCCGCGAAAACAACTTGCAATAAATCCTGGTGACATTGTGCAGGCAAATAATGACCAATCACCACCGGGTGCAACTTCTCCCGCTTGAATGACGCCGGCCTTAATCGTGTGCTGCATAACTTGGCCTGCTGCAATATCTCGCCCTAAAATTATGGTTCGCGCTGTGCCATCTATATGAAATTCATAAAGTGCAACCGGATCGCCCTCGTAGTAATGCCAAACTTCATCAAATTCCAGAACATGTGTTGTTGATGCGCTAACTGGTTCGCGAAGATAGAGCCCAAGACCTGCTGTTCCGGCTGGGCCACCAGATGCGGTCGTTGCATCAGAAATATAGGTATTTATGAAATAAGTACCTTCAACAGGAAGAGGCTTCATTCCGAAATAGGCGATTAACTCATCCGGGCGCGACATAGAAGTTGAACCTACTTAATTACTTAGTCTTAAAGGTTACGGAAACCGTTGATGTGACTGTCTTCTTAATTGTTGTGGTGTCATAAGCCCCACCATCGGAAGTCATTGTTGAATCTGGCGTCGTAACTTGGAAGACACCGCTTCGAACACTGGTCACAGCGCCAACTGATCCGCCGACTGCCTTGGTTATCGCCTCCGCGCGCACCTTGGCATCTTTCATCGCCTCTTCAAGTAACTGCGGGCGAAGTTCAGCCAGAGTTGAAATGTAGTACTGAGGTCCGTAGTTGTTAACGCTGACCCCAGTTTGCAGAATTGAACCGATACCTTGCGAAAGTTCTGAAACTAGTTCAACATCTTTTGTTCGCACCGTGATGTCACGGCTGGCACGGTAGTTAAGAATTCGCCCAGTTGAATTTCCATTCACATACTCTTCTTGGCCATAAGTTGAAACTGGCCCGAGAGTGAGTGATGCCGCAGATATCCCACCATTTGTCAGATATTTAGTAACTGCATCAACATCGTTACCCACAGTGGTCACAGCATCTGCAACCTTGGCACGCGATAGGGATACCGAGAGAGTCCAAACCGCATTATCTGCAACTGCTTCGGTGCGAGCCGAACCTGTTACGACAATTCCATTATCAGAGCGAGCTGCAAATCCGGATCCGACCATGGAAAGGCCAAGACCGATTGAGACAGATAAAAGTATGGCGGCAACAATTGTTGCGATTGCCTTACCGCGTTCGATTTGAATAATTGGGCTTTCTGGGATTGTCATACTCTTATTCTATATGACTAGATTGCGCGAAGTTGAATTAACTTATCAATTTCTACTTCTCTAAATGGGGCTAACTCTTCTTCCCACTTATTTCCCAGCACTTCATCAAGGGAATCACGTATGGAAATCTCATCGAAACCTTTGGCCAGTGCATCACTTATCTGATGTTCGGTAACGACAATGTTGCCAAGTCCATCAATGCTTGCGCGATGAATACCGAGCTCAGGGGTTGAACGATAGAACTCTCCCCCGAGTTCGGATTCTTCGCGAACTTCAAATCTCAAGTAGTGCCAACCACGAAGAGTTGATGCAATCTTTGCGGAGCTTCCTCGCACATCTCGAAATTCAACCGTCGCCCTATATGTTCCAACCGCATTCGGTTGTTCTAACCATTGCAAAGTAAGCCAAGTACCAAGGATTGATTGCAAGCCCCATTCAATATGCGGGCGCAGCGCAGCAGGTGCGCTATGTATGACAAGTAAGCCGCTAACAGATTCTTTTAAACGATCTCTGTTCTGGCTAGATGGATTTAGCTCTTGCATCTCTTACTCCTAGTAGTACCTAGCAAGACCGCGCTATGCGACCTTCCCCAGCGGCATATACGCTTGCTATTACTAACTAGTAAGAGCAATTTTGCTCCATTTAGGCGTAACTGTCTAGACCACCGTTAGGTATACGAGTGCGTAGGCAGTACCCTTTTCCTTAGTCGGACGCTTAATCAGGACCCGTTTCATGGCTGTAATGCTTTGCTCGGTATCGCTGGCGCAAGAGGAAGACCGTGTTTAAGGATTTCTTAAACACCCACATATCGAAGGAAAAGTAAAA
>CANLHI010000001.1 GCA_947490845.1 Actinomycetota bacterium | reverse complement strand
CGCGCCTTCATATGGATTTAAGTACGACCAGTTTGCATTGGCATCAGTTGCAATTGCAACGCCCAAATGTGTTTTTTCATCAATGCGAACCATTCCCGAATCATCTGGTTGCGATTGAATTGTGTTCCCTTGTACATAGCGATCGTATTGCGATGTGACCCAAGACTTATCGGCCAAGTTTGGTGTTGCAGCTAATTTTAAAACTGTCGATTTAATTTCATCTGCTGTGCTTGGTCGAGGCACAATAACTTTTTCAGCATTTACACGATCCACATATTCGGGTTTAGCGAGAGGGCGGTTATATACAGGTCCATCATGTGCCACGGTGCGTGGCGGAACATCCACAATTAAATCTCCGTGCCAGGTGATCTCAAGTCGTTCACCATCGGTTACTTCACCAATGACGGTGACCGTGACATCCCATTTTTTACAGATCTCCAAGAAGCGATCAATGTGTTTGGGCTCTACGATGGCACACATACGCTCTTGCGACTCAGACATCAAAATTTCTTCTGGTGACAAGGTGGCATCACGCAGCGGAACTCGGTCAAGTTCGACCTTCATGCCACCGCTTCCACCTGATGCTAATTCACTCGTTGCGCAAGATAAGCCTGCCCCGCCAAGGTCTTGGATGCCTACGACTAAATCTTCAGCAAAAATTTCAAGTGAGCATTCGATCAGAACTTTTTCAACGAATGGATCCCCCACTTGCACCGCTGGCCGTTTAGCTGGACCGGTTGAATCAAAAGTTTCAGATGCCAATACCGAAACGCCGCCAATTCCATCGCCGCCAGTTTTAGCACCGTATAAGACAACTAAATTGCCTGCACCAGCAGCTTTGGCGAGTTTGATATCGCTATGTTTCATTACACCGACGCAAAGTGCGTTAACTAGTGGATTGCCAATATATGTTTCATCAAAGACAACTTCGCCACCAATATTTGGTAGCCCTAAACAGTTTCCGTATCCACCAACGCCGGCGATGATTCCTGGCAAAACCCGTCGCGTATCCGCAGCATCGGCCGGACCAAAGCGCAATGGATCCATAACTGCAATAGGTCGAGCACCCATTGTCAAAATATCGCGCACGATTCCGCCAACACCAGTTGCTGCACCTTGATATGGCTCAATAAATGATGGGTGGTTATGAGATTCAATTTTAAAAGTAACGGCATATCCCTGACCGACATCGACAACACCAGCGTTCTCACCAATGCCAACCAGAAGAGCATCTGTCTTAACAGCCTTATCTCCAAATTGCTTCAGGTGCACCTTTGATGATTTATAAGAACAGTGTTCAGACCACATAACAGAATACATAGCGAGTTCAGATGAAGTTGGACGCCGTCCCAAAATTTCTTTAATGCGCGCATATTCATCTGGCTTTAGCCCAAGTTCAGCAAATGGCTGAACCGCATCCGGATTTCTTTGGGCAAGTACAACAGTATCTAAGGCCAATTACTTCACCATGGCTTTCAATAGTGAAGTAAAGAAACCCAAGCCGTCAGCAGTTGGGCCAGTTAAAGTGTCAATTGCATGTTCTGGGTGGGGCATTAGCCCAACCACATTGCCTCGCTCATTCGTAATACCTGCAATTTTATTACGTGATCCATTGGGGTTTTCACCTATATATCGCGCGATTATTCGCCCCTCACCTTCAAGTGCAGCAAGGGTGGCATCATCACATTGAAAAGAACCTTCCCCATTTTTTAGGGGAATAACAATTTCCTGCCCCACTGAATAAGAAGATGTCCAAGCCGTTTGATTATTTGTGATCTCCAATTTTTGATCACGGCATAAGAAATGTAATTCATGGTTACGAGTTAGCGCACCTGGCAGCAAGTGAGCTTCACATAAAACTTGGAAGCCATTGCAAATACCAAGCAATGGCATTCCATCATTGGCAGCGTCAATAATCTTTTCCATCACTGGTGCAAAACGTGAGATCGCTCCGCACCGGAGGTAATCTCCATATGAAAAGCCGCCAGGCAAAATAACTGCATCAACACCTTTTAGATCCGCATCGTTGTGCCAGAGCGAGATTGCAGTCGTGCCCGCATGTGTCACAGCGCGCGCAGCATCGCGATCATCCAGTGTTCCTGGAAAAGTTACAACGCCAACTTTCATTTACTTCTCAACTCTGACGGTAAAGGTTTCAATAACTGGATTAGCAAGTAATGTCTCTGCTGCCTTGGCAACTTCGGCTAACTGAGCAGGTGTAGGGTCTCCATCGATCTCAATTTCGAAACGCTTTCCCTGGCGCACACTTTTTGCAAAGGTGAATCCCAGACGAGGCAAGGCCGCAGAGACTGCTACTCCTTGCGGGTCGAGAATTTCGGGCTTTAACATCACATCGACCACGATCTTTGCCATTTGATTCTCTCTCTACTTATGTTCTAACTAGAACTTCATACCTGTAATACGGAAATACGCTTCTTCATATCGCGCTGCAGTTTTTTCTACGATCTCTGCCGGCAATTCTGGTGGTGGGCTTTTCTTATCCCAGCCGCTATTGGTTAAGAAATCTCTAACGAATTGTTTATCAAATGAGCTTTGAGCGCTACCCGGATTCCAAGTCGATGCTTCCCAAAACCTAGAAGAATCAGGGGTTAGCACTTCATCTGCCAGGGTTATGACGCCTTTGGTATCGCGGCCAAATTCGAATTTAGTATCAGCCAAGATGATGCCGCGGCTGCGGGCAAAGTCGGCAGCTGTTTCATAGAGAGAGAGCGTTAAGTCTCGCAGTTGAGCCGCTTCATCGGAGCCCACAATTTTTTCGGCTGTTACTAAATCTATATTTACATCGTGATCGCCAATTTCGGCCTTGGTAGCTGGCGTGAATATATTGCCGGGCAACTGCGAGCCATCGACTAGGCCCGATGGAAGTGAATTTCCACAGACTGCTTGGTTTTCTTTGTATTCACTAAGTCCGCTGCCAGTTAAATAACCACGTGCCACACATTCGATTTCAAACATATCTAGCGGTTTGACGATCACGGCGCGATCAATAACCTGTGTTGGTACATCATCGCTAATGATGTGGTTTGGCACAATATCTTCGAGAAGTTCAAACCAAAAAAGTGAAAGTTGGGTCAAGATCGCGCCCTTATTGGGGATTGTGGTTGGTAGCACCCAATCGAATGCCGATATGCGATCAGATGCGACTAATAAAATTTCATCTGCGCTGTTTGTGTATAGATCTCGAACTTTTCCTGTGCGCAGGTGTTGCCAACCGACAATATTTGGTGCTGGCGGAGAGCCAGCTGCGCCGAAGCCGCTCACCTGATGGAATGAGGTTTGTACTGCGCTGCGGCAGGATGCGCGGAAGTAATCGCGTCGATGCGATCTACAACTCGAGCAATTTGTTGGCGAGCATCGCCAGTAAATTCAATTGGCTGACTAATTAGCGCATCTAGCGCCTTGCGATCTAGTGGCAAGCGATCATCAGCAGCAAGTGCATCAAGCAAAGTATTTGCTTTGCCCTCACGCATTAAAAGCGCTGCCTTAACAGCGTGTTCCTTGATCACTTCGTGCGCAACTTCGCGGCCAACGCCACCCTTGATAGATGCCATCAAAATCTTTGTTGTCGCCAGGAAAGGTAGATAACGATCGAGTTCTGCAGCGATTACTGCAGGGAAAGCGCCAAATTCGCTAAGCACGGTAAGGGTGGTTTCAAGCAGACCATCGATGGCATAGAAAGCATCTGGCAGCGCAACGCGACGAACAACGCTGCACGAAACATCGCCTTCATTCCATTGATCGCCAGCAAGTTCTGAAACCATCGATGCATAACCGCGCAAGATAACGCTTAAGCCATTAATTCGTTCGCAAGAACGCGTATTCATCTTATGAGGCATTGCAGATGAGCCAACTTGTCCAGCCTTAAAACCTTCAGTTACAAGTTCGGCGCCAGCCATCAAACGAATTGAAGTCGCAAGCGATGACGGGCTTGCCGCTAACTGAACCAACGTTGTGACAACATCGTAATCAAAAGATCGCGGATAAATTTGGCCAGTTGAATCTAGAACTCGGTTAAAGCCAAGTTCGTTTGCAATTTCAAGTTCTAGGCTGTGATGTGCCTTTGATGAACCAAGTAAATCAATCGAATCTTGTGATGTTCCAACTGGACCTTTGATGCCACGCATCGGATAGCGATCCTGCAACGAAACCAAGCGCTCGTATGCAAAAAGCAGTTCTTCGGCAGCGGATGCAAAACGTTTTCCTAGCGTTGTGATTTGTGCGGGCACATTATGCGAGCGACCGGCGATCGCTTGGTCTGAATATTGTGCCGCTTTTTCGCCAAGCTGTGCCAAAACTGCAACCACTTTATCGTGCACGATCGCTAGGCCATTTTTTATCTGTAGTGCTTCAATATTTTCGGTCAAGTCACGGCTAGTCATGCCGGCATGACTTAATTTGTGTCCTTCGAGAGCGTTAAATTCTTCAATTCTGGCTTTCACATCATGGCGAGTTAACTTCTCGCGAGCATCAATTGATGCCAGATCAACTTTGTTAATTACTTTTTCGTAATCAGAGATTGCCTTATCTGAAATTGCGTGGCCAAGTTTGTTCTGTGCGCGGGCCACTGCCAGCCAGAGGCGACGTTCTGCAATTATTTTCTCTTCAGGTGCGAAGATGGCGCGCATTGCACTGGATGCATAACGATCAGCAAGGACGCTCACTGGCTTATTCTCCCCCATTTAATTGCCCTTCTCAGCCACCGACGCATTGAGCGCAATATCGCTGCGGTAGAAAGATCCGGAAAGTTCAATCTGTGAGATCGCGCGATATGCAAGATCGCGCGCTTGGGTTAGATCCGAGCCAATTCCTGTAACAGTTATTACTCGCCCGCCAGTTGAAAGTAGGTTTTCTCCGCTTTGTGAAGTTCCGGCATGAAAAATTTTAGTACCTGCGATCTTTGGAATATTCGTTATTGCGCCGTTAACTTCTGGCGCATCTGGATAGCCGGGAGCAGCCAATACAACGGTAACTGCGCTGTCATCACGCCACTCGAGCACAGCATCATCTAAGGAATCAGTTGCTGCCTTATATAAAAGTGTTGCCAAAGGAGTTTTAAGTCGAGGAATTAAAACTTGAGTTTCGGGATCACCAAAGCGCGCATTAAATTCGATCACGCGAATTCCGTGATCGGTAAGTGCCAGCCCTGCATATAAAAGTCCAACGAATGGTGTTCCCCGCGCTGCCATCTCAGCAATCATTGGCGCCAAGACTTTTTCAAAAGTTTCATCGACAATGTCATCCGGTGCCCATGGAAGAGGCGAATATGCACCCATGCCACCAGTGTTGGGTCCTTTATCGAAATCGTAAGCACGCTTAAAATCTTGCGCTGGTTCCATAGGTAAAACATTTCGTCCATCTGATATTCCAAAGAGTGAAATCTCTGGACCATTTAAGAATTCTTCAATCACAACTCGCTTGCAAGAAATGGCATGCTCTAAAGCAACTTGGCGATCATCAGTAACGACTACACCCTTGCCAGCGGCAAGTCCATCATCTTTAACAACGTAGGGAGAACCAAAAGAATCAAGTGCATGTTCGATCTCAGGTTGAGTCTGGCAAGTGAAGCTACGCGCAGTTGGAACACCCGCATCTCGCATTACACCCTTTGCAAAATCTTTTGATCCTTCAAGTTGGGCGGCGGCTTTAGATGGGCCAAAGGTGGCAATTCCTGCCGCACGAAGTACATCTGCAACGCCATTTACAAGTGGGACTTCAGGACCAACCACGACTAAATCAACGCTTAATGATTTTGCTAGAGAAAGAACGGCTTCATTATTTGTTATATCTAGTGAATGGTTGGTTGCAATTTGCGCAGTTCCGGGATTGCCAGGTGCGCAATGTAGTTCAGTACAAGCTGGATCTGCTTGGAGTCCTAGTGCAAGTGCGTGTTCACGACCGCCACTTCCGACTAGGAGGATTTTCATGGACTAGATGAAATCCTTTACAACAATTGTTTGGTCGCGGCCAGGCCCGACTCCGATTGCACTCATTGGTGCACCAGAAATCTTTTCCAAGAACGAAATGTAATCCTGGGCATTCTTTGGCAGATCACTGATTTTGCGGGCACCTGAAATATCTTCATTCCATCCTGGCAAATATTCGTAAATTGGTTTTGCATGGTGGAAATCAGATTGCGAAGCGGGAAGTTCTTCTACTCGCTTGCCATCTATTTCATAGGCAACGCATACTGGAATTTCTTTCCATCCAGTTAAAACATCTAACTTTGTTAAGAAGAAATCTGTAAGTCCGTTAACTCTGACCGCATATCGCGCAATCGGTGCGTCATACCAACCACAACGACGTGCGCGTCCAGTTGTCACACCAATTTCGCCGCCAATTGTGCGCAGCTTTTCACCATCTTCATCGAGGAGTTCTGTTGGGAATGGTCCTGAACCAACGCGAGTTGTGTAAGCCTTGACGATTCCGATGACGCGATCAATCTTGGTTGGTCCTATTCCAGAACCTGTGCAAGCACCACCCGCTGTTGGGTTTGAAGAGGTTACGAATGGATAAGTACCGTGATCGACATCGAGCAGAGTTCCTTGTGAACCCTCGAGCAGAACGCGCTTGCCGGCCTTGAGCGCTTCATCGAGTAAAAGCACGGTGTCTGCAACGTATGGGCGCAGGATTTCGGCATATGCCAAATACTCATCAAGCACTTCTTGAACTTCAATGTTCTTTCGGTTGAAAACCTTGATTAGTACTTGGTTCTTATCGCGCAGCGCACCTTCGATTTTTTGACGCAAGATCGATGGATCAAAGAGATCTTGAACTCGAATTCCGATGCGATTGATCTTGTCCGCATACGCTGGTCCGATTCCGCGACCGGTTGTGCCAATCTTTGATTTGCCTAGGAAGCGTTCTGAAACTTTATCAATGGTGCGGTGATACGGCGTAATCAAATGCGCGTTCGTTGAGATAACTAACTTGGAACAATCAATTCCGCGTTCAGTTAAGCCACGAATTTCTTCCAGCAATACACCAGGATCGATTACAACGCCGTTACCGATAACCGGAACAACGTTGGGACTTAAGATTCCGGAAGGAAGTAAGTGAAGTGCATACTTCTGATCTCCGATCACCACGGTGTGGCCCGCATTGTTGCCGCCTTGATAGCGGACAACATAATCAACGCGGTCACCGAGAATATCTGTGGCTTTTCCCTTGCCTTCATCGCCCCATTGAGCTCCGAGCAGAACTAGCGCTGGCATGGTGAAACCTTTCCGAAGATTGGAGTTAGTGAGTGATTATTTCTTTAGTGATGTGCCGGTTGAGCGAAGATCTTCGCAAGCATGTGCAACGCGAGCTGCCATTCCTGCTTCTGCAGCCTTACCCCACGCACGTGGATCGTAAGCCTTCTTATTTCCAACTTCGCCGTCGATCTTTAGTACGCCATCGTAATTCTTAAACATATGATCAACGATTGGGCGTGTAAATGCGTACTGAGTATCGGTATCGATATTCATCTTAATTACACCGTAATCAAGTGAGTCACGAATCTCTGAAAGTAGTGAACCAGAACCACCGTGGAAGACGAGATCCATTGGCTTGCTGCCTGCAGCAAGACCCTTTTTAGCAACAACGGCGTCCTGCAACGTCTGCAAAATCTTTGGCTGCAATACGACGTTGCCTGGCTTGTAAACACCATGGACGTTGCCAAATGTTGCAGCGACCATGTAGCGACCGCGTTCTCCGAGGCCAAGAGTTTCGATTGTCATCAACGCATCTTCAGGTGTTGAGTAAAGCTTGGCGTCGTGTTTTGCTTCCACACCATCTTCTTCTCCGCCAACAACTCCGATTTCGATTTCCAAAATTGTGCGAGCCGCAACTGACTTTGTAAGAAGTTCGTCAGCGATCTTCATATTCTCATTCATATCAACTGCTGAGCCATCCCACATATGTGAGTTAAAGAGTGGCCCTTGACCGTTCTTAATGCGTTGTGCGCCGATTTCAAGAAGCGGACGCATATATCCATCTAGCTTTTCTGCTGGGCAGTGATCGTTATGGATTGCAATATTTACGTTGTAGTTCTTAGCAACAACATGTGCGAACTCAGCGAGCGCAACTGCGCCATCGACCATGTTCTTAACTGTTGAACCAGATGCGTATTCAGCGCCGCCCCAAGAAAATTGAATGATGCCATCTGATTCAGCTTCGGCGAAACCACGAATTGCTGCGATCAGGGTCTGTGATGATGAAACGTTAATTGCCGGATATGCGAATGCGCCAGCTTTAGCGCGATCAAGCATTTCTGCATAAATTTCAGGGGTTGCGATGGCCATGATGACTCCAAATTATCTCGGGTGTAATCCCTGACCGAGCGCTTCATTGGGCCGAATTCAGGCTTACGCCATATCCAACCACCTTCGTGGGCGGATGAAAAATCGCCATGCAGGCTCGCGCACAGACATGGCGATTTCCACCGCTTTAGGGCCACCTTCACCCGATTAAGGGTGCAGGGATTTCTGTAAGAAGGCGATCAAGGCAGCCAACAGAGCAGGGTTGGAGAGCAGTTTGAGCAATCCAGCGAGAAATGTGATGAGCATAATTTCCTTTCGATAATAGAGATCCATCTGAAGGCGGCGATCATCTCTCTTATCTGCGCCATCACAGCCAATAAACCTTCCCCCTGTTGATATTGAATAGTAATCTGCGGAGTTATGAGTGCAGAAAATATTGGCGATTCCATAGAAAACCTTTCGCGCGAGAGCCGGCAATTTCCACCGAGCGCGCAGTTCACAGCGCAAGCGAATGCCAAAGCGGATCTGTATGCACATGCCGATAAAGATCGCCTAGCGTTTTGGGAAGAGCAAGCTAGCGAGTTAACTTGGGATAAGCCTTGGGATCGCACCTTGGAATGGAGCCCTCCATATGCAAAATGGTTTATCGGCGGAAAAATAAACGCATCCGTTAACGCGCTAGATCGCCACGTTGCAGCAGGTCGGGGAGAACGCGTTGCCTTTCATTTTGAAGGTGAACCAGGTGATACGCGAACAATTACTTATTCACAGATGTTAGATGATGTTTCACAAGCAGCACACGCGCTGACTGAACTTGGAATTAAATCAGGTGATCGCGTTGCAATTTATTTGCCAATGATTCCAGAGGCTGCTGTTGCCATGTTGGCATGTGCGCGCATTGGGGCAGTGCACTCTGTTGTATTCGGTGGCTTCTCTGCCGATGCACTTCTTTCACGTATTCAAGATGCGGATGCAAAATTAGTTATCACAGCAGATGGTGGTTTCCGCAAAGGATCCGCCTTCGCTCTAAAGCCTGCAGTAGATGATGCCCTCAAAGGAAAACATAACGTCGCAAAAGTATTGGTTGTAAAGCGCACTGGACAAGAAACGGCTTGGAACTCTGATCGAGATATCTGGTGGCACGAAATTGTGGGGCGCCAAAGTAAGTCACATACTCCCGAATTCTTCGATAGTGAGCATCCACTATTTATTCTCTACACCTCTGGCACAACCGCTAAACCAAAGGGAATTTTCCATACAACTGGTGGCTACTTAACTCAAGCCTCATACACGCATCGCGTTGTCTTTGATATCAAACCAGCGACCGATATTTATTGGTGCACCGCAGATGTCGGCTGGATTACTGGCCATTCATATGTGGTTTATGGACCTCTAATTAATGGCGCGACTCAAGTTATGTATGAAGGAACTCCAGATACTCCACACAAGGGGCGCATCTTTGAAATTATCGCTAAATATGGCGTAACAATCTTGTATACCGCCCCAACACTGATTCGCACTTGGATGAAATGGGGAGATCAATTTCCAAAAGCACACAACTTATCTTCACTTCGCTTACTTGGTTCAGTTGGCGAACCAATTAATCCAGAAGCTTGGATGTGGTATCGCGAAGTAATTGGTGCAAATAATTGTCCGATCGTCGACACCTGGTGGCAGACCGAAACCGGTGCGATCATGATTTCACCACTGCCTGGTGTGACCGCAACGAAACCAGGATCTGCAATGTCAACTATTCCCGGAATTAGCGCGAAGGTAGTCGATGATTCCGGTACTCCTGTTCCCAACGGACATGGCGGTTTCCTAATTTTGGATCAACCTTGGCCATCAATGCTGCGCGGTGTTTGGGGTGAAGATGAGAGATATAAAGAAACATATTGGTCACGCTTTAAAGGAATTTACTTTGCTGGCGATGGCGCAAAGTTAGATGAAGAAGGCGCTATTTGGTTGATGGGTCGCGTCGATGATGTGATGAATGTTTCTGGCCACCGCATTTCAACTACTGAAGTTGAATCAGCGCTGGTTTCTCACGAAGCAGTTGCAGAGGCAGCAGTTGTTGGTGCCGCCGATGAAATGACTGGTCAAGGAATTGTTGCCTTTGTAATTTTGCGTGGCGGAATTCCAAATGCAGGTGGTGAGGAATTGATTAAGCAGCTGCGCGCCCATGTAACTAAGGAGATTGGGGCTATCGCTCGTCCTCGACAGATTATGGTGGTGGCCGAACTTCCTAAGACGCGTAGCGGAAAGATCATGCGCCGCTTACTCAAAGATGTTGCCGAAAACCGCGCTGTTGGCGATGCGACCACATTGGCTGACCCAAATGTAATGAAGTTGATTTCAGAAGGTTTAAATAGCGCTAAAGACGAAGATTAAGAAACTCTTCTTTAACCCAGTCATTCGCTTGTGTAATTAACCCTGGAATATACGGCTGAACTTTTCTTAATATCTGACTTTCACTGACTTGCCCCTGTACCGAGTTCCATGGTGACCAGAGCAAGACCGTTGCGATTAGATAGAGAATAACTAGGGTTCTTACAATCTCCAGTGCGGCTCCAGTAGCCGAATCTAAAAACGCTAGCGGTCCACGCACTACGGTTGAACGTAAGCCTTTCGCCAGCACACCACCGGCCAATGATCCAATGAATCCGCCGCCGATAATTGCAATAATTACAAAACCGATACGTTTTATATCTAAAGCCCAATCATGTGAGAACTGCAGAGCGAAATAGATTCCCAGAACACCGCCTGCGACATACCCGATTAACTTAAAAATCGTGCGGATGAAACCGCTGCGATAGCCCAATACCGCTGAAAAAATTAGGGCGGCAGCAATTATTAGGTCGGTTAACATTAAATCTTTACCCCTAAATACTTCTCAGTAAGCGTTATCAACTCATCTTCGGATTTAATGATTCCGATTTTCTTGTGCTGCACTTTTCCATCGGATGAGATGAACCATGTAACTGGGACTCCCATTCCAAAATAACCACGCGACTTGGAATCTCGATCATAATAATTCGGCCAGGTTATGCCGTTATTTACGATAAATCTTTTGGAGTTTTCAGGAGATGCTTCCTCTACCGCTACGCCGACCAAAGCCACTTTGCCTTTTGCTTTCGCATAAAAACTAACAAAATCAGGAATTTCATCCAAACACGATGCGCACCAAGATCCCCAAACATTAACAATCATTGGCCCGCGTAAGGATTCAAGGGCAAGGCCTTTAGAGCCATCAACACATTCGACGAGAGTTCCACTCGTCACCGACGAATCGCTAGGAACGCTCGCGCAGGAAATTACTTCGCCTTTTTCGGCAACACTTTGAGTTTGCGCACAACCCGATAGCGCTAGCGCCAAGACAAAGAACGCGGCACGCTTCATCGGAAATCCTCATCGCTCTTTACTAATAATTTAGCTTTAACCTTATCGCTCTCGCCAATTCCAAAGGATGGACAAATATTTGCAAGTGGGCACGCTCCACAGGCTGGTTTACGTGAATGACAAATTCTTCGCCCATGCCAGATCATGCGTTGTGACAAGTTAGTCCATTCCTTTTGAGGTATTAACTCTCCCACTTCGAATTCCACTTTTACGGGATCTTGCGAGGTGGTCCATTCAAAGCGACGTGAAAGCCGACCGAAATGTGTATCAACGGTAATTCCCGGAGTGTCGAATGCATGTCCAAGGACAACATTGGCAGTCTTTCTACCAACACCGGGCAAAGTAATTAACTCTTGCAAAGTATCTGGAACTTCGCCTTCAAAATCTTCAATAATTTTTATTGCCAACCCTTGGATATGCCGAGCCTTGGCACGGAAAAATCCAGTTGTGTAAATCAGATCTTCAATGTCTGCCAGCGGTGCTTTGGCATATGCCCTCACGTTTTTATATCGTTTAAAGAGCGCAGGTGTAACTTGATTGACTCGCTTATCCGTACATTGCGCAGATAAAACTGTGGCAATGGTTAACTCCAGCGGATTTGAAAAATCCAATTCGCAGCGAACATTGGGATATTTCTTGCTCAATACTCGATAAATGGCCCGTGCGTTCTTGCGAGTTTCGCTATCTGAAGCCATGCGAGTAAACTACCGATGTGACCCCAGAAGAAGAAGTCGTACGCAGAGCCCCGCTCTTTACAGCCCTCGACGAAGAAGCCGCAGTCTCATTGCGCTCATCGATGGACACGGTAAAGATCGCCAAGGGTGGAATCCTCTTTAAAGAGGGCGATGACGGCGAACATCTATATGTAATCGTCGATGGCAAGTTAAAGCTTGGAACATCTAGCGGTGATGGTCGCGAAAACTTACTTTCAATTCTTGGACCGGGTGAAATGTTTGGCGAACTCTCGCTCTTCGATCCAGGTCCACGTACCTCAACTGCCACAGCAGTAACGGATGCCAGATTGCTCTCACTGAGCCATGAAAAAGTTATCCCTTGGCTTAAGCAAAACCCAGAAGTTTCGCTACAACTCTTAACTCGCTTGTCACAACGCCTGCGCCGCACAAATGAAGCGGTCGGTGACTTGGTTTTCTCAGATGTTCCGGGTCGTGTTGCTAAAGCGCTAATCGACCTTGGCGATCGCTTCGGAAAGACAACCGCCGAAGGCTTGTTGGTAAACCATGACTTAACTCAAGAAGAGTTGGCGCAATTAGTCGGCGCATCACGTGAGACAGTAAATAAGGCACTCGCCGATTTTGCAGGTCGCGGATGGCTCAAACTTGATGGCCGTTCTGTACTAATTACCGATATCGAGCGTTTAGGTAAGCGCTCTCGCTAATTAGGCAACTTCAACGGTTAGTTCGATTTCAACCGGTGAGTTCAAAGGAAGTTCTGCAACACCAATTGCGCTACGTGCGGCAATCCCAGCATCTCCCCAAATATGCATAAAGAGTTCAGAGGCTCCGTTTGCTACAAATGGCTGACTTGTAAAACCAGGCGCTCCATTTACATAACAAACTACGCGAACAACTTTAACAATTGAGTCAACTGGAGCAACGAGTTCAACCGCTGCTAAACAGTTAAGTGCACATATTTCAGCTAGTTCTTTAGCGCGCTCCTGCGTAATTGCATCTCCAACTTTGCCGGTATCAGCCATTGCGCCATCCACTAGCGGAAGTTGTCCTGCAGTAAAGACAATTTTTCCAGTACGAGTTGCTGGGACATAGGCAGCAACTGGCTTTGCAGCAATGGGAAGAGTTAAGCCTTTTTCAGCCAACTTTGCGCGAACATCTACAGACATAATTATTTAACCTCGCGCTTCATGTAAGCAACGAGTTGTTCCCCGCCCGGTGCCGGAATAACGGTGACGAGTTCCCATCCATCAGAACCCCAAGTATCAAGAATTTGCTTTGTTGCATGTGAGAGAAGTGGAACTGTGGCATATTCGAATTTCATTAGTTTCCTCCGGCTAGTGCTGCTTTGACGAGTGTTGAAACGAGTGAACCATCTGCTTTGCCAGCGATCTGCGGCTTAATTGCTCCCATAACTTTGCCCATATCGGCAGGGCCTGCAGCTCCAGTTGATGCAATCGCGGCAGCGATAAGTTTCTTAACATCATCTTCAGAAAGTTGAGCGGGCAAATATTTAGCGATTACTTCACCCTCTGCCTTTTCTTCCGCAGCCTTTTCAGGGCGATTACCTTTAGCAAACTCTTCCGCGGCTTCGCGGCGCTTCTTAGCCTCGCGCGATAAGACGGTAATGATTTCATCTTCGGAAAGTGTGCGCGCTTCTTTTCCGGCTACTTCTTCAGTCGTGATTGCAGTGAGCACCATGCGGATAGTGCCCGATACAACCTTGTCACTGCTGCGAATTGCCTCAGTTAAGTCGCTCTTAAGTGTCTCTTTCAGTCCCATGGCTGTATCTTCTCATGCAATGAGTTATCAACTTCGCCAGGCCCAGATACCCATCTTGCCCGCTGGCCACGCACCAATTCGGATTCTGCACTTTTCTGATCTGCATTTAACCCCTGCTCGCAAAACCGAGATCTCAGATATCAAATCATTTATCGATCTGGCCCCTGATTTAGTTATCTCAACCGGTGATTTTCTGGCCCACATGCAGGCTGTTCCCGTTGCCCTGGGTGCTCTCGATGAATTGTTAAATTTGCCCGGCCTCTTTGTCTTTGGTTCTAATGACTATTACGCACCTAAGCCAAAGAACCCACTTAAATATTTACTGCCAAATCATGGCAAACGTAAACATGGTGATGATCTGCCATGGCCTGATCTAGATAGCGGCCTGCAATCTCGAGGATGGATAAATCTCAATCGCTCACGCGCCACCATTAAAATTAACGATACGACTATCGAAACACGTGGCACTGATGACGCGCATTTGGAATTCGATGATTACTCACTCGTTGCAGGTAAACCTGGGCCTTGTGACATCGCGATCGGTGTGACTCATGCGCCTTACTTAAGAATTTTAGAAGGCATGGCTAAAGATGGATTAGATGCAATCTTTGCTGGCCACACACATGGCGGACAAGTTCGATTTCCACTGCCTGGTGGTTCACGTGCACTAACAACGAATTGTGATTTACCAACTTGGCGGGCACGTGGCTTAACTAAATTTGGCAGTGAGCCTTACTTACATGTTTCTGCAGGAATGGGAACGAGTCCCTTTGCCAGAATTCGTGTTGCTAGTCCTCCAGAAGTAAGTTTGGTAACTCTTACTTCAGCCCCGCAATATCAGCGTCAACCATAAGTTCAGCTAACTCTTTCCAGTGAGTTTTAGCCTTCCAACCTAAGGCTTTTTCAACCTTTGATGGATCACCGATCAGCGCATCAACTTCAGTTGGACGTATGTATTTCTTATCGGTTTCAACATGGTCTTGCCAATTTAAACCAGCGCGTGAAAATGCTGCTTCTGCAAAGTCTTTCACTGTTGCACCGACCCCAGTGGCAACAACATAATCAGATGGCTTATCTTCTTGCAGCATCAGCCACATTGATTCAACATATTCCTTTGCATATCCCCAGTCGCGAACAGCGGTGAGATTTCCAAGAAATACCTTGTCTTGCTTGCCAGCTTTAATTGCAGCGACAGCACGTGTGATCTTGCGAGTTACGAAAGTTTCACCACGTCGTGGTGATTCGTGGTTGAACAAGATTCCGTTTGTGGCATGCATTCCATAACCATCGCGGTAGTTAACTGTGCACCAATAAGCCATCAATTTGGCGGCGGCATATGGTGATTGCGGGCGGAACATAGAAAGTTCGTTCTGTGGTGGCGGGGTTGAACCATAGAGTTCAGAAGTTGAAGCTTGATAGAAACGCGTATCAATATCGGCTGAGCGGATCGCCTCAAGTAAACCAACTACGCCAACCGCGTCCACTTGACCGGTGTATTGCGGCATAGTGAATGAAACTTGAACATGTGACTGAGCGCCCAAGTTATAAACCTCAGTCGGTTTAATCTCGCGAATTAAATTGGTTAAGCCAACGCCATCAATTAAATCACCGTAGTGCAGGAAGAGCTTTGGGTTCTTGGCATGAGGATCCTCATAGATATGGTCGATACGAGATGTATTAAAAGTCGATGATCTACGGATAAGTCCGTGTACTTCATAACCCTTAGCGAGCAAGAATTCTGCAAGGTATGAACCGTCTTGACCGGTAACTCCAGTTATAAAAGCAACTTTTCTACTCATCGTCGACTTACTCCCTTTGCAGTTGCATCGATATACCACTCGATGGTTGAAGTGATTCCTTCTTTAAGTGAGATCGAAGGCTCCCAACCTAGCGATTTAACCTTTGTAACATCAAGAACCTTGCGCGGTGTTCCATCGGGTTTTGTTGAATCCCAGGCAATTTCTCCCTTAAATCCTGCTGCTTCTGCAACGAGTTCGGCTAGAGCTTTAATTGTTAGGTCTTCGCCACTGCCGATATTCATATGAATTGGTGAATCATATTTTGCACCTGCGAGAACAATTGCACTTGCAAGATCGTCGACGTGAAGAAATTCGCGCATTGGTGAGCCAGTACCCCACAAAGTTTCTTTAGCGCGGCCTTCGGCTTTCGCTTCTACGAAACGGCGAATGAATGCTGGCAGAACATGCGATCCCTGAAGCTCAAAGTTATCGCGTGGACCATAAAGATTTGTTGGCATCAATGAAATCCACTTGCGACCATACTCTTTACGGAAAGATTTGATTAATTCGATACCCGCGATCTTGGCGATCGCATATGCCGAATTAGTTTCTTCAAGCGGTCCTGTAAGTAAATACTCTTCTTTGATTGGCTGTGCGCAATTGCGCGGATAGATGCAACTTGATCCCAGAAATATAAATTTTTCAACATCTGCAGCATGGGCTGCTTCTATTAAATTACTTTGAATTCGAACGTTATCGGCCAAGAACTCAACGGGAAAGGCGTTATTGGCGCCTATGCCACCGACCTTTGCCGCAGCATCTACAACAATTGCAGGCTTAGCTTTCTTAAGAAATGCAATCGTTGCTTCGCGGTCCAATAGATCGCAGACGCTGCGATTAATGCCAATTACTTCTTCGCCAGCCTTTTCGTAGGCGCGGGCAATAGCCGAACCAGCTAGACCGGTGGCGCCTGCGACAACGATTGTCATGCAGTGGAGTCTACATGCGAGGAGTTACGGAATTAGCGAGTGAATTCAGCAGCAACAAGCTCTGCAATTTGTGCAGTATTTAACGCTGCACCCTTGCGCAAGTTATCGCCACACACAAATAAATCAATCGCTTTTGGATTATCCAAAGACTGGCGCACGCGACCAACCCACGTTGGATCAGTTCCTACAACATCGGCCGGAGTTGGGAATTCCTTCTTCTCTGGATTGTCATATAGGAGAACACCTTCGGCCTTTTTAAGAGCAGATTGTGCAGCTTTACGAGTTATCACCTTTGAAAACACTGCATGCACTGTTAGTGAATGAGTTGTAATCACTGGCACACGAACACAAGTAACTGCGACCTTAAGTTTTGGCATACCAAGAATCTTCCGAGATTCATTGCGAACCTTTAGTTCTTCAGATGAATAGCCCGCCTCTTTAAGTGAACCCGCCCATGGAACAACGTTCATTGCAAGGGGTGCTGGGAATGGACCGAGGTCCTTAATGACAGTGCGCAGATCACCGGTGACATCGCCTAAACCTTTGCCAGCAACCTTTGAAATCTGATCGTGCAGCGCATCGATTCCGGATTGACCGGCACCTGATGCTGCTTGATAGGAAGATACAACAAGTTCTTTTAGGCCGAACTTCTTATCAAGTGCTCCCATAGCAACGATCATCGAAAGTGTTGTGCAGTTTGGATTAGAGATAATCCCCTTAGGACGCTTCTTAATATCTTTTGGATTTACTTCTGGCACAACCAATGGAACTTTCTTATCCATACGAAATGCTCCGGAGTTATCGACAACGACTGCGCCGCGCTTGGCCGCAATGGGCGCCCATTCGGCAGAGATTTCATCTGGAACATCAAACATTGCAATATCAATTCCATCGAATGCCTCAGGTGAGAGTGCAACAACTGTTAGCTCTTCACCACGGCACATCAACTTCTTGCCAGCGCTACGCGCAGATGCGATCAAGCGAATCTCGCCGTACACATTCTTGCGCTTGCTCAAAATATCGAGCATGACGGTGCCGACCGCACCCGTTGCACCGACTACTGCAAGAGATGGAAGCTTCTTCTCGCTCTTAGCTTTTTTTGTCATCGTCCCGATCCTCCATAAACAACTGCTTCTACTTGATCTGCATCTAATCCAAATGCTGTATGCGCTGCGCGAACGCCCTTTTCTAGGTCACTTTCGCGGCAAATAATTGAGATTCGAATTTCTGAAGTTGAAATCATTTCAATATTTAAGCCTGCTTCAGCCATGGCAGCGAAGAATGTCGCTGTCACACCAGGATGTGAGCGCATTCCAGCACCAACAAGTGAAAGTTTGCCGATTGAATCATCGTATTGAATAGAGGCAAAACCGACTTCACCTTGAATTCGTTTCAATACAGAAGTTGCATTGGCGCCTTCAGCCTTTGGAACTGTAAATGAAATATCAGTAAGCCCAGTGGCTGCTGCAGAAACGTTTTGCACGATCATGTCGATGTTGATATCGGCATCGGCAATCGCTTCGAAGATGCGGGCTGCGATACCAGTGCGGTCCGGAACGCCAACGATAGTTACTTTTGCCTCGGTTTTATCGTGTGCGATTCCCGAGATGATGGCTTGCTCCATGTTTCCTCCTTCGGGATGGTTTTCAACCACCCAGGTTCCTTCGTTTGGTGAAAATGATGAACGTACATGAATAGGTAAGTTGTAACGACGGGCATACTCAACGCAACGCAAGTGCAGAACTTTTGCACCAGCGGCTGCGAGTTCTAACATTTCTTCATATGTGACAGATTTTAATTTGCGCGCTGTTGGAACAACACGAGGATCGGCGCTAAATACACCGTCAACGTCTGTGTAGATTTCACAGACATCGGCATCGAGTGCGGCAGCTAGTGCAACTGCAGTTGTATCTGAACCCCCGCGACCAAGAGTTGTTATGTCCTTTGTATCTTGCGAAATTCCTTGGAAGCCAGCAACGATCGCAATTGCGCCATCGGCGAGCGCTTCTTGAATTCGACCAGGTGTCACATCAATGATGCGAGCGCGACCGTGAGCTGAATCTGTAATCACTCCAGCTTGCGAACCGGTAAATGAACGAGCTTCATGGCCTAAATTTGAAATTGCCATTGCAAGTAGCGCCATAGAAATTCGCTCACCAGCAGTTAGCAACATATCTAGTTCGCGCCCACCTGGAATCGGGGTGACCGCATTCGCCAGATCTATTAGCTCATCAGTGGTGTCACCCATGGCGCTAACGACGACAACGACCTGGTTGCCATCTTTCTTGGCCGCAACGATTCGGGCAGCAACGCGCTTCATCCCTTCGGCATCGGCCACCGAAGATCCGCCGTATTTCTGAACGATTAGCCCCATGGGTCAATAGTGAAGCAATTTTGACCTTCGAGCCACCTAATTATGGGAAATCTCATTTAATGAGATGAATCAGCGTTCATATAGTGAGACGTTTAGCCTTCTACGGTACGGCGACCTTCAAATGCGCGACCCAAGGTAACTTCATCGGCATATTCAAGGTCCCCACCAACCGGCAGCCCGCTGGCCAACCTGGAAACGTTAATGCCAAGTGGCTTAATCAGCCGTGCCAAATAAGTAGCGGTTGCTTCACCTTCCAGGTTGGGGTCGGTGGCCAAAATAACTTCAGTGATATTTGAATCAGCTAAACGAACCATTAGTTCGCGAATGCGCAGTTGATCTGGCCCAATGCCATCGATCGGACTAATCGCTCCACCAAGCACATGATACTTGCCGCGGAATTCGCGAGTGCGCTCAATTGCGATTACATCTTTGCTTTCTTCAACCACACAAATTTGTGAAGGATCGCGCCGGGGATCGCGACAGATGCGACATTCGGTTTCTTCAGAAACGTTGCCACATTGATCGCAGAATCTAACGCGTTCCTTAACGGTGCGAATTGCATCAACTAAATTAATTGCGGCATCGCCATCAGATTGCAGAATGTGAAAGGCGATTCGCTGCGCGCTCTTTGGTCCAATGCCAGGCAAGCGACCCAGAGCGTCGATGAGATCTTGGATCGCACCTTCATACATGCCAGTACTCATCAACCCTTATTCTTTTCTTTAATTACCGTGCCACCAAGTTCTGCGGCAAGCAAAGCAGCACCTGATAACAAATTCTTATCTGAAGGCGCTTCATCTTTTCGAACTGCGCGAGCTTCGGGGGTTGAAGTTATATCAATAGATGCATCAACTACAACTTCGATCTTGCGATCGATCCCGACAATTTCAATAAATGCTTGGCGCAAAATTTCCTCTGACTCAGAGCGAACGAAAGAGTCACGAGCGCCGGCATTAACAATTCCAATTGTTATGAGCTTCTCATCTACTGCAACTATTTGTGCAGAGGCTGAAAGGAGCGACCACGTTAGGCGACGACGCTTCTTAACATTTTCGATCACATCCGGCCACAGGCGACGCAGTCCCGCGATATCTATTGGCTGACTGGAAGCAGCCTTTGAAGATTTTGGAGGTACTTCTTTAATTTCTTCTACTACTGCCTCCTTTTCAGCCACAACAACTGGCTCTGGTTTTGCGGCAGCTTTTGGTGCGGGATCTGCAACCGTTTTAGTTGGTGTTGGCGCCGTGGCTTTTGCTGGGGCTGGCGTTGCGACGGTGGTTATGTTTTCAACGCGCTCCAAACGTTCGATACGCGAGAGCATTCCAGCTTCGGTGTTATCCCCACCTGGCAACAACATGCGTCCACAAATGAGTTCGAGAATTAATCGTGGCGCAGTTGCACCGCGCATTTGCGTTAAACCTTCTGCTGCAATGTCGGCGCAACGTGACAAGTTTGCAGCGCCTATGTTGGCTGCTTGTGTGCGCATGCGTTCGAGTTGATCATCGGGAAGTTCGCGCAGAATTGAATTGGCGTTCGTTGCAGCAAGTGCGTCAACGATCATTAAATCGCGCAGACGCTCTAGGAAATCACCGGCAAATCTGCGGGGATCGTGTCCTGATTCGACAACTCGGTCAACGGTTCTAAACAACGTTGCACCATCGCGCGCAGCAAGTGCGTCAACGGCATCATCTAGAAGTGCACCATCAGTGAATCCAAGTAACTGAATTGCAATCTCGTAGTTGACTCCATCTGAACCGGCACCTGCAAGGAGTTGTCCAAGCACGGAAAGTGCGTCACGAACTGATCCACCACTTGCGCGCACCGCCAAAGGAATAACGCCCTTAGCAACAGTGGCGCCTTCTTCTTTACATATCTTTTCCAGGTGTTCTGCCAAGATGCTTGGCGGAACAAGTCGGAATGGGTAGTGATGTGTGCGAGAGCGAATAGTTGAGATTAATTTTTCTGGTTCGGTTGTAGCGAAGATAAAAATTACGTGGGGAGGTGGTTCTTCAACAACTTTCAAAAGCGCGTTGGCGGCTCCTGGTCCAAGTTGGTGGGCTTCATCGATTATGTAAATTTTGTAACGGCTTTGTACGGGTGCAAAGAACGCTTTATCGCGCAGATCGCGCGCATCATCGACTAAGCCGTGTGTTGCAGCATCGAGTTCGATAACATCGAGTGAACCCGGTCCATTTGCAACTAAATCTTTACAAGATTGGCAAAGGCCACAAGGAGTTGGGGTTGGGCCTTTTTCGCAGTTAAGTGAGCGCGCCATGATGCGAGCGCTAGAAGTTTTTCCGCAACCACGTGGTCCACTAAATAAATATGCGTGGTGTGTTTTTCCAGAAGTGAGTGCATTAGAAAGCGGAACGGTGACGTGCTCTTGTCCGATCACATCTGCAAATACCGATGGACGATATTTTCTATACAACGCGAGTGACATATTCACTCCTCTCTTCTGCGCAACAATATTTACAACCTATTACAAAACACTGACCTTCACTATATAAAGGACCCCTCACGCACCCATCAGAGCACGCCTACCCTTGCTGTATTCCTACCCTGGGGGAGTTCAGCGCGGTAATGCCGCGTGAGGGATCTGGCGTAAGCATAGTTATTACACCTATACCCTTAGCCAGTCGGGAGCGATCCCGCCAGGAGGATTCGCATAGCGGCCGAGTGCGCACGCTTGGAAAGCGTGTAAAGGGCAACCTTTCGAGGGTTCAAATCCCTCATCCTCCGCTCGTTTCACTCGCTTCGACTGATTCACTTATTTCCGAATCGCTTATTCCCGAGGAACCCCTGCCTTATCTACACGTCACAAGCTCGGACATCCTCCGCTCAGAAACGGGTAACTCCCCGAGAACTATCGGTTATAGATTCTCTTTGCAGTAGTAAATGCCGTCAAGGATGCAGGATTGGAGAGCGTTGTGTTTAACTCAAGACTCAAAGATCCATCAGCATTAACTTGGAGTGCAACGACTCCTTTACTCGAATCCCCGGTGACGACTGTGTAACCAACAGGCCAAGGCGCCATACTTCCTGGTGGGTTAGGTGTAACTCCTGCAGGCGGCGTGTAAGAAATTTGTGCAAGTTTGTAGACAACCATGCCACTCGCTGATGTGAGTTTATCTGGTGCAACTTGGCCGGGACCAACTACGAGGACTGCTTGATCAGCATCACCCTTTGGATCTTTCCACCAACCTGAAGAAAAGACCCAGGCCTTGGTATCTACTTGATGCGGTGCGATTGCTAAGTGGCTCCACGAGTAATCATTTTTTCCTGGAACAGATCCTGAACCCAACATTGCTGTTGCATTTTCGTAATCGCTATTGAGGCGCCCGGCATATCCGTTTGTTCCAGCTAAGAACCAGTTACCTGATGCAGTTCCTGCAATGTCGTGATCGATTTTTCCAACACGTGGAGAACTTGTCTTCTGTAGCTGGGCTTCCATCGCTGAACGAATTGATGGAGTAAAGAATGGGAGATAGTCAGCCGTGTATGGCTTCCATGTATCCAACGTCAAATAAGACTGAATGTTTTGGAATCCAGGTAGCCACTGTGTTCCATCAAATATGTTGAAATCAAGCATCGTCTCCGCTTGGCGCCCAAACTCATCACCAGCTTTAACTTTTACATTCGCCTTCAAATAACCCGATGTTGCAGCCTGTGCTGCAAGCGAAGCCAACACACCAGTTACTTTATTCATCACCATGTAGACAGACCAAAGATTGCACCCATGATTAATAACAACGCGATATGAATTAGGAGAACCGAGATTAGAAACCTCAGTAATAGTTCCATCAGCAGGTGCGGTAACTGGAACATAATCTGAAGCTGTTAATTGTGAAGCCGGCTTAGCGAGTGCTTTGATCCCGAGGTACGCGTGGTCAATAGGTGTTACGTGTCCACCAACCATCATTCCGTAAGGAATTGCTGGTGCTAATTGGTCGAGCGGGAGAACAGGAGATGTAAAAGAAATTGAGGATGGCGCGCATGTTGGTTCTGTAGCGCCTGGTCCACCGAGAATTTGTGCAAGTGTTGGATACCACTCAGGACGAGATGTGAAACCACCTGCAGGTGTCTTTGGTGCATCGGCTGCTAAGAGATAACTGACTTTTCCGTTCTTACAAATTGCAGCCATCAATCCATTCCATGCAATTTCACCATTCTTACTGCAACTTGCACCGAGTTGGCCTAACTTAAATCCGGCGTTCTGAGTGTTTCCTCCACCACCGGAACCAGAGCCTCCACCAGAACCACCACCGGAACCAGAGCCTCCACCAGAACCACCACCGGAACCAGAGCCTCCACCAGAACCTTGCTGACTCCGCGGACGCCATGAACTCTTTCCATCTCCACCTTTAGTGCAATAGAGAGAGTTTCCTTTAGCATCTTTTGCGGGCGCACTTCCTTCAGTGCAGAGAAAACCTTCAGAGACTGTCTTACCTGCAGCTGGCTTTGCAACAGGTACACCTGCATCCCAGACCAGGGATTTACCCTTTTTAACGCAGGTAAATGTTTTTCCAGAATATGTCACCTTTTGATTTGCTGTCGCACACTTTGTCCCAGCTTTCGGGTTTGCAGCCTGCGCAAATCCAATTCCAACAAGTGAAAGTGATCCGATGAGGATGAGGGCGATGATTTTTCTCATCCCAATAAAATACCACCAGGGGTGGAACTCGAAAAGGGGGATGTTACAACTAGGTGAATTTAGCCGACTGAGGGAGAATGCAAGATAACACGGTGCTAACTTGCTACTTGCGACCCGTTTACCTAAAGAACGGGGAATTACCCGGGTTGAAGGGGATAAATCCCTCATCCTCCGCGCTCACATTGAAATTGACCCTGCTCAAAATTCATTTAATCTCGTAGACTTCTGCTGTGAATAAGCATCTCACCACGGGGTCCCTATTGGGTCTACTTCTTTCGGTGATTACGCCATCTCAATCTCATGCGGGAAATGTAATTTATTCAGTGAGCATTGATAAGAATTCTTACAGCGTAGGAGAGACTGTTTATTGGGATGTTGACGCAGCCTGCACTAGTGGCGCAATTAATCAGATTTACGTCTCCTTTATCGATCCCACCGGTATCTATCAGATAGCAAATACTCCCGGAATTAATGGCAAAGTTTCGGGCAAAACTTCCCCAAAAGGGCCTTTTAAAATTCCACTGAAGATTACCGCTGAAGCATCTCCTGGGAAGTACGCGGTCCAAGGTGTGAGCTTGAGTTGTACAAATGGTCAAAGTCAAACCTCTTGGACTGACAATTTGGATTCAATTTCTTTTACCGTGTTGCCTGATGGATTAACACCTGCAGTTACGCAACCTCAGTTAGAAAAAATTGAAATGACAACTCCGGCCGACCGGAAAGTTGGAGATAAAATTTCTATTCGTGTAATTGCTAGCAACTCTGGAAAAATAAATACAATTTGGGTCTTCTTGCGAAACCAACAAGAGGGAATTGAGGTCTATAAGCTTTTATCTAAGTATGACTCAAGTATTAGTGGGCCTGATACAAAAAGAATTGATAGCACATTTGATTTTGAAGTCGGCTCCGATTGGCCAGCTGGAACGTGGACTGTTTCAAAAGTTGAAATTGCCGGATACGCAGGAATAGATTTATCTACTCCATGGGGCACGGATCCAAATCCAACTAACTCGACTGCAGTATTCAATCGCCTAGTTTCTATAGTGAACATGCCCGGACAAAATACTTGGGGGCAACCAGCTTCCGGAGCAGTACAACAAGCTGATATCTCAGCGATCAAGATAAATGTATCGAATGATTCAGCTGTTGCCATTGCCGCGCCTGAAATTTCAAATGTAAAGGTATCAACAACTGTTATCAAAGCAGGAGATAGCTTTGATATGACTATGGATATTGATGGAAAGGGAGCAAATATCAATCAAGTATTTGGAAATTGGGCTGATAAAGCGACCTACAACAAAGGCGGGGCTTCGTGTTATGTAAAGGATCTCGGAACTACGCCGTTTGTGAACCAAATGATAGGCGTGACGGTGACCTGTAAGAGCACTAGAACCTCCGAACCTGGGGTTTATGTAATGCGTCAATTGTCGGTTTACGCCACTTCGTGTTCAGGAACTATCAGAGATATAAGTTCTAGCGATAATCAAGATTGCCAGTCACAGCCTAAGCAGAGAAGAACAGACTATTCAAATGCCTATGGTTCAAGTTCAGTCAATTCAACTCCCGTCTCTAAAGTAAAAATGGTAAATCCACTGCAAAGCCTTGCCACTTTGACTATTCAAGCGCCTGGAACCTTAACTCGCCCCGGATTACAAAATGCGACTGCTACAGATTCTCAAATAGTATTTAAATATGATCTTGATTACGATCTCACTTGTACATATTCTGCAAACGCAGGCACTGTGAGTTCAAATGGAATGAAAGGTGATGGCTCTGTCACCGTTTCAAAGGTGAAACCTGTAACGGAAGTGAAACTATCTGGTTCTTGCCGCTCTTCAGATGGACAGTCAATAAGCTTTATTGACATAGCTAAGACCAGCCTTCCAAAACCGCCGATTCTTCCAATTGCAGTAAATACTGATGCTGATTTGGATTCAGTCAAGATTACTTTCGATGAACTCAATGCTGATGGATATTACTACGATGTCAGCGCTTCAGCGGGTGATGTATTGGTTCTTGGAGATGACGTTGAAATTTCAGATCTTAATCCTGATCAAAGCGTGGATGTAACTATCAAGATTACCGATGCCTTTGGTCAAATTTCGGAGGGAGTGGTAACCACAGTTAAGTCAGCCGCGCCACCACTACTAGTCAAGCCAAGAGTAAGTCTGGTCAAGTCAACAAATGGAAACTATATTTTTAGATTTACTAAACTCCCGAAAATAAAGTATCAAATAGTTGCCGTTAACTGTGTTGCAAAAATCGACGGCGAGCAAATTCAAATTACAAATTTAGTTAAGAAGAAATCTGCTTCGGCAACGCTTGTAGCTTCGGATTCTTTCAATCAATCGATATCAAATAAATTCTTTCAATACAAAAGTAGATGAGCTGATACTCTCTAATTTCGTTCGCAAGTCAAAGTCAGTGACGTTTTTTCAATAAACTTACCAATTATCGCTACAAGTAGTGCGGTTACAGTCGCCTTAGTTGCTGAAAGAGTAAATGGGGAATTACCCAGGCTGAAGAGGATAAATGACTCATCCTCCGCAGGTTCAATCAAGCGCGAAAGTTAAATCTCGACCCCAATGTATTTGGTCTCAAGGAATTCGTGAATACCTTCAAAGCCGCCTTCGCGACCAATTCCAGATTGCTTAACGCCGCCGAAAGGTGCAGCCGGATCTGAGATAAGCCCACGGTTGATTGCAACCATTCCAGATTCAATTGCTTCAGATAACTGAATCGCGCGCTTTAAGTTTTCCGAAAAGACATAACTAATAAGACCGTATTCGGCATCATTAGCCAATTCAATAGCTTGGGCATCAGTATCGAAAATTACGATTGGGGCAACCGGGCCGAAGATTTCGTGATTTAAAATATCGGCCTTTTTATCTACTTCCAGAACTGTTGCTGGATAAAAGGCTCCGGGACCATCAGGTGTCTTGCCGCCAGTTAATAATTTGGCGCCAGCCTTAACTGAGCTATCCACTAACTCCGCAATTTTATTTCGTTCTTTAACCGAAACGCTTGCACCTAACTGAACACCGGCATCGCGACCGCGACCCATAACAAATGCGCTCATTGCTGCTACAAACTTTTCCGTAAACTCTTTTGCAACTGGGCGTTGCACATAAATGCGATTTGCTGCGGTGCAGGCTGCGCCACCATTACGCAATTTAGCGAGCATCAAACCTTTTACTGCTTCATCAATATTGGCATCATCCATAACTAAAAATGGTGCATTTCCGCCGAGCTCCATTGAGCAGCGAATAATATTGTCAGCCGCCTCTTTCAGGATGATGCGACCAACTTGGGTCGAACCGGTGAATGAAATATTCTTAACTCTCTTATCGTGGAGCATCTTGGCAACTGCAGGGCCGGTTGGAGTTGGCAGAATTAAATTGACTACACCCTTTGGAACTCCGGCGCGATCAAGAATGTCCACGATTGCGAGCGCAGTAAGTGGGGTTTCCCCCGCTGGCTTTAAAATCATGGTGCAACCCGCAGCAATTGCTGGTCCGATCTTGCGCGTGACCATGCCCGCTGGAAAGTTCCAAGGGGTAATGAGAAGAGAAAGACCAACTGGTTGGTGGGTTACGAGAATTCGCTTGTCACCACTTGGCGCCATTCGGAAATCTCCACTGACGCGAACTGCTTCTTCAGAGAACCAACGAAAAAATTCCGCAGCATAGGCAACTTCGCCTCTTGCATCAGGCAACGCCTTTCCATTTTCTTTGGAAATCAATTCGGCTAAATAATCTGCCTCTTGCGTCATTAACTCAAATGCCTTGCGCAGAATTTCTCCGCGAACACGCGGTGCCGTTTTAGCCCAGGAAGGTGCAGCCCGATCAGCGGCGGCAAGGGCGGCCTCAACTTCGGCGTCTCCGGCGGTGGCGACTTTGGCAATTACCGAGCCATCACTTGGATCAATTACATCCACGGTCCCGTTTCCATCGATCCATTTACCCTCTATATATAACTGAGTGCGCATAAGATGAGCATACTGGCCGAGTGGTTTTACGCGCCAGTCTTTAAGAATGAAGGAGTTTGTGTGCCAAAGTCGTGGACAGATGGTGCGCCGCAGCCTGTTGCAATGCAAGAAAGCGCCCACCTCAAGGATCCGCTTAGCTACAAGATCAAGCGAGCATTTCTAGGCGGTGCGCTAAATAGGCACTCATTAGGTCACCAACGTTTATCAAAGCGCTATGCCCTCGGAATTCTCTCATCTGACTGTATTTCATCTTCGGCCTACGGCAGCGAACAAATTTTGATCGCGTTGTTGCCAGCATTTGGTCTTGCTGCCTTTGCAATCTTGATGCCAATGACTGCAGTTGTATTGGCAATTTTAGTTTTAATCACACTTTCTTATCGCAACGTTATTGATGTTTACACAAAAACAGGTGGCGCATACATCGTCTCGCGCGATAACTTCGGACCAGTAACCGCACAGATCGCAGCAGTTGCACTGATACTTGATTACATCGTCACGCTTGCGATTCAATCAGCAGCCGGCGTTGCGGCGATCATTTCTACTTTTCCATCTTTATCACCATGGAAGATGCCAATGATTTTTGCGGTGATTATTCTTTTAACTTACGGAAACCTACGTGGCGTAAAAGAAGCGGGAAAAGCTTTCGCATTTCCAACTTACTTCTTTATCGGTTGCATGTTGATTGTTTTCGGAATGGGATTCTGGCGCTTATCTCAAGGAACTTTGCCAACTCTTGCTACCGATCTTCCGGGTGCAGTTGAACTCGGGCAAGAACAAGGTTTGCTGACGGGTGCTGCGATATTTATTCTGCTTCGCGCATTTGCTAACGGTGGATCTTCCCTCACTGGCCTAGAAGCAATTTCAGATGGTGTTGCGCTATTTAAGACTCCCGAGCACGTTAACGCTAGACGCACCTTGGTAATCATGAGCTGCTTGCTTGGCATGCTAGTTCTCGGAGTTTCATATTTTGCACATCACATCCAAGCCATGCCATATGAATCGGGAACACCGACTGTTATTTCACAGATTGCTAAGGCGGCGGTAGGTGAAGGCGCTTTTGGAACCTTTATGTTTATTATGGTTCAGCTAGCAACAATGCTTATTCTCTTTGCTGGTGCAAACACTACTTACAGTGCATTTCCACTGCTCTGCAACTTCGTTGCAAATGATGGTTACTTGCCTCGCCAATTAACTAAGCGTGGTCACCGATTAGCGTTCTCAAACGGAATTCTCTTACTCGCAGGCGGCGGTTTACTGCTTGTAATTATTACTGCGGGTTCGGTGGAACATCTTGTTGCCTTCTATGCACTCGGCGTATTTACTGGATTTACACTCGCTGGTTTTGGTATGACGAAATATTCTTTGCGCACAAAGGCAAAAGGGTGGCGCATAAAGGTAGTAATTAATGCTGCTGCAGGATCTGTCTCTCTTGCCATCGTCATTATTTTCTCGATTGTAAAATTTACTGAAGGTGCATGGTTGGTTCTGGTAACAGCACCGATTATGGTTATAAGTTTCTTGCGCTTGCGTCGTCAATACACACGTGAGCAAGAAGCTTTGTTGGTCCGTCAAGAACAAGAGCGGGCGACGACGATTGTTCGCCATAACGTGACAGTTTTGGTCGATAACGTGGATCTAGCTACCGTTGGCGCAATTCGTTATGCGCGAAGCTTGAAACCTCGTAATTTGAGCGCTGTTCACTTTGTAATCGATGATCGCAGAGCAGAAGATATCAAGGATGCCTGGGCAAAATCTGATGCACTCGATGATGTAACACTTGAATTAATTGATTGTCCAGATCGCCGATTAGCAAATGCTGCTGTTGATTATGCAATCCGCATGACAGAGAAAAATGATGTTGAACTAACTCTCCTGCTGCCACGTCGTGCTTATTCGGGTTTCTTAGGTCGCTTATTACACGATCAGACGGCTGAAGAAATTGCGGCTCCAATTTCGCAATTGCAACGCGTGGTTGCAACAATTGTTCCCTTTGACGTAGATCGCATAACTTCTGGATCACAATTAACGGTGCAAACACAGACTGTTGCCACAAGAGCATCTGTTTCATCACCTGAAGCATTCAAGCCAGTCAAAGGTGTAATCAAACCAACGGAACCGATGAGCCATTACGCCGAAGATTTAACGCCAATTGGAAAGATTCAATGGCGCCAGCGTGCGCAAGTGCAAGGTCAAGTTACTGCGATAAAGAGTGCGGCAAAAGGTGCTGCGCCACTTTTGCAGGTGGAAGTGTGGGATCAATCTGGTGGAGTAACACTTCACTTCTTAGGTCGACGTGAGATTGCGGGCTTGGAAGTTGGCGCTCAAATTCGCGCAGAAGGAATGGTTGGCGAAGAAGAAGGTGTACTTACTATCTTGAATCCTTCTTACCAACTGCTTGTTTAATTAACGCTGACCTTCAAAGAAGTCAGTTAACAGCTTTGCGCATTCGCTTTCGCGAATTCCTGCTGTCACATTTACTTTATGAAGTGCGCGTGGGTCGCGAATAACGTCCCAAACCGAGCCAACCGCGCCCGCTTTTTCATCCCACGCCCCAAATATCAGATTCGAAATGCGTGATTGCGCAATCGCACCTGCACACATCGCGCATGGTTCTAGCGTGACTACGAGCGTGCATCCATCAAGTCGTGAATTTTGAATAGCGGATGCAGCGCCTCGAATCGCCACAATTTCGGCGTGCGCTGTTGGATCGTTGTTGGCTTCACGTTCATTTGAACCTTGCCCAATTATTTCGCCATCTTTATTTATAACAATGGCACCGACTGGAACATCTCCGGTAGCGATCCCCTGGCGTGCAATTTCGATCGCTTGATCCATAAGCGATTCTGCTGACTTATTAGAAATTCTCAGAGCTCCAATAGTTCTGAGAATTGTTCTGCAAATCCTAAGCGACCAGCGATTGCTTCGAGTTGTTCATCAGGGAAAAGTTCCGCATCATCACAGAGTGCAGAAAGTTCCATCTGATTAACACCTAAGTCAGCCAAAATATCTAAATGTCCGACTGGAAGTGGTTCATCTTCTTCTTCCGGAGAATCAAGATCACATAACTCTAAGAAGTCTGCAGCAACTTCGTAATCTATGGCGCAAGTTACATCACTTAAAAACATACTGATGTGTGAACCAAGGACTCTAATCACCATAAAGAATTCTTCATCAATTGCTAAGAGTGCGATTGCGCCGCCATTTGTTTGCTGTGATTTAAGACGATCAATAATGTGTGGTAGATCATGCGCATCAGGCAATAGAGCTAAGTTCCAGCGCCCGTCTTCGTGCCAAGCAGCGACTGCTATATCTACCTCGTTCACCATTGCATCGCTCACATCGGACATATTCCCACTCATTGGGCTAGTTGGAAACCCCTGTAAGGTATGAGTCATGAAAGTTCACGTCGCCGACCACCCGCTGGTAACTCACAAATTGACCGTTCTGCGCGATGAAAAAACTGATTCGCCAACATTTCGTCATTTAGTGGAAGAGCTAGTGACTCTCCTGGCTTATGAGGCAACTCGCGATGTCCGAACTGAAAAAGTTTCTATTAAGACTCCTGTAACTCAAACCACGGGGTTAAAACTCTCTGATCCACGTCCGGTGGTGGTTCCTATTCTCCGAGCCGGGCTTGGCATGCTCGAAGGAATGACGCGTTTGATTCCAACTGCCGAGGTTGGTTTTCTCGGAATGGTTCGCGATGAAAAGACTCTAAAGGCCAGCACCTACGCCAATCGCCTGCCAGAGAATTTGGCCGGCCGTCAATGTTTCGTGCTTGATCCAATGTTGGCAACTGGTGGCACGTTGGTTGCTGCAATTAACTTCCTTATCGAACGTGGCGCTGATGACATTACTGCGATCTGCATTTTGTCTGCGCCAGAGGGTGTAAAAGTTTTGGAAGATGCTTTCGCAAATTCTGGAGTTCCGATAACACTCGTAACTGGTGCCTTAGATGAAAAATTAAATGAGCGCGGTTACATCGTTCCTGGTCTTGGCGATGCTGGTGACCGCCTTTATGGTGTGGTTTAAATGGCATCAACTTCTCCGGGATACGGAATCACAATCCGTGTTGAAGGATCACCTGAACTACAACCTGTTGCCTTAATCACTGCCACACTTACAAACGCTGGTGCAACTATTACTGCTCTCGATGTCGTTGAATCGGTATCGGGAAAAGTTGTAATTGACGTAACTTGTGACACGATCGATGCAGATCACGCACAAGAAATCACAACGGCGCTCACTGCGCATCCCGGATTAACGGTTCGCAAAGTTAGCGATCGCACCTTTTTGCTCCACCTTGGTGGGAAACTCGAAGTTCAATCAAAGGTTCCACTAAAGACCCGTGATGATCTCTCTCGTGCATATACCCCAGGTGTTGCGCGTATCTGCCAAGCAATCGTTGAAGATCCATCGGATGTGCGTCGTTTAACGATGAAGCGAAATACTGTCGCAGTTGTTACCGATGGTTCTGCAGTTTTAGGTCTGGGAAATATCGGGCCTGCAGCAGCTTTGCCAGTTATGGAAGGTAAGGCCGCGCTATTTAAGCGATTTGCTGACGTTGATGCTTGGCCAGTTTGTTTAGACACTCAAGATGTTGATGAAATCGTTCGCACAGTTCAGTTAATCGCCCCCGTTTATGGCGGAATAAACCTAGAAGATATATCTGCGCCACGCTGCTTTGAAATCGAAGCGCGCTTACGAGATTTATTGGATATTCCAGTTTTTCATGATGATCAACACGGAACTGCAATTGTCGTACTAGCCGCATTAACTAATTCTCTAAATTTAGTTAATAAGAAGCTGAGTGATGTAAGAATCGTAATGAGTGGTGCCGGGGCCGCAGGAACAGCAATTGCCAGGTTGCTCACCAAGAGTGGAGCCAAGACCATAATTGCCTTCGATATAAAAGGCTGCGTGACTGAAGGTTTCACCGGCAATATCTCAGATGCCATGAAGGGCGCAGATGTATTCATTGGAGTAAGTGCTCCAAATGTCTTAACGGAAAATGACGTCGCAGCAATGGCGAAGGGTTCGATTGTTTTTGCACTGGCTAATCCAGATCCCGAAATTGATCCAGTGATCGCACGCAAGTATGCAACTGTTGTTGCAACTGGTAGAAGTGATCAACCAAATCAGATCAATAATGTCTTAGCGTTCCCAGGTATTTTCCGTGGTCTACTGGATGCAAATGCGAATAAGATCACCGATGAACTATTAATTGCTGCTGCCGAAGCGATCGCATCATGCGTTACACCATCTCAACTAAATGCCTCATTCATAGTGCCCAGCGTTTTTGACCCACAAGTGGTCACAAAGGTGGCTGCTGCGGTTAAAAAGAGCGTTTAAATGGAGTTAGCCGCATCCTTTGATGCCCAACTTTCAACGCTTGCCCCATTTATCTTCTATCTAGTTATCGGGGCGATAGTTTTTATCGAGACAGGCTTACTTTTTGGCTTTTTCTTGCCAGGTGATTCGATTCTATTTAGCGCAGGCATAGTTGCAGCAGCTCACGGAAATATAAATATTATTATTTTAGTTTCAATCATTTTTCTCGCTGCTTTTTTTGGAGATCAAGTTGGATTTGTGATTGGTCGCGTTGTTGGGCGCCCCTATCTAGATAAGAGAAAGTCACCCAGAGTTGCACGAATGATTGTTAATGCTGAAGCTTTCTATGACAAAACTGGTTGGTGGGCAGTTGTTGCGGCGCGCTTCTTCCCTTGGATTCGTACTTTCGTCCCACCAATTGCTGGCGCTGCCAAGATGAATTACTACAAATTCTTATCCGCAAATACGCTCGGCGCTCTTTTATGGGGTGTTGGAATTACTTTGGCGGGTTATTACGCAGCGACGCTGCCTTGGGTCAAGAGTTCCTCATATGCAATTGCGGGCTTCTTTATCAGCGCTTCGCTAATTTCAGCTTTGGTAAATTACCGACGCCGCCCACAATAACGCCAAGATAAGTCATAACAATTCCGGTTACCAAATAGGCGCTTACCTGCACACCTTCAGTTGGTGAGTAGAAGTCAATCAACAACGAACCAACTAACTGCCCCCCAACGCTAATTAGCGTGAAAGTTAATACACCCAAATGTTGAACTATCGTTGAAGTGAAAGCGATGTAAATAATTCCGATAGTTCCACCCGTATACATCCACCATGGTCCCGCTGGAAGTGAAACTATCTCGGCTCTATTTATTAACATGCCGATGGCTAGAAAAATTACTAGAAAACTAGTTCCCATAATGAAATTAAGCAGAGAAGTGGTAAAGCTTTGTTGTGTGCTTTCGTTAATTTGACCATTTAGCGCTCGTTGCACGCCCACAATTGCCCCAGCAAAGCAGCCTAATAAGACCGCTATGACTGAAAGGTTGTTGGCTTCTATGCGATCAAGGACGGAAATTAGTACTGCTAATACTGTTATTCCAGCAGCCGCTACACGCCTAAGAGTTATGCGCTTCTTTCCACCACCAGTTAAGCCGATGCGATCTACTAATAATGAAGTTGCGGTCTGGCCGGCAATTGATGCCACCGAATAAATTGCAACACCAATGATTGGAACTATCTGAGTTTGCACAGCTACAAAACTTCCACCAAGCATTCCGGCAAAGAGAGTCCAAGGTGGAATTTCTTTACGCTTAAGGGCACCACGTAGATTTCTAACTCCGTTTTTAATTGCTGGGCTGAAGATGGAAATTAAGGAAATAATAATTAACCCGGAACCGAAAGATACTAATGCGGCTTCAATTGGGTTTCCCATTCGATAAGAGAGTTCACCATTGGCACGCGCCTGCACAGCGATCATTACACCCGAGATTGCAGCGAGAATATCTAAACGAGTATTGCCCTTATTTAGCGCAGATGACTTCACTAAGAATGTGTGCCGTCAAACTTGCGTTTATCTGCAATCCAATCCATCAGTGCAAATAAGACACCAGAAATTACGAAGGTTAGGTGGATTGCGATACGCCAGATAGTTCCTTCTCCAACTTCGGCTTCACCTGCTAGCTCGATGAAATCTTTCAGGAGTTCAATAACGGAAATAGCAACCAATGAACCGATTAACTTTATTTTTAGCCCGCTGAAATCGATAGTACCCATCCAGTGTGGACGGTCTTTAGATTCAGTTGCAATATCAATTCGGGAAACAAAGTTTTCATATCCAGCAAAGATCACCATTAAAATTAAGTTTGCCAGCAGCGTCAGATCCAAGAGCGCTAACAGTGACAAGGTAAATTCACTTGCGGACATATCTGCCGTTTTTTCAGCTAAATGCCAAAACTCAATAACAAATCGATAAGCCAAAAGCGCCAATGCGCCGACTAAACCAAGGTATAGCGGAGCCAATAAAAAGCGGCTTCGGAAGAGAATGGATTCTACGGCGTGTGAAATTTTGCTCATGTAAATATTTTATCTTATGGCTCAAGAAGAAGCGTAACTTCGAGCCATTCTTCCTCGCGAGAGCTAAATTCCACCCGCGCGGATTCCAGATCTCTTGTTACTCGTGATAATTCTGCTGGATCAAAAGCGGCTGCCGACTGCTCCTGCTCCAATTCGGTTATCCGCACCCTTGCTTTCTCGATCTGCCTTTCCAGGCGCGCTAAATCTTTCTTAAATTGGCGTTGCTCTGCCGCAGATGAAATTGTTTTGCTTTTCTCTTCTGCTCCCCCACCTGGCATTGCAGCGGCCCTTTGCTCAAGATATTGATCCACACCACGTGGCAAATCACGCAGTGCCTTGTCTCCCAGTAGACCAACAAAGCGATCGCAAACTCTTTCCAGAAAATAGCGATCGTGGGAAATCACAACCAGAGTTCCACCATAGCTATCCAATAGATCTTCAAGTTCAGTAAGGGTTTCGATATCGAAATCATTTGTTGGCTCATCTAGCAATAAAACATTCGGAGAATCCATTAATAGGCGGGTTAACTGCAATCTGCGTTTTTCGCCACCAGAGAGATCCCCAACCGGCGTCCATTGTGAATCTTTATCGAAACCTAATCGCTCACAGAGTTGAGATGCGGAAAGTGATTTTCCATTTCCGAGTTCGATGTGCGCTGCAACTTTTTCAACTGCCTCAAGAACTCGCCACTGTGGATTTAATTCATCTAAATGCTGTGTGAGAAATGCGGCTTTGACAGTCACGCCAGTAACTAATTTGCCAGCAAAAGGCTGAATTTCCCCGACTAAAGTACGCATCAAAGTGGTTTTACCGGCGCCATTGATTCCGACAATTCCAATGCGGTCACCTGGCCCAACATTCCAATAAAGATCATCAATCAGCTCTTTATCACCCGCTCGCACTTGTAGATGATGTGCTTCATAGACTGTATTTCCAAGTCGGTTGCGCGCAAACTTTAAGAGCTCGCCTTGATCACGCGGTGCGGGTTCTTCTGCGATTAAAACATTTGCAGCATCAACGCGAAATTTTGGTTTGGTGGTACGTGCTGGCGCACCTCTTCGTAGCCACGCAAGTTCTTTTCGGATTAAATTGTTTCGTCTGGCATCCATCGCATTGGCTTGGCGCGCACGTTCTGCTTTTGCCAATACAAATGCTGAATATCCGCCGTCATACTCTTCCACTTTGCCGGCAACGACTTCCCAGGTTCGATCAGTAACAGCATCTAAGAACCAGCGATCGTGAGTAATCACCAATACGGCCAGAGATCTACGGTTATTTAAATGGCTTGCCAGCCAGGCAACGCCTTCCACATCTAAATGGTTAGTTGGCTCATCAAGAAGAATCAGATCTAAATCATCGATTAATAACTTTGCCAATCCGACGCGACGTTTTTCTCCGCCAGATAAAGTTCCAAAAGTTCTCTCAAATAAATGGTCATCAAATCCTCCGAATAGACCAGTAAAGACTTCGCGGATTCCAGCATCGCTAGCCCACTCGTGTTTGGCTTTATCGCCAAGCACAACATCACCGACAGTTGCATTTGGATCTGCTTTATCAACTTGTGAAAGTAAACCAATTTTTACCGAGTTTGATTTTGTTACTCGACCTTGATCTGGACTTTCAACTGCCGCAATAATTTTCATCAAAGTGCTTTTTCCTGAGCCATTGCGACCAACTATTCCGATGCGTTCGCCCTCAGAAACACCTAAAGAAACTCTTTCGAGCAGCGCTCTAATATCAAAGGCTTTACTGACCTCTTCGATATTTACAAGATTGCGCGCCACGATGGGAGAGCGTACCTTTCAACTATGAAAGCCACTGACCGACAATTCGCACTAGACCTAGATTCTCGTGATCCACTGGCACGTTTTCGCTCACAATTTGTGATTAGTGATCCAAATATCTGTTATCTAGATGGAAATTCACTAGGTCGACTTCCGCTTTCGACAATTGATGCCGTTAATTCTTTTATGAAAAATGAGTGGGGCCCAGAAGTAGTAACTGGATGGGGCCACTGGGTCGATGAAGCTCAGCCAACTGGAGATCTAATTGGTCGCGCAACACTTGGAGCTGCTGCTGGACAAGTTCTAGCGTGTGACACAACATCGGTTAATTTCTACCAACTAGCACTTGCCGCGATAAATGCTCGGCCGGGACGCAAGACAATAATTACCGATGCAGCAAATTTTCCAACAGATCGCTACATTCTCGAAGGCCTCGCGAAACAACATGGTCTTAACCTGGTAATTATCGATAACGAAACTCATGGCTCTGCCGAAAATGAAAGAATTACTCCAGAGATTCTCACTCCTTACTTAAATGATGATGTTGCACTGGTGACTTTAGAAGTTATTCAATATCGCTCAGGTGCGCGCAATGACATTAAATCTTTAACGGATTTAACTCGCAAACATGGCGCTCTTATGTTGTGGGATGCCAGCCATGCCGCGGGAGCCATTGAAATGGATTTCGATAAAAATGGCGTAGATATCGCAGTTGGTTGTACTTATAAATATGGAAACTCAGGTCCCGGATCTCCTGCCTGGTTATATGTAAATAAGAAAGTACAGGCGCAACTTCAAGTCCCGATTCAAGGCTGGTTCTCTCAAGGTGATCAATTTGCAATGGGTCCTAACTTCGAAAAAGCCGAAGGTATTCGTGGATTCCAAATCGCCAGTCCATCTCTAATTGGATTGCGTTGTATAAAAAGTGCATTTGGCATGATCGAAGAAGCTGGAATCGGAGCAATTTCTGAGAAAGCCGCAATTGGCACCGAGATGATGATTCAGCTCTATGACGCATGGCTTGCTGATCTGGGATTCACTTTATTGACTTCGCGCAACCCACAAGAGCGTGGCGGACATATCTCACTAGGTCATCCGGATGCTGCACGAATTTGCGTAGCACTTCGCGAATTCGCAGATGTAATTCCAGATTACCGAACCCCCAACTCAATTCGATTGGCAATTGCACCACTTCCTACCTCCTATGTTGAAGTCTGGGATGGCTTTGCAAGAATTCGCGATCTGGTTTCATCTCGTCAATATGAAAAAATTAAGAAAACTGATTCGAGAGTTACGTGAGTGAATCAGATTTTGATTCAGCTCTCACCTACACCTCTTACCTAGCAATTGATGACCTATTAAATCTTCAAAAGCCCTTATCTGAAGGGCCTGAACATGATGAAATGTTATTTATTATCATCCACCAAAGTTATGAACTCTGGTTTAAGCAATTAATTCACGAATTTAACGCGGCAGGTAAGTCCTTAGAATCTGGGGATACCCATAAATCGCTAGCTCTACTTGGTCGTATTCGCACAATTCTTAAAGTCTGTGTTACCCAAGTTGATATTTTAGAGACGATGACACCTTTGCAATTCAACGCGTTCCGTGGATATTTATCATCATCTAGCGGCTTTCAATCTGCGCAGTTTAGAAAGGTAGAGGCGCTACTAGGTCGACGTGATTCCAAGATATCTTCGCATTTGCCGAAAGATGTGCAAGGGCAGATCAAGGAAATTACATCTCGTAATTCGATTTGGGATTCAACGCTGGCTTACTTAAGTAAGCGCGGACATAAAATTCCAGCAGAGATTTTGCAGCGCGATAAATCAACTCACTATCAATCAGATCCACGAGTTATTGAAGTATTGCTTGCCGTGCATCGAAATGATCCAGAATCTGCGATGGTCTGCGAAAGGCTGATGGATATCGATGAAGGCCTACAGGAATGGCGCTATCGCCACGTGAAAATGGTGGAACGCACTATTGGTCAAAAAGCCGGCACTGGTGGATCTGATGGAGTCAAATATTTAGCAAGCACTTTATTTAATCCGGTATTCAAGGATCTCTGGGATATCCGCTCTCAGTTCTAAGGCAGCTGGCATAGACGAAGTGCTTATTTAAATCTTTCCTGTTGAATACAAATACAAAATAATTACGATCGACATCAGTGCAGCACCTGCTATCAGAGCGAGCTGCGCCCACTTAGGTATTCCAACTTGGTCGGCAGCTCTTTGTGCATAGGTTCGCGTGCGCACCATTACGCGTGCCGCCCAAGCAAACTCAGTTGCCAAAATTCCGAGTCCTGCCAAGACAATTAAGATTCCAGGGCCGGGACCAACCAAAGCAATCGCGCCAAATACGGTTATTAGCCCGCCAATCGCGCCAATTATCACACGCCATACAACGCGGCCAATTTGGGTCTTCTTAAACCAAGTTCTTATTTTCATTTCTTTTTAATCACCTCTACATGCTCACCATACGCGGCTTCAGCAATTTGCGCACGACGAGATTTATATTTTTCAGACGCTCCAGCAATTAAATGTTCAAAACGTTGCTCACCTTTTATTAGTGCGTGTAAATCTTTAGCTGTGCTTTGATCGCCCCAAACCGGTGGCTCTTGGCGAGTGACTTGCACGACTATATGCGGATTGAGTGCACGATAAATAAGCCCAGCTCTGCGAAGACCAAGATATGCAACATGGCGCATTCCACGATTAATGTGTTCTTGAATAGTTAAATGCAGGTAAGTAAATCGCGATGGCCTAATCGGTTCTTTCGCAATCGCGAGCTCATAAAGAATCTTGGCAATTTCCACACCGCCGGTTGGCTCGGGCAATTGTCCACATTTATCTGTTAAACGTGCGCGAATTTCAGGATCTTGCAGTTGGCTTACTTTGGCTCTCACATCTGTCAGATCTGCTTGATCAGCGCGCAGGGCAAATCCAAAATCGTGGCACCACTTAGCGCGCGCTTCCTGATCATCGGTTCCACGAATATTTGATACAAAAACCGTTGGCACTTGTGCTGGCAACAACTCGTGAACTCCGTTATAGCCGGTGGCGCAAACGCTGGCATCGAAGGCGTGCAGCACTTTGGCTAGGGGGAAGTAACGCACAACGCGAATATCCAAGCCATCTGGTGCCAGTGATTTGCCATCTTTATCCAGTGGTTGCTTGGTCAAGATCACTTGCAAGTCTTTCCACCCAAGTAACCCTGATAGAGCGGCGGTCATCTTCTCGTTCACATCGCTATCGCCTGTGCCGAGCTGAACTAGAACAGCGGGGCGGTTTAGATCTAGCCCCAGAATTTTGCGCGCTTGATCGCGCGTGAAGGCGTCAGTTTTTTGATAGAGCGAAACCGGCGAAGTTAGCGTCGCATCTTCACGGATAGCCGTTGGCCCAAAGTCATAGCTGCGCGCAATGTCACCGGGTTCAACGATGTGATCCATCATCTTCGATTGCAGACCAAGTACAAAGCGTTGTGGTTTTTTCTGCCATAGGCCGCGGCGAACCCAGACTAGTGAAAGTTTCGGATTACCGAATTTTGCGGCGATAACACCTGGGTATGGAACTACTCCATCAAAAGATAAAACTTTTGCGCCGGTTTCATCAACTAGCGCCAATAATCTGTCACGCAGGTAAGCGTCCCATTTTTCGCGCGACATCCATAAACGATCACGGCCTGGTATGTATTCGCAACGAATCCCCATAAATTCTGGAACTTCTGCAATTCCGCCGGCCATAGAAACAATAATAGGATTCGCATATTCTTTTAGGGCAAGTGCAATCGCGGATGCGCGCGCTAAATGGCCCATCCCTACGCCATTACTTGTTGCAAGAATAATTGTTGGTTTTTCCATAACAATCGGAAGTTTAGGAGACACGCCCGAAGTTCTCGCATAAAAGTGGGGTGGGGTTGCAACTTTTTTTGACTTCGGAGATACTTATCCCACATTCGAAAGAATGAAATGACGGGGAGAGTACTTCTCAAACGAGTTTCTAAATCAGAAACCTTTGCCGTACAGCTTTAAAATGATTACACAATCGCATCATGCGGAAAGTTTTAGATCAACACCAGCAACATCCACGCCGATATCTCCTGAAAAAGTAGCTTCCTTACTGGCTTCAGAGTGGCAACTATTTACTAGCAACACCAAGGGTTCACAGGCCGAGAGCGTACGCTCCATGAAGTCACTGCCACTTGGCGTCACCTCAAGTTTCCAACACTGGGATCCATATCCGATCTCGATTGTCTCGGCCAAAGGCGCTTGGATGACCGATGTAGACGGACGCCAGCTTCTGGATCTCTCAATGGGCTTCGGCGCAATGCTCGCCGGCCACCTCAATCCAGTTGTTGTAGAAGAAACAAAAGCGGCGCTAGATACCGGAATGCTCTTCGTTACACCTTCTCCAATCTCAACTGATGCAGCAGAGCGAATTTGTCGTCGCTTTGGAATTGATCAGGTGCGTTTTACCAACTCAGGCACCGAATCAACAATGTATGCCGTACGTGTTGCCCGATCTGCCAGTGGAAAAAGTGACATCGTAAAGGTCGAAGGCGGCTACCACGGTAGCTATGACCCATTCGTAGTTTCCGCTAAACCATCTTTAGAAAAAGCTGGCGATGCTGAGGAGCCAACTCCAGTTGCAGATGCAAATTTAGTTGCTGGAAACGTCTTTGTTGTTCCATATAACAACCCGGATGCGTTGGAACGTATATTTGAAAAGCACTCAAAAACTATTTCTTGCTTCATTGTCGAACCAGTTCTTGAAAATATCGGCATCGTTCTACCTGATGCTGGCTATCTAGAACGTGTTCGCGAACTCTGCGATGAATACGGAATCATCCTTATATTTGATGAAGTTAAAACGGGACTTACAGCAGGACATCAAGGAGCGGCACAACGCCTTGGCGTTCAACCAGATTTGATCACACTTGCTAAATCAATCGGCGGCGGACTTACACTCGCTGCATTCGGTGGAAAAAAGCAATACATGGATTTTGTATCAAACGGCAAGATGGCTCACTTCGGTACTTTCAACGGTAATCCACTTGCGATGGCAGGTATCAGAGCGGTTGATAAAATTTGCACAGCAGAAACTTTGGCTGCAGCAGAAGCGTTCAACCAACAAGCACTCGATCGAATTACTGAAATTATCGAAGAGTTCCAACTTCCAGCACATACTGTTGGATTTGGTGTTAAAGGCTGTATTACTTGGTCTATCGCGCCAGTTCGCAACTATCGTGATTACAAAGCAACAGATTTTGCAGTTGCTGAGTTATCTTGGCTCTGGTCACTTAACCGCGGAATTATTACGCCTCCGGGGTTAGATGAGCAGTGGTTGATTAGCCTTGCTCACGGACAGAGAGAGATCGACATCTTGGTCGAAGATTTCCGTTCACTTGCAGTTGCTCTTCGTAGTTAATCAATAACAACAACGAAGTCGGCACGGGCGCGCCCGCGTTCGATTAGTTTTGCATTTACCTCATCGGTTCCTTTAGCCCAGGCTTTAGCGGCTTCGGGATCTTTGCCGTAGGCGATATGACGCGAAATCAACCTTGAGATTCGTTTGTCATCATCGACATCAACCATCCAGCTTTCATCTAAAAGATCATTAACTACTTCCCAACCGCCCTCATCATGGAGTAAATAGTTGCCTTCAATAATGACTACCTTGGTGGCAGAAGTAACCACACCTTGGGCGGCGATTGATTCTTCAATTGCACGATCAAATATCGGATAGTAGATATTTTGAGTTTGTTCCGAGCGAATTCGCTTCACCAGCGAGACAAAGCCGGCGACATCAAAGGTATCTGGTGCGCCTTTTCGATCAGACCGTTTTAAATCTTTCAGGACTTTATTGCTCAGGTGATAACCATCCATTGGCACAACCGTGACCAACTCTTTAGATAGTTTTGCCATTAAGAACTTAGAAAGGGTTGATTTTCCTGCGCCAGGTTTGCCGATGATTCCGATCAAGACTCTTTCGCTGGATTTCTCGAGATGCTCTTGAATCCGCGCGAGGGCGGCTTTTTGATCGGCTAATTGTTCGGGCACTTTTCAAGTTTAGCGCTTGTGCGAAGGCGATTACTAGGGAATTATTATTTCATGATAAAAAATGGAATTATTAATGGCGACCTTGCTTCACTCTTGGCGCGCTTTCGCCATGTAAATACGATTGCAATTGTGGATGGCCCCTTTCCAACTTATCCGGGCGTCGAAACTATAGATCTGGCACTTGTAATGGGAACTCCAACAGTCTGCCAAGTTCTGGATGCGATCTTGCCGCACTTAGATTTAACTGGAATGTTCCTTGCCGCTGAGTTCGAAGCAAAGGTCGATGCGGTAACTGTTGCTGAATATAAGAAGCATCATGGCGGCCTACCAACCACGATTATCGCGCACGAGGATTTCAAAGTGAAGGTAAGTCATGCTTTAGGAATTATTCACACAGGCGATGCGGTTCCCTACAGCAGCGTTATTTTGAAATCAGGCTGAAATTAATTACATTTAAAGTTGGGTATGAAGATTGCGCACCTTTGCGCATAACGCTCTTGGTCGCACAATCAATTCCAAACTGAACTGCGCTTTCCTCCGTCGCACCGGATGCTAAAGCTGCGGCGAAGGCACCGATAAAGCAATCACCGGCTCCCGTTGTATCTGTTGCGAAAACTTTATTTGCAGCAAATCTCTTCACATGACCATCTTTGGTAACCAACGCTGCGCCTTCGCTGCCTAATGTGACAATTGTGCGGCCTTTCGTCCGCAGTGATGCAATTACTTCATCCGAACTTGGTTCGCGATGAGATTTATCTAATTCAGCAAATTCAATTTCATTCGGAATCAACCAGTCCGTCAGATCGAGTAAGTCATCACTAAGTGGCTGATATGGAGCAGGATTTAGAATTGTAGTAATTCCCAACTCCTGCGCAGTGCGAAAGGCTGCCAAAGTTACCTCTTGTGGAATCTCGCATTGCGCGATTAGAACGGTCACTTCTTTTAATTTACTGACCTGTTCAATTGCATCTTGTGGGGTTAGTTCAAAGTTAGCTCCGGGCACGATGGAAATGCGATTTTGTCCTTCTCCATCAACCCAAATATGTGCAACGCCTGTGTGGGTATCAAATCGCAGCACAGATGATGTATCCATCTGTGAATCCTTAAAATTCTGCAGGCTTTCATCTCCAAAACCATCTTTACCAATTCCGGTAATCATTGTTACGCGGGCGCCAGTACGAGCGGCCATCACTGCTTGATTTGCTCCTTTTCCGCCAAATCCAGTTGTGAAGCTCTCACCGAATCTTGTTTCTCCTGCCGCTGGCAAAATATCTGCATAAACAGTTAGATCCATCATTGTGCTGCCAATAACAGCAATCTTTGTAGATTCGAAATTTGTCATTGCTAGATAGATATTTCTGAGCGAGATTCGTGAGACTTCATTGCCGCAGCAAATGCTTTATGTGAGTTAACTACTTCAACAACGGTTGCACAACCAAAACGATCACCCAGCTTGCCTTCACGTTCTGCCAAATATGCCGCCCACATTTGCAGCAGCGCATCTGGAAAACCAAATTCAAATATGTGTCCAGTAATCACTGGCCAGTTCGTTACATGGCCAGGTTGGATCTCAGACCAAACTTGCTCACCGTTGCGAAGTGCGAAGGTGTGATAAACCGCAGGGTTCTTAGTGCTAAATCGAACACCACCAGTCATACCAATAGCTGAAAAGAAGAATGTGTTGCTCTCTCCTGGAGCAATGCGCTTCATCTCCCAATACATCGGAAATTCTCGATCGTTACCAGGATTTTTAGCGCGCATCGCTAAGACTGCGTTATCGAAAGTGTCACAAGGAACTTGTTCTCCAGAAGAATTTTCACGATGCGTAACAATGTCATCCAAGACAGCAAAGACTTTTGTCGGCGTGTAACCCAGACGCAATGGAATATGTGCCGCATGCATTCCGAGATCACCTAGTACACCAATATCACCACAGAACTTACGCTGGCGTTTCCAGTTAATTTTCTTTTTGCGGTCAATATCCGAGGAATGCAACAAACCGGATCTAACTTCCACGATTTCGCCAAGATTGCCGGTCTGAACTTCACGTATAGCAGCTTGTGCGCCAGGATAAAAAGGAAGTTCGCTAGATACGCGCACAAAGTTGGACTTTCCAACTAACGCCGTGGCTATTTTTTCAGCAGCCGGTAAATCAATTCCAAATGGTTTCTCACCTAAGAAATCCTTGCCTGAGTTAATGGTGGCAATGTAAATCTCTTCGTGCAGATTGTGCGGAACAGCGATGTATACGACATCCACATTTGGGCTAGCCAGTAATTGCTTGTAATCGTTATATGACTCAGCGACCCCAGCGCCGGTAAAGAATTCACGAACTGAATCTGATGTATCTGCAATGGCGGTGATTACAGGTCGTACTGGATGGTCTAATAACGCATCCCAACGACCTACAAGTGCCAATAACTCACGGCCCATTAAGCCGCCGCCGATAATGCCGACTTTAACTATTTTTTGCGATGACATTTCAAGAGTTAACAATCTTTAGCGCATCTGCAGCTGAGGTGCCCTTATGCAACATCGCCATTAGCGCTTGCGTCATCTTGGCAGGTTTTGGATGAGCGATGATATTTCTTCCATAAACAATTCCTGCTGCGCCTTGTTTTAAAACTTCAGCAGTTCTATTTAGAAGTTCTTCATCGGTGACGCGACCGCCACCACGAACTAATACTGGAACAGAGCCAGCTGTTTGAATCACATGGTGATAATCAGAGGCAATATCAGTCGGGTCAGCCTTAATCACGTCTGCACCAAGTTCAATTGCTTGGCGAACCAATGGCACAACTTTTTCTAATTCCCCATCGGATGTGTATCCACCTGCTGATGAATCTTTCATCACAAGCGGCTCTACCATCAGCGGCATTCCGTAATGTTCGCACTGCGCTTTCAAAGTCATGATGTTGCGGATGCAAGCATCGCGAAGTTCTGGGCGACCTGGCAGGTCAAGCAGATTTACTACAACAATTGCGGCATCGAGACGAACTGCCTGCAAAACTGGTTCTTCCAGCAAAATACTAAATAGATGATCAGGAATAACTTTTCCATAAACATTTGCCACATCCGTGCGCATAACAAGGGAAGGTTTGTGGGGGTTTGGATGGTTCTGCAGCAATTTAGCCTGACCTAAAGTTAATTGAATCGCATCAGGAGCTGCCGTAATTAGGGTTTCGACCGCGGCTTTCATATCTTCAATGCCTGCTAGAAAAGTGCCCTCGCCAAAGAAGCCGTGGTCTACTGCGATGTCAAAGCAACGACCGTTATTAAAAAGACGCTTCAGGCGAATTGATACATCAGACATTAACTGGCTCCAATTTAGGTGGTAAATATATTGTTCCTGCAAGTAGTCTAGAACCATGTCGCATAATTCAACTACCCCCGCCAAGCTACCCTCAAATCAATTTGATCACTTTTACCGAGGTGGAAATCGCATCGGTGCGCTAAGACATGGTCCTGGCGGACCCATGCGTCCTGAGGAATGGATTGGCTCAGTAACAACTCGTTTCGGTGAAGCCGAACAAGGTCTTTCTCGTTTAGAAGATGGGACTTTGTTACGAGATGCTATTAAGGCCGATCCAGACAACTGGCTTGGTGCAGATCACGTTAAGAATTTTGGACTTAGCACTGAAATATTAATTAAGTTACTAGATCCTGATCAGCGCCTTCCTGTTCATTATCATCCGAATAAAGCATTCGCTAAAACTCATTTAGGTCTGGATCACGGCAAGACTGAGGCTTGGATTATTTTGGAAGCACCCGCTGGCTCCGGAGTTGGTTTAGGTTTTGCAACTAAACAAAATAAGGAAGATTTACTAAAGTTAGTTCGCGCGCAAGATTCTGCCGCGCTCCTTGCCTCACTTCGCCGTATTGAAGTAAAAGTTGGAGATGCCGTCCTTGTTCCTGCAGGTGTTGCACATGCTATTGACGCTGGAATATTTGTCCTTGAGCTTCAGGAGCCAACAGATCTCAGCGCACTGCTGGAGTGGGAAGGTTTTGCAGTAGATGGAATTAAAGACGGTCATCTGGGGCTCGGTTTTGAAACTGTTACCGATGCGCTAAAGCTTGACCCGCTAACCGATGCTGAATTTGATTCGCTAATTACCAACACCGCCTTTTCTGGTGGATCACTTCGTTCAGTTCTGCCGCTGAAATCAGATGGCTATTTCCGTGCTCACTTAGCGCCTGGAAGCGGAGATTTCCCAGCAGGCTTTGCAGTTGCATTGGTCTTAGATGGAGATGGTGAAATCACATTTAGCCAAGCGCCAGCAATGAGAATTACAAAAGGTGATGCGATCGTAATTCCATTCTCTGCTGGTTCATTTTCAATTACCGGCCCTAATGCAATCATCTGCCGTCCCCCACTTGCAGAATTGGCCCGAGACGCCGAATAAAAATGTCACAAGAAATTCTGATTGGTGTCGATATCGGTACCTCCCGTTTAAAAGCGGTCGCTACCGATTTAAATTTAAAAGTATTAGCTGAATATGCCGAACCAACACCTTGGAAACATGAGAAGAATTTCAGCGACATTGATATGTTGTTGCTGGCAAAGACGGTAATTGCAGTTGCTTCAAAGGCTGCCGAAATGGCTGGCGGAAAAGTTTTGGCGATTGGATTTACCGGCTTTAGCGAAACTGGCGTTCTAATCGATGGCGCAGGCAATCCACTTGCCCCTGGATTGGCTTGGCATGATCCCCGCGGAATTACCGAGCCAATTCTGAAAGAACTCGGCGACTTTGAATTTCGAGCACGTGCAGGTGCGCTTTTAAATGAAATCGCATCCATTTCAAAGACGCTCTGGTTAAATAAAAATTTTCCAGAATCAAAGAAGGCAAAGCATTTTCTATCAGCACCTGAATGGGTGGCATATTCCTTAGGCGCAGAAATCGTAAATGAGCTTTCACTTGTTAGTCGTACCGGATTCTTTGATGTGGAATCACGTAAACCTTGGGATGAAGCGATTGCGCTAGTAGGCGGCGGTAAAGATTATTTAGCAAGACTCGTTGTTGCAGGCGAGCCAATCGGAATCGTAAATAATCAAGCGCCGGAAAATCTGCAGGGCGCAGTTATTACAATTGCGGGACACGATCATTTCACTGCCGCCTACTATTGCGGAGCAATCAATGAAGGCTCACTCTTTGATTCAATGGGAACGGCAGAGGCTTTATTAAGAACTTTTAAAGCGCCTTTAACAAGAGATGCCATCGCTGAATTAGCAGCGGCAAATGTTGGGTTAAGTTGTTCGGTAATTGCCGATCATTACACCTTGCTGGGCGCACTACCAACGGGACTGACGTTAGAACGTGCTTGCTCACTAGTCGGAGTCGCAACACGTGAAGAGAAAATCGCACTTGGCGAGGCCGCCCTAAAGATCGATCCCAGTGCAAGTGCGATGCGCGTTGTAAATGATTATCACGGATTGTCTGTCACTAATTTAGATGATGCGGTTTCACCGGCAGCACTTTTCCGCGCAACTGTGGAACATTTAGTAGATGACTCATCTGAAATGGTCGCCTTAATTGAGAAATTTACTGGCAAGGCGCAGAGCGTTGTGATTGCAGGTGGTTGGATTAAGAATCCAGCGATCGCAGCAGCTAAAGAAAAACAATATGGAAGTTTTAGAGTCTCCGATGCAACAGAGGCGGGGGCCACAGGGGCTGCAGAATTTGCCGGAATTGCCGCCGGAATTTTCCAGCTAAAAAATAGTTAACTTACTTATATTGCTCGAGCGTCCAAGCGCGCACGCCACCGGCAACACCTGCAGCATTTGGAACGATAACAACTTCATCTCCCATGCGATCTAAATCTGCTTGGCGAATACAGCGTGCATTTCCGCCACCGATGTAAAGGCGATCCCACATAAATACCGGGCGCAGTTCATCAACCATGGCGCGAATTCGGCGTGACCAAAAGGCGTTACCTAAGCGGCGGCGCTCATGTTCACCAATCCAAGTGTCATATGTCGTGGCGCGACGAACGGGTGCATGTGAAAATTCAATGTGAGGTGAGAGTGATCCACCATAAAAGATTGCAAAGCCAAGTCCGGTACCTAAAGTAATTACAACTTCATAACCCGAACCAGAAATAATTCCGGCGCCATGTACTTCGGCATCATTTAATACGCGAGTCGGCATTGCTAACTTCTTGCCAAGAGCGCTTTGCATATCAAAGCCACTCCATTGTTCTTGAAGTTCTGGATCAATGCGAGTGCGCGGGCCGCTCTTGGTCATGTAATGAGGTGTTGAAATAACAACGCCATGTCGAATCATTCCAGGCATACCGATTGTTGCGCGATATGTGGGCGGCAATGAATCAGAGATTGCTTTGATGGTTTCTATGAAACGCTCAGGCGAGAGTGGGTAAGGAGTTTCAACGCGGCCTGGCTTTGAGTGCATGGTGCCAGATTCATCGAGAACGCAGCTCTTTAAGAACAGTCCACCGCAGTCGACCGAGAGGGTTAAACGTTCATCGTTAGCCATTTGCCAATCTTCCCACATTAGTTAAGAAGAATAAAACCGCTATTTTCCGCGCTGACCGTAGATATTTTGATATCGGTCATGTAACTTATCAACGCTCTCTTGGTCGATTAATTGCAAGGTGCCAAGCGTCTTTGCAATCCAAGTAGTTTTTGCAACATCTTCGCACATCACAGCAGATTTAACTGCTGCGGTTGCATCTTTACCGATTGAGAAAACTCCATGATTTTTCATAATCACAGCAGAGGAACGGTGCCCTGTAAGGGTTTCTACGACACCTTTTCCAATTGCATCATTACCAATTAACGCAAAAGGTCCTAGTGGAATTTCGCCACCAAATTCATCTGCCATTGCAGTAAGCGCACAAGGAATAGCGCTGTGAATAGCGCTCCAGGCGGCTGCGTAATTTGAATGTGTATGGACAACGCCTCCAACCTCTTTCATATGGCGGTAGATATAAGCATGTGTGTGGGTATCACTCGATGGCGAAAGATCTCCTTCGAGAACATTTCCATCAAGATCGCAGATAATCATTTGTGATGGTTCTAAATCTTCATAGCTCACACCACTTGGTTTGATCATGAAGCGATCGCCATCTGACATGCGTTCAGAGACATTGCCCGCAGTCCATGCGACCAACCCATAACGCTGCAAGTCAATATTTAATTTACAAACTTTATGGCGCAACTCTTTCTTACCGCTCATTATTTGCCTTCCGTAGATGTGAGTGCATGATCGCGAATTGCACGAAGTGAGTGCATTGAGCCGTTGTGACCAAAGGATTCGTATAGGTCGTTGTAGTGCTTGTATAGCTGATCGTAAACTTTGGCGTTTGCTGCAATTGGTTGGTAACGATCTTGAGCAACGCCACCCATTGCAGCAGCCGCACTTTGCACATCCTTGTATGCACCAGCGGCTACTGCAGCATGAATTGCTGAACCAAGCGCCGGGCCTTGTGCGGATTTGATAATAGTAATTGGCATATTTAAGACATCTGCATAAATTTGCATCACAAATTTATTCTTAATTAGCCCACCTGCTGCTATGAATTCTTTTACTGGAACTCCGGATTCATTAAATGTCTGCACAATCTTGCGCGCACCATAAGCAGTTGACTCAACAATTGCGCGATAAATTTCTTCAGGCTTAGTAGAAAGCGTTAGCCCCATGATCAATCCAGATAACTGATGATCAACCAGGGTGGAACGGTTGCCACTTTGCCAATCAAGGGCAACTAATCCATGCGCCCCGACTGGTTGAGTGCTGGCTAAATCAGATAGATAGGTATGAATATCTACGCCTTTTGCAGCTGCTGCGGCGGTGTAATCCGCCGGCGCATAATTGTTAGCAAACCATCCGAAGATATCGCCAACACCAGATTGGCCTGCTTCATAGCCAAGTGCGCCATCGATAATTCCACCATCGACTACTCCGCACATTCCGGGAACTTCTGCAAACTTTTCCGAAACCATTACGTGACAAGTTGATGTGCCCATAATTGCAACCATCTGTCCTGGGTTAACCGCATTTGCCGCAGCCGATGTTACGTGCGCATCAACATTTCCAACCGCGACGGCGATACCTTCTGGCAAGCCTGTCCACTTTGCCGCCTGCGCAGTTAACTTTCCGGCAACAGCACCCAGTTGGCCAATCTCATGTTCAAGTTTTTCAGATATGAAATTTTCGAATTTAGGATTTAGTGCCGCTAAGTATTCTTTGCTTGGATATTTTCCATCTTGATAAATACCTTTATATCCCGCGGTACAAATATTGCGAACATAGTTTCCACAGAGTTGCCAGATAATCCAGTCAGCTGCTTCGACCCATTTATCCATCGCACTATAAATTTCTGGCGCATCTTCTAGAACTTGCAGCGCTTTAGCAAACTCCCATTCAGATGAAATTTTGCCGCCGTAGCGAGAAATCCAGGGCTCTTTGCGAGCATGTGCCAATTCGGTGATGCGATCTGCGTGAGGCTGCGCTGCATGATGTTTCCATAACTTCACATAAGCATGTGGGTTATTCGCGAATTCAGCCAGCTCAGATAAGGGCGTTCCATCTGCTTTAACTGGCAACACTGTGCAAGCAGTGAAATCGGTTGTGATACCAATTACTGAATCAGGGTTAATCCCAGATTCTTTAAGTACTGCAGGAACTGTCATCTTCAACACATCAACATAATCAGATGGGACTTGCAGCGCCCAATCGGGTGGCAACTTTGCTCCTGTTGTGGGCAATACATCTTCAATTACTGCGTGGGGATACTCGTAGACCGCTGTTGCGATTTCGGCGCCATCTGAAACTCGCACCAATAGCGCGCGTCCAGAAAGTGTTCCGTAATCAACACCAATTACATACTTATTAGCAGCGCTATCTAACACGGGGCAGAGCCTACCGCAGAGGATATTGCTACTGCTAGAGTTAAAAAACTTTAATAAGGAGATCTGATGACTGTCGTAACAATTCTGGGTGCGGGCGGAAAAATGGGTAATCGCGTTACCAAGCCACTTCTAGATACAAAGAAATATGAACTTCGCTTCGTGGAAAAATCAGAAGCTGGTCAAGCACGAATTCGTGAGGCCGGATTGACAGTTATGGAACTAGATGAAGCCTTAAAGGGAACTGATGTTGTTATCTTTACAACTCCCGATGCTTTAGTCAGACAGATTTCAGATGAGGTCGTGCCGAAATTAGATCCTGGAACAAAAATTCTTTTCTTAGATCCTGCAGCTATCGCGGCAAGCCGTGTAAAAAAGCGCGAGGACATTAGTTGTTTTGTCTGCCATCCAACCCATCCACCAGTTTTTAGTTTGCTCGGCGAGACTGATCCGGCAGCGCGTCGCGATTATTGGGGCGGCGGACTTGCCACACAAGCGCTGGTTTTTGCAATTGCTTGGGGCACCGAAGAAGAAGCTGATTTAGTAGAAACTATCGCTACGGAAATGTTTGCCCCAATTAGTCAAAGCCACCGCATCACCGTTGAACAGATGGCCTTGCTTGAACCAGCGCTAAGTGAGACTTTAATTAATGGTTGCATAGAAGTAATTACTCAGGGCTTGCAGAAAGTAATTGACCTGGGTGTTCCTGAAGCTGCCGCAAAAGATTTCTGCATGGGCCACTTGCAAATCAGTATCGCGCTTTTATTTGAAGAGCTAAATTGGAAGTTATCTGATGGAGCGCTAATGGCGCTTAAGAATGCACAAGGTTCACTATTTCGCGATGACTGGGATTCGATATTCAAACCAGAAAACGTTTTGGCCAGCGTTAAACAAATAACTGGCGGAGATAAGTAACTCGATGCGTTTAGGAATTTCTAGTTTTACCTTTCCTTGGGCCATTGGCGGCATAGACAAAGACCATCCAATTTCTATGACCGCCTTAGAGCTTCTAGATAAGGCGCATGCTTATGGAGCAGATGTGCTGCAGATTGCCGATAATTTGCCGATTGGTCACTTATCTAACGATGAGTTAGAAAAGTTAAGAACAACGGCCGATGCTCTTGGAATCTGCCTAGAGGTTGGAACCCGCGGCATCGCAACTGCAAATATTGCGCGTTTTCTCGAGATCGCTGCGATCTTGGGTTCACCAATTTTGCGCATCGTTATCGATACTAAAGATCATGAACCAACGATGGATGAAATTAATTTACTGCTGGCGCCATTTGCAGATCAATTTCGCAATTTGAATATCAAGTTAGCGATTGAAAATCATGACCGGCTTACTTGCGCGCAATTTAATGAAATCATTGATCGACTTGGTGATGACTGGGTCGGAATCTGTTTGGACACGGTTAACTCTTTAGGCGCAGTCGAAGCGCCAAATACGGTTGTTCCTGCACTTGCGCCTCGAGCAATTAATGTTCATATGAAAGATTTTGAAATCGTGCGAAGCAACGGGCAGATGGGATTTACCGTGCAGGGCACCGCGCTGGGCCAGGGTCGTCTTGATGTGCAAAGCGTGATTGCTGCTGTTGGTGGTTCAATGCGCGACATAACTTCGGTAATCGAGCTCTGGACTCCGCGCCAATCAAGCTATGAGGAAACTGTTGCGTTAGAGGAAAAATGGGCTGAACAAAGCGTTAAATTCTTACGTACGTCGATAGGATTAAAAGCATGAACTTATCGGGATACAAAGTTGCCGTCACCGGCGGCAGCGGTGGAATTGGTTCGGCTTTAATGACAGGGCTAGTTGATGCTGGCGCCACTGTTTACAACTTAGATCGCACCGCATCCGCCAATAAAGGCGTCGAATATAAGGAAGTCGATCTAACGAATGAAGATAGCGTTAAGTCAGTTTTTTCTGAGATTACGAAGTTGGATGCCTTGGTTGTTTGTGCTGGTATTCAACTAGTCGGTAAAGATTCCAAAATTGCTGATGTCTCTCTAGATACTTGGCAGAGAACTGTCGATATAAATATGACTGGGGCATTTCTATCCGTTAAATATGCAATGCCAGCGCTGGTTAACTCTGGCCACGGCTCAGTGATTTTAATTGGCTCACCAACTGGCATGACTATGGAGGGCGCGGGCTATACCGCTTACGGTGCATCAAAGGCGGGAATGATGGGTCTCTCGCGCATCATTGCAGTTGATTACAAGGAACAAGGCATCCGCTCCAACGTTGTTGTTCCAGGCACAATGTCGACGCCGCTTATTCAAAAAATTGCCGATGACCCAGAAAAGGGTCCAGATTTAATTCGTCGCACACCACTTGGTCGCATGGGCGATCCTAAAGATTTAGTTGGAATTGTTAATTGGTTGGTTTCAACTGAGTCATCTTTTGCAACGGGTGCATCTTATGCAGTCGATGGCGGAATGACTGCACGATGAGCACCAACTACTGGCCAGATACAACTCGGGTTGAGCACGGGGATTTTGCTTTTGATCTGGCGCGTGCTGCTATTAGAAATATTAGATATAAAGATGTGCAAATAATTGATCTTCTCTACACCGCAATTCGCCCTTGGGATTGGTCAACTCTTGATCCTGATGAACATAGCGAAGATGTAAAGGTAACCGGTGATATCTGCGTAATCACTATAAAAGATTTATTTGCAGGCGCACTTGATGCTCGAACCGAAATTACAATCTCGAAAGATAATAAATTCACAGTGGCGTATGAGCTTCGTGGGCTGGCTGAGTATTCAGTAAATCGTTGGGGACTTTGTTTCTGTCTAAACAGCGCGGACTGGATGGGATCTACAGTTAATTCTCAAGGCAATGAATACCAATTGCTTGCCGCTATTTCACCGCAGCGCGTCGTGGATGGGATTACACAAGGGCTATTTCCTGCTTCCAATGAAATGTTTTTTGTGGCACCTGATCAACGTTCTATCAAAGTCACTTCAACAGGCAAGGTCTTAGAGGCGGAAGATCAACGCAATTGGACAGATAACACCTACAAGATTTATAGCGGTTCGCTCAGTGAGCCTCAGCCTTTTGTCACAAGCCCCGGAAGCATCTGGTCGCAAAGTGTGACATTTGAGATCAATCCCCCAAATAAGCGAGCACCAGATGGTTCAAAGATAGTTGTGAAAGAGATCGATTCGTTGCCGAGTATCGGATTGCAGTTTAATACCGAGCCGTTGCTGCCACTAGATGCGCTAAATACCGCGCTTTTCTTACTTGATATAGACCACATACGAGTCAATGAAGAATCCTTGACAGCTCAGAAAATCAATAGCGTTTCAACGAATGGTTTGATGGTGGAGGCGGCCTTACTTTCCTCTCACTCCGGAGAGAAACTTCACCGGGAAATCGAGCACTTGAATAAACAAATACCCGCAGGGTCTCGAATATTAATTCAACGCGAAGGTCGAGAAATTGTTGAAGTAGGTGACTTGCCTAAGAATAAATCACTTAGCTCATTCATTCCAGGAACTGATGCATATTTGGTTGACTTGCATGAAAACCAATATCAATTCGGTGAATCTGTTTCTTATTCCATGGTTCCTACGGTTCATTCATCTGATACTGAAACAATCTTTAAGACGCTCTACACCCAAAGAGAGTCGATTCAATTTGCACAAGAATTTCTAGCGCCACAGGTATTGGTATCTCCAATCACTTTTTCAACGCGTGGTAATCCCGAAACTGGTCATGCGCGTGATCAGCGAATCAATTTTGCTAATCCTGAAATGGCTTTGCGGATTCGAACTATTGAAGGTGCAGCGTGGACACTTGGTTCGATCTTCGCCCTAGCGAGCGCCGGTGCTTATTCTGGAACATGGCACGAACTCTTCGGAGAGTACGGGGTCATTTACCCAGATGGTGATGCAATTAAGTTCACGCCAACATTTCACGCCTTATCTGCACTGGGCGCACACCACGCACATGAAATAACCATCGCTACATCGCTAGATAACTCTTGGGTGGCATTTGAAAATCGTGAGGCTAAGAAGATTGTCATCGCATCGCTTCGGCCCTGGGCAATCGAAATCACAGCCAATGTGCTCACCGGGTACAAAACGATCCAGAGCTTGCACGCCAGCGAATGCGAAAGGGCCGGCCAGATCATGGACTGGTGGTCATATGCTGAGACAACCCCAGTTTTGGGCGGATTACCCCTTGCTTTGACCCCCTTTGAAATCGCCATAATCCGCGGGTAGCCACGCTCGTAACGGTTGGGTAACAATCAATTTTTCACCTAAAAACCCTTCTTTTGCGGGTTGACCCTATGTAGTATCGGTTGCGATTGACCCAACTATAGGAGGAAATACATATGGCAAAGCTTTTCTCACGCCGCACTTCAGCAATTGTTGCTTTAGCTGCTGCGTCAATGCTCGTGCTGTCAGCATGTTCAAGTGGCGGCGACAGCGACAAAGTTGCTGTTTCACTAATTACTAAAGATCAGTCAAACCCATTCTTCGTAGCAATGATCAAGGGTGCAACTGAGAAGGCAGAAACACTAGGCGTAGAACTAACTGTTACATCTGGCGTAGATGAGTCAGATTACGCAGGTCAGATCACAGCGATCGAAAACGCAATCTCTGCAAAGCACGCTGGTATCTTGATCGTTCCAGTATCAACAGAAGTTAACGCAGCAATCACTAAGGCCCGCGAAGCTGGTCTATACGTAATTGCTCTTGACACAGCACCAGATCCTGCTGACATCGTTGACATCACTTTCGCAACAGATAACCGCGAAGCTGGTCTCTTAATCGGTCAGTGGACTGCAGCAAAGCTTGCTGGCAAGAAGGCAACTATTGCTCTTCTAGACATCTTCGATGACCGCATTGTGTCTGTTGACTACATGCGCGACAACGGATTCCTTGCAGGTATGGGAATTGATGTTAAGGATCCAAACGTCATGGGTGACGAAGCCAAGACTGGCAAGTACTCAGGTGGCGATTACGAGATCGTTGGAAACGTAGCAACAGGTGCTAACGAAGACGGCGGCCGTACAGGTATGGAACAACTTCTTGCTAAGAACAAGAAGATCAACGTTGTTTACACAATCAACGAGCCAACAGCAATCGGTGCATGTGCTGCAGCAGCTGCTGCTGGTATCAAGCTCGATGTAATGGTTTCTGTTGACGGTGGCGGCGCTGGTATCAACGCTGTTAAGTCAGGTTGCATCAATGCAACTTCACAGCAGTACCCACTGTTGATGGCTGACCTTGGTGTCCAAGCTATCCACGACATCGTGAAGAACGGTACAAAGCCAACTACTTCAGAAGGCCTTGACTTCTTCAACACCGGCGTGAAGTTGATTACTGATGACCCACAAGAGGGTGTTCCATCTGAGACAACTGAATACGGTCTAGCAAACGCTTGGGGTTAATCCCAGCTCTTTAGTGAATAACTAAAGAAGAGTGTTTAAAGAGGGCGGCTGCTTCGGCAGTCGCCCTCTTTAACACACACTGACAATTAATTTGAATTACCGCTATGTTTAGCAAATTATCAGAATCAAAAGTTCGCAACTCTGAAAGGACCACAAGTGAGTCAAGATACGGCCACATATGATGCGGCGTCGGAGTTCAATGACCGCGCATCGCTAAGCCAGAAAGTTCAAGCAACTCTCCATAAATACCCATGGCTGAGCTCAACAATGGTGCTAGTTGTAGCATCGATAATCTTTAGTTTTTTCAATGAAAACTTTTTAACACCATCTAACTTCTCACTTATCTTGCAGCAAGTGGCGATCGTCGGAGCAGTTGCAGCCGGACAGACCTTGATTATTTTGACTGCTGGTATCGACCTTTCTTGTGGCGCTATTGCCGTCTTTTCATCAATGACCATGGCGAAGTTAGTTCAAGGAACACCTGGTGAAGGTATACCGAATGGCTTGGCTATCTGGTTAGCATTCCCGATCGGATTACTTGTCGGCATGCTAGGTGGCGGAATTAATGGCTTCTTAGTTACAAAGGTTAAGTTGCCACCATTTATCGTGACCTTGGGTACTTACAACGTATTCCTTGCCCTCACTCTTACCTTGACAAAGGGAACTGTTCCTTCAATTGAGATGGATCCATTCCTATTAACTCTTGGTAACTATGTAAATCTCGGACCATTCCGAGTCACAACAGGTGTGCTATTTATGTTCGCTATGTATATGGTCTTGGCATTCGTTTTGCGTTACACCTCATGGGGACGCCACGTATACGCAGTTGGCGATGATATTGATGCAGCACGCTTGGCGGGTATCTCAGTTAACCGCGTTCTAATGAGCGTTTACATGGTTGCCGGACTTACCTTCGCACTCGCAGCCTGGATCGTTATTGGTCGCGTAACTGTGGCTAGCCCAAATACTGGTGGCGATCTAAACCTTGATGCGATCACGGCAGTGGTTATCGGCGGTACATCTCTATTCGGTGGCCGAGGCACAATCTTCGGTTCGCTCATTGGAGCGATAATCGTGGGTGTTTTCCGTAACGGCCTAACACTTGCTGGCGTGGATCTCTACTACCAGCTCATGGCGATCGGTCTTCTAATTATCTTCGCTGTCTCTGTTGACCAATGGATCAGAAAGGCACGCAAATGAGTAAGTCACCAATTCTTCAAGCAGTTGGGTTAACTAAATCCTATGGTCGCGTCGTCGCACTCGATGGCTCAGATCTAGAACTATTCCCAGGTGAAGTTCTCGCAGTAGTTGGCGATAACGGAGCTGGTAAATCAACGATGATTAAATGTTTATCAGGAGCTGAAATTCCTGATGAAGGTCAGATCATTCTTGACGGCCAACAAATGTCATTTAAGCGACCTAACGATGGGCGCCATGCCGGAATCGAAACTGTGTATCAGTCACTCGCTGTTGCACCAGCACTCGATATCGCATCTAACCTCTTTCTTGGCCGTGAAATGCGTAAGAAGGGTCCGCTTGGATCAGTCTTCCGCATGATCGATAGCTCTGGAATGCGCAAGGCTGCCAAAGAACATATCTCAGCCCTTGGCATCGGAACTATTCAAAATATTTCACAGGCAGTTGAAACACTTTCCGGTGGTCAACGTCAGGCAGTAGCAGTTGCTCGCGCGGCTGCTTTCGGCCAGAAGTTAATTATCTTGGATGAGCCAACTGCAGCCCTTGGTGTTCGTGAATCACGTCAAGTACTCAAGCTAATTGAGTCACTGCGCGATCGCGGCATGCCAGTTATCTTGATTTCACACAACATGCCTCAGGTCTTTGAAGTTGCAGATCGCATCCAGATTCAACGTCTCGGAAAGCGCGCTGCAGTAGTTACTCCAAAGACTCACTCCATGAACGATGTTGTTGCAATCATGACTGGTGCGATGACGGTCGATAAGAAAGACCAAGCACTTACTCCAGTTCGTTAATTAGTAGCTCAGACAACAATGACCGCACCGATTCGCCTTGAATCGGATGTGGTCATTGTTGGTTCTGGGATGGGTGGAGCAACTACCGCCTTCGCTCTGGCCAATAAGGGCATAAAAACGATGGTTTTAGAGCGTGGAGAGCGCATGCCACGTGAACCCGAAAACTGGTCGCCCTCAGAAATCTTTATGAAGACCCGCTACAAACCAAATGAAAAATGGGTTGATGAAAAAGGCAAATCTTTCGTTCCGGGAGTTCATTATTTTGTCGGCGGCAACAGCAAAGTTTATGGCGCATCGCTGCCCCGCTTTAGCCGCTTCGACTTTGGAGTAATCAAGCACCAAGAAGGTATTTCTCCGGCTTGGCCATTTACCTATGAAGATTTAGAACCGTATTACTACGGCGCAGAAGAGTTATATCGCGTCCACGGTGATGCTCAGAATATTTACGGCAACAATCGAAGTACTCCATTTCCATACCCTGCCATGAAGCATGAGCCATACGTGGAAGAGCTCGGCAAAAGACTTACCAAGGCTGGAGTTCATCCACATTCCAATTCGATGGGAATCGACTTAGGCCCGGGCGGAAAATGTATTCGTTGCAAGACCTGCGATGGTTTTGTCTGCAAGTTAGATGCCAAGAGTGATGCCGAAGTCAACGCACTTAATCCAGCCATTGCCACAGGAAATGTGACTCTAGAAACATCTGTTCAAGTAAACCGAATTGTTTTATCTGCCGATGGCAAGTCGGTTAGCTATTTGGAGGCAACTCGCAATGGAGAGCAGTTAGAAATTTATGGAAAGAAATTTGTTATCTCAGCTGGTTCGGTAAATACCGCAGCCTTGTTACTGAGATCAGGTGTTGCAAATTCATCAGATCAAGTTGGACGAAACTTTATGATGCATAACAACAGCCATATCGCAGCCATTGATATGCGCCGTAAAAACGATGTCACATTCCAAAAGACGCTTTCCTTTACAGATTGGTATCTAGATGGTGGCAAGGGTTATCCACTGGGAGCAGTTCAATTAATTGGAAAAGTTCAGGGCATCATGATGAAATCATTTGCCAAGCACGTTCCGCTGCCGTTACTAAATCTGGTCTCTGATCACAGCGTTGAATTTGTGGTGATGAGTGAGGATCTGCCGCACCCAGAAAACCGGGTAACTATCGCGCAAAATGGGGCAATTAAGATCGCCCGCAAATCAGTTGGTATGAAAACACATATGGAGCTATTGCGTAGAGCAAAGAAAACCTTACGTAAGACGGGCTACCAAGCGATCTTTAGGCAGCCCTTTGATATCTCAATGAACTCACATCAATGCGGCACAACTGTGGCTGGCCTAGACCCGCGCACCAGTGTTGTCGATGGATATTGCCGCAGCCATGATCATCACAATCTTTACTTGATCGACGGTGGGTTCTTCCCATCTTCTGCTGCAATGAACCCGGCACTGACAATTGCAGCGCAAGCCCTGCGCGTGGTTGCCGAATCAGATCTTTCTAAAGTTTAAGAAAGACCCAAAACTCGCAAGAGCTCATCGTTTAAATCTTTGGCATCAACGTCTGCGCCAGTCCAGTACTTAATTCCGATTACTGCTTGATTAACCACCATGCCTAAGCCTTGCAAAGTTGTTGCTCCACGCTTGCCAGCTTCATCCAGGAAATAGGTTTGCGGTGGATTAACAATTACATCTGCGGCCAACATCCCTGGGCGAATCGAATCAAAATCAATATCCTGCTTGCCTTCGGTATTAACCATACCCATTGAAGTTGAATTGATTACCACTTCGGCATCTAGTGGAACCGAATAGGTCTTATTCCACTCCACAAATTCAGCCTTTGCTTTTGTCTTTTCATTTAACAACTTCGCAAGTTCTTCACCTCGCGTGCGAGAGCGGTTTACTACATAGAACTTTGCAGCACCCGCCAACGCAAGTTCAACTGCAATTGCTCGCGCCGCACCGCCAGCGCCAAGTAGAACGATTGTCTTACCGGTTGCTGGTGTTAGCTCCAAGAATGATTTCAAAAAGCCTTTACCATCGGTATTTTCACCGATTAACTTGCCGTCGCGGTTGACCGCGCAATTAACCGCCCCGATTAACGATGCGGATTCCCCAAGGCCGTCCAAATACTTAATTACTTCTACTTTATGAGGGATAGAACAGTTAAAACCCTTCCAATTCATCGCCCGGGCGCCCGCTACAGCCGCTTCTAACTGATCTGGGTTTACTTCACAGTTCACGTAGCGAAAGTGCAGATTATTGGCCTTATATGAGGCTTCCACCATCGCAACGGTGGGATTTGAGTCCGAACCTTGTGAAAAGCTGCCAGTTAATTCGTGCCGGAAAGATCCGCCAATATCCATAGTCATGTTCAGACCTTACCGCTCAAGTTATGATCAGCCAATGACCACTGCATTCTTACAACGCATCGCATCGGCGCCAATCTCTTGGGGAATTTGTGAAGTTCCGGGTTGGGGCGCGATGTTGCCCACCAAGCGTGTGCTCTCTGAAATGAGCGGCCTTGGTTTACCTGCAACCGAACTTGGTGCACCTGGATTCTTCTCAGATGACTCAGCGGAACTTAAAGATCAATTAGCGGAATTTAAGATGTCAATGATCGGTGGATTCACCCCAGTTGTATTACACGATAAATCGCAAGAAAAAGCTACTCGCGAAATGGCGATTAAGAGCAGTAAGAAATTCCAAGAAATCGGTGCAACTCATTTTGTCTCTTGCCCTGTGCAGACTTGGGATTGGGCAAACCCTGAAGAGTTAAGCAACGATGAAGTTACACAGTTCTTTAAGATGCTCGCCGAAGTTGATCAGATCTGTAAAGATCACGGGCTTGTTCAAGTTGTTCACCCACACTTACAAACCGTCATTGAGACTAAAAAAGATATTGATTTGGTGGTCGATAACTCTGATGTGATGTGGTGTCTAGATACCGGGCATATGACAATCGGTGGACAAGATCCAGCCGAATTTGCCAAGAAATACGCCAGCCGTGTTGGCCATGTGCATTTAAAAGATGTAAATATGAAATCTGTTCCGCCAGTACTTGCGCGCCAGCAGAGCATCATGGAAGGTGTGCAGAAAGGTTTGTTTACTCCTCTTGGACAAGGCGATGTGCCAATTCTGGAGACCATCCTTGCCCTGGAAAGTGCGGGATACCAGGGTTGGTATGTCATCGAGCAAGATGTTGCGATTACTGGTGAAATGCCTTCTCTTGGAGAAGGCCCAATTACAGGCATGAAACAGTCAGTTGATTACCTTCATAACGTTGTCGCACCGGCTTTAGCTAATCTATAAACCACAAACAAACAGGGAGTAAAAGTGTCTGATCTACGTGTAGGAATCATCGGTGTTGGAATCATGGGCGCAGGACATGCGCGTTATCTAACTGAGCATGTGGATGGCGCAGTTGTTACGGCGCTATTTGATTTAGACGCACCTCGGATGGATTCACTAGCCAAAGAACTCACCGCAAAATCAGGTACAGCAATAAACCAACACTCATCAGTTCAAGCACTTGTAAGTGATGCCAACGTGGACGCGGTAATTATCTGTTCACCAGACGGGCTGCACCCAGAGCATCTAACTTTAAGCATCAACGCCGGCAAGCACACTCTCTGCGAAAAGCCCCTTGCTCCAAAATCTCTAGATGCCAAAAAGGTTGCTGATTTAGCAAATGCATCAGGCTTGAATATCACTCTTGGTTTTATGCGTCGCTTTGATCCGAGCTATATTGAAATGAAGAAAGAAATTGCATCGGGCAAATATGGCAAGGTTCTGCACCTGCGTTGCATCTCGCGCAACGTAAGTTCTCCAACTGCAACCACTGCCATGCTTCTAACAAATGTTGCAGTACATGAAGTTGATATTGCGCGCTGGTTGCTGGGCGAAGAATTCGTTTCCATGTCAACGGTAGCGATGAAGCGCACCAAATACGCCAACGATCAATTGCAAGATCCTCTGACTGTTTTGGCTCACACCGAATCAGGTGTATTGATGACAATTGATATCGCCGCCAACAGCACCTACGGTTATGAAGTTCGCATGGAAGCTCTGATGGAAAATGGGTCACTAGAAATCGATAACCTGGGTGGGCTTTCAATCTCATATGACTTTAATTTGCCACCACGCACGCATGGAAAGCTTTACGAAAACTGGATGGGCCGTTTCGAGCAGGCATATATCAATGAACTAACCGCATGGGTTGGCTCCATTAAGACAGGTGTGCGTCACCCAGATCTTGCAACAGCAAATGATGGGCTTGCCTCATCAATTGCTTGCGAAATGGGCGTTGCTTCGCTTAAGTAATTTAGTCAGAGTTATGACTGTTGCTGCATAGACCAGAGTGTCCAAATATGTGTGCGCACTGTTAGTGGTTGACGCATGATTTGAACGATCTGGAAGGCAACGTCATCAGGACGTAAGTAGCTAGCAAGTTTTGGCTCACCGGCTGTGCGCCCTGCTTCAATTGCAAACTGAGTATCTGTGCCTGCTGGGCAAACAAGTGCTACGCGCACACCCTTTTCGCGAAGTTCGCGATCAAGGCCGCCAGCAAAACCAACTTGGGCGTGCTTTGTGCCAGCATAGATTGATTCATCTCCGCCTCCACGAAAACCTGCAACGGATGAAACCATGATGATATCGCCAGCTTTTTTAGCGAGCATCGTTGGCAATGTTGCACGAACGATATGAACACTAGCTTCATAATTTGTGCGCATCATGCGGTTAACTTCATCATCACTGTAATCAAGAACTGATCCATACATACCAATACCCGCATTCGGTACAACGCAGTCGATTGTGCCGAAGGTATCGATAGCCTTCTTAGCAACAGCGCGTGATACATCAGGAATTGATGAGTCCCCCGCTACGTAAGCAGCATTGCTTGCACCGAGTTCGGAAACAAGTGCCTTTAATTTGGATTCATCACGGGCGTTAAGTACAACCTTGCAACCTAGTTCGACTAGTTGCTTAGCGGCGGCGGCGCCGATTCCAGTTGTTGCGCCAGTAATTACTACTACAGAACCTTTGATATCTCTTAGTTGGTATGTCATGGCGCAATAGTAGGACAGACTTTAAATAATTTCTAGAGATGATCCATGACTGTAATGGTCTCGCCAAATACGTAATTTGGGCCAACTGCTTGCCAGGCTTTGCTATTTTCGTTCACCATGTGGGCATCCCAAGATGGGCGATCGGTCCAGATCTCCCAAACATTTACAACATCGCTCTTCTGGGTGTCACGATAAATATCAATAAATTCGCAGCCTGCTTCAGTGCGGATAACAGCTATATGGCTCTTGAGTTTTGAAACAAACTCATCAAATTGGCCAGGCTTCACATTAACTTCAACGAATAAAAAGACTTTGCTCATTTTATTCGCTCCCCTGCTGGATCAAAAAGTGGCTCGGTTCTAACTGTAGCGGTCTTAGCCTGACCAAACATCTCAATGCTTACCTCTTTACCCGGCTGGCTATGTTCTAGAGGTAGATATGCATAAGCAATCGCAATATTTAAGGTGTATCCCTGACCGGCTGATTTAACTCTGCCAATAACATCTCCGTTAAAGAGGATCGGTTCATTACCTAATGGAACGTCCTGAATATCACTAAAGGTTAAAGCGGTTAACTTACGTTTATTATTAGACTCTGCCTTCAGAACCGCTTCTCTGCCGATGAAATTTTCTTTCTTAGCCGAGACTGCAAAACCTAGCCCTGCCTCATAAGGATTGGTTTCACTATTTATCTCACCTGCCCAGGCCCGGTAACCTTTTTCTAGCCTTAAAGACTCAATCGCCCGATAGCCACAAGGACGTAAATCAAATTCTTTACCTGCTTCAATTAACGAGAGCCAAACTTGTAGAGCATTTTCTCTCGGGATGTATAGCTCCCACCCTAATTCCCCGACATAGGTGATTCGTGTTGCGCGAAGCTGAACGCCTGCCACGCTAATTATTTGAGAGCGCATAAAGCCGAAGGCTTCATTCGATAGATCCGCCTCAGTACATTTACTTAATATTTTTCGAGCGTTAGGACCCCAAATTCCAAAACACGCTAACTCTTCCGTTAAATCTTTTATAGCAACGTTTTGATAGTTGTATTGCCTGCGTATCTTTTCTAACCAACCCAGGTCATGGTTTAGAAAAGCAGTGCCAGTGACTATAAAAAAGGCGTTTTCAGCGGTTTGAGTCACGGTGTAATCAGATTCGATTCCGCCCTTTGTGTTTAACGCTTGCGTATAAATCGTTCTGCCAACACCTCTTACAACGTTATTTGCACAGACTAAAGATAAAAATTCTCCTGCGCCTTCACCCGTTACCTCAATTTTGGCAAAGCTTGATTCATCAAAAATTCCAGCCGAAGTTCTGGTTGCATGGTGTTCAAGTGCCACCGCGGGATGCCAGTTTTTTCCTACCCAACCGTGCGGCCGCAGCGTTTCATTTAATTGGCTCTCATTAGGATTGTAATAGAAATTAACTCGCTCCCAAGCAGCTTTTTCTCCAAAGGTTGCATGGTTCTCTTTATGCCAATCGTAGATCGGAGATTTCTTTTCTCCGCGCGCACTCTGACGTTCTTCTCCAGGATAATGAATATCGTAATAAGCTTCATAATTTTCGCTGACTCTAGCCAGGGTGAACTTAGGCGACTTGTATGCCTCAGAGAATCTCTTGATATCCATATGCCACAGATCCATCGTGGGTTCGCCCGCCACAATCCATTCTGCAACGACTTTGCCAACACCTCCGGCGCCGGCGATTCCGTGTGCACAAAAACCTGCTGCTATATAGAAACCACCGACAGAACTCTCACCTAAACAGAATTCATTATCTGGCGTAAACGCTTCTGGCCCGTTTATAAAATTCTTAATACCAATCTCGCCCATTTTAGGAACGCGCATGGCAGCGTTCGTAGCAATCTCTTCGAACCTGTCCCACTCTTCCGGCAGTAATTTTGCATTGAAATCCGCTGGTATTGAATCCAGGGATTCGTGGCTTGTCCGCCACGCCTTGGAGTTTCTTTCATACCCGCCCATTAACAAGCCTTTGACCTCTTGGCGGAAGTAAATCAAGTTATCTGGATCTCTAAGAGATGGAAGAGTGACTGAATTATCTGGTAAAAAATTCTCAGTGATTAAATATTGATGACTCATTGGCACAATCGGCACGCGCACGCCTACCATTCGCCCAATTTCGGCTGCAAAAATACCGCCGCAATTGACTACAACTTCACATTCGATCTCACCTTTATCAGTTAATACCGAGGTGACTCTGCCATTTTCAGTATTAATCTTTAACACTCTGGTGTGAGTAAAGATTTTCACACCTTCTTTTCGGGCACCGCTTGCTAACGCTTGGGTTAATTGAGATGGATCGACTTGTCCATCTGAAGCCATATAACAACCGCCCAGCACGCCTTCCATATTGAGCAAAGGGAATAACTCTTTTATCTCACCTAAACTAATTTCTTTTAGATCTAGCCCAAAGGTCTTTGCCCATCCAATCTGGCGCTTAATTTCTTGCATACGCTCTGGAGTAGAGGCAATTTTAATGCTGCCACATTCTTTCCATCCTGGTGGAGTGTCAGTCTTTTCTAAACTTCTATATAAATCAACTGAGTGCATATTCATCTTGGTCAGCGTCGGATCGGCGCGTAACTGTCCAACAAGGCCAGCTGAATGAAAAGTTGAACCACTAGTTAAATCTGCTCGATCAACAAGCACTACATCTTTTTCGCCGAGTTGGGCAAAATGGTAGGCAACTGAGGTGCCACCAACTCCACCGCCAATAATTACAATCCGCGCACGCGTTGGTAACTCTTGAAGATTCACAGGGCAACTGTATCCTTTGCGTGTGGGCCTATCTAGTCATGAATTTGACGATTTGTTAGATAAAGTTCCACGTTTACAGAACAGAACAGCGGTCACAGAATTATCTGGTGGACTTACTAACCGAAACCTAAAAATATCAACTGCGTCCGGGGATTATGTAGCCAGAATATCCAGTAATAAATCATCACTGCTAGCGATAGATCGCCAATCCGAATATGAAAACTCAAAAATAGCCGCAGGTATCGGGGTAGGTGCTCCCGTTTTTGATTATCTACCTGAGTTTGGTTTATTGGTTATTGGCTATCTCCCAGGCAAGACATACTCAAATCTCGATGTATCCAATAATTTAAGCAGGATTGCCAGTACTTGCAGCCTTCTGCATAAGGCTGCTCCATTTACCCGAGACTTCGATATGTTTGTAATTCAGGATAATTATCAAAAACTCGTCACGGAGTCTGGATTTAGATTTCCAAACGGTTACCACCAGTACGCACCACACCTTTCCAGAATGAAAGCGGCTCTGGCTATCTTGGATGAGGGAAGAGTTCCATGTAATAACGATCTACTTCCTGCTAATTTCATTGATGACGGTAAGAAGATTTGGTTGATTGATTACGAATACTCTGGCAATAATGATGCTTGCTTCGAACTCGGAAATATCTGGAGTGAAGCAAAATTGCCTTTGCCGGCGCTCGAGGAATTGGTGACTGCCTACTATGGGAGTTCGCGTCCAGAAAAGTTGGCTCGGGCTTGGTTATTCGCTCTGCTTGCAAAGTATGGCTGGACCTTGTGGGCTTCGATTCAAAGTTCGGTTTCTGATATAGATTTCGATTTTTGGCAATGGGGGATGGAAAAGTTTGATGATGTTCAAGAGAGTTTTGCGAGTAGTAAATTTGAGCAAGCACTCGCTCAGGTAACCCAAAAGAAAAGCCTTCCGGTGTGAAAGGCACCGAAAGGCTCATCTCGTGCGCGCGAAGGGATTCGAACCCCTAACCTTCTGATCCGTAGGATGAAATGTGTTGATGCATTCTGCATACAAACATTTCAACCCTTTATGAGCCTGCTTACGCATACTCAAAAGGTCACACGCTCTATCCGAGGTCCTAATTTGTTTTTAAAGTATGACACAAAGTGGTTCAAAGATTCAAGCCACCCCCGGTTGTTAATTTTGAGCGCGAGGGTATGTGTACTACCTACTTAGAAATATCTCCTAAAGTGCGTAGGCTTGGAATATGAAACGAATCGTTTTCGCAATTTTGCTTACTCTTTCATCAACCCTTATTCAAGTTCCCGCAAATGCCGCTACAGAAGGTTGTCCTGACACCTGGGCGCTGAAGTTTGAAGCTAATCAGGATTGGTTGAATAAGCGTGGCGCAATGGGCATTAGCGACTTTCCCGACTTCTTTACAGAAACTACTGGAACGTTAGAAAGAAACAAGAAAGAATTAGGAAATAATATTGCCGTTGGATATAAGTCTGAATTTTCAAAAGACAAGACCAACTGGATCCCAGTGAAATGGCCAATGAAGTTACCAAACGATGCAAGTTCCTACTTTGGGCGTGCTTTCTTCCTTCTTCACCCTGGTTACACAAGAGGGGTTTACACAGTAGAAACAAAAGATTGTAAAAATCCTGGAGTGTTTTACACAGATCTCCTAAAGACATACGATATCAAAGTCAATAAAGATAACTTCAAAATGGAAGATGCCATTCCAAAGGGTACAAATTTTAAGGACGCTGCTGTGCTTACTCAAAGTCTTAAGGATGAACTGAAGTCAGAATTAAGTAATTACCAAAAAACTGGAACCATTGCAGAAAATTATCCTAATGATAACTCTGTTCTGTTTATTGTCCCTAAAACAATTGGCTGCTTGGATTTTGTAGACTTTAAATGGAAGTCAAAAGGTAAATCTTGCAACATCTATGTTTATTTTCAAACACCCATTTTCAATAGCATTACAGCAAATAATAACTATTTGACTGGCTTCAACTATAATATTATTGAAGAAATTACACTTCCTGCTTTCGAGGAAAAGATAACTATTACTTGCACCAAAGGTAAACTCACCAAGAAAGTAACCGCCGTTAGCCCTAAGTGTCCTGCTGGGTATAAGAAGAAGTAGAACTCATTCCAATGCCTCTGCCATTGGGCTAAAGCAGACCCCCGGTTGTTAATTTTCTGGCTGGTTACCTATGTACTACCTACCAAAAAATTTCTACTAATTTGACTTCTAATTCCGTATATATACATATCGTCCTTGGCTCGTAGCGGCCCAGTTCGAATTTGCATTACATACCATCCAAAGACGTAAGTTTCCTGGGGTCTTGCCGTACAAAGTTAATCTCCCGATACCATTTTTAATCGCAACTTTAGAGCCGTTGACAGAACAGCTTCCTGAGTATTTTTTTGGTCCAGAAATCAGAACCGTGAAATTGAATCCAACAATCGCAGATCCTGGGGCAGAAAGAGATATTCCCGGCTTTGGCTTAATTGTTGTTGAAAGATTAAACACTTGGTTTCTATAGGTAACTTTTGCTGCGACGTCGGTAGGTGTAGAAATGAAATTCAAATTCAGTTCGGACGGCTCATCCCAGAATGTGTCGAATTTTGGCGAATAGTTGGTCCACTTGTTTGTTCCTTTTGCACGGGTTCGAAACTCAATTTTTGCCTGCCCTGCCCACTCGTCAGGGTAGTCACCCGTTATGTCTGGTTGAACGCGGCAAATATTATCGATCCCACAATCTAAAGAAAAACCATTCACCGTGTAGAGGTCTTCGGCATCTAAATCCAAATTGATAAAATAGCTCAAAGTTATTGCATTCGATCCATTGGAATCGGTCGATATTTTCAACTCGTAGGTGTCATTAGTCAATGGCCTAAGAGGAGTTATCATCAAGTCATATTGAGAATTGGTTTTTGAAGTTACCTCAACTTTGTAGTAGGAAGTTTCAGAAGCATTCGGTGATTGGTTTATATAGAGATCTCCGGCGGTGCCGATAGAGGAATAAACTGAGAAGGTAATCGGCTGATTGCGCTCAGTTGTAAAAATTGTTTGATTGAATTGTGTCGAAAGTACTGGCGATGCTCCAGCTAAGGATCCTGAATTGATGCTCATAACCAGGGCGATGACAAGCCCCGCCAAAGAAAGTTTTTTCACAAGAAAGCCTTCAACACGAGCTTTACCTTATCGTTAAAGTACCCTTCGCTGCCGTAAGACTTAAATGTTCTGCCGGCTATAAGAAGAAATAGTCTAACTCCTGCTACCTCTGCCATTGGGCTAAAGCAGACCCCCGGTTGTTGATTTTGAGCGTGCAGGTATCTGTACTACCTACTTAGAAATATCTCCTAAAGACACTACCCTAACGTGATGAAGCGTTTGTACACGGGATTTATATTGACAGCCTTACTTCTAACGCACTTTCAACCATTTGCGTGGTCTGCAATACCGGAAGTGCCATTAGATAAATCAGATAATTTGGCACCAGTTCTGGTTTCTTTCAACTTCGACTATGCAAATGCCCAAGCAGGTTCAATGCTTGGACTTACGATTGTTGTACGAGACGATAAGAATCAGACTCAAGGATTTATCATCCTAGAACTGTTAGCTCCAACCGGTGCAGGGACTCCTCAGCGGCAAGAGGGATATTACTATTTTGCTAATCCAGATAAGACTTTGGTTTCTAGAGTCATTGGAACTGGCTATATTGAAGACACTTGGAAAATGAGAATAAAAGTCCCCTCTCTCGTTGGTCAGTGGTCTGCTAACAGATTGGTTATCTACGATTCCGCTAATAACGGTATGCAATTAAGTATGGATAGAGAACTGTGCTCAAACAGAGGTGGCAATGGTCCCTCCGATGCCAGTAAAAGTTTTGTTGATCTTCCTTGCCAGTATTCGAAAGCCTTACAAGTCACTAAGGATCCCTCTAGAGAACAATTAGAGGCCGAAGCAAAAATTAAATTAGAGACCGATGCAAAAACCAAAGCAGCTGCAGATAAAGCGGCCATAGATAATGCAGCATCTGAAGCCAGAATAAATGCGGCGAAATCAAAGTATTCAGAGCTCAGCCTAGAAATAGACCGCTTGATTAAGAATTATCCATCAAAGAAGTCAGAAATAGAACTATACAAAAAGAAAATTTCTCTTTTTGAAAGAATAGATCAGGCGAATATACCCACCGTTGAATTGAATCTTGCCGGAATAGAAACAAAATTAGTAATGATGAAATCAGTCTATGGGAAAATTGCTAGAACTATCACCTGCACCAAAGGTAAAGTAACTAAGAAGGTCACTGACGTTACCCCCAAGTGTCCAGCTGGATATAAAGTGAAGAAATGAAAAAGTTTAGAGTAGTAGCGGCAGCATTTCTTGTTTGCCTGGTTGGGCTGCCGGCTATTCCAAGTCAAGCCCTTACAGCTGCACCCCAAATAGCCCAAGACAAAGAATCTGGCTATGACCGCTCTTTCTTCAAGCATTGGATAGATGAAGATAAGGATAAATGCGATACTAGGGCAGAAGTATTAATCAGCGAAGCCGTTGTTAAGCCAAAAGTTGATAAGAATTGCAAGATCACTGGCGGTAAATGGCTTAGTGCATACGATGGAAAATCTGTAACAAATGCATCACTGTTAGATGTGGATCATTTAGTTCCGCTAGCCGAAGCCTGGAGATCCGGTGCTTGGGCTTGGACACCAAAGCAGCGCCAAGATTTTGCAAATGATTTGACCGATAAACGAGCCTTAATTGCCGTGACTCGAACATCCAACCGCTCTAAGTCCGATAAAGATATTGCTATGTGGGGTCCTGAGTTCAAGTCTTGTGAATATGTGCAGGATTGGATTGCGATAAAGGTTAGATACTCACTGACTTACGATAAGAAGGAGGCAGAGGCATTACTTCGCGCGTTTGAGTTCTGCAAGTTTGGCGACATTCCAGTGCAAGCGCTCCCTGGATATTCGTATCAATCTACGGGAGTGGTCGCGCCTGGTTGGCCAGCTCCAATTCCAACTCCGAAAACACCGGTAGCCATTCTCGAAAGTAGCACCTCCGAGGAATTTACCTGGGTCCAGATAACTGCCACTCCTTACGATTATGTTCCAGGTGTAAATTCTCAGTTGAATGCTTATCTAGATGAATCGGAAGGTGGCATTTCTGTTTTAGAGTGTTTTTGGGATTCAAAGAATGGGACTCTCAAATTTATCAATGGGCATCCGATTCACTCCAATAGATTTGTCATATTTTGTAAAGTAAGGAATAACAGTTCCTTTAAGTTTTATACCGAAGCAACAGAGCTATCCACTCGTTCAGGCGCCGGGTTAATTAACAACACTAAATCAGAAATCATTACAGTCATAGTAGGAACTCCGCCAACCCCAACTGTCTCTGCTTCACCCACTCCATCGCCTTCACCTGAATCAATAGTTTCACCGGGCGCTTTCTGTGCGCCTGCTGGCGCGACAGGTAAGTCAGCACGCGGCACGGCATATACTTGCAAAACCTCAGCCACAGATACGAGAAATAGGTGGAGACAGTGATGAGAAAGACAACTGCCTTCTTATTGTTGTTTACTTGCATTAGTTTTTTAACTGCACCGAATGCTTTTTCGGCAACACCCAAGATCGGTGGAACCTGTACGAAGATTAATCAATTCCACGAGTTGAAATCGACTTTATTAGTTTGCGCAACCATCAAAGGGAAGAAAACTTGGCGTAAAGCAACTTCAGTCGAAAAGTCACTTTATTTGAAAGAAAAGAATCGCTTAGCAAAAGTCGCAGCACAAAAGATTATTGACGATACAAATGCTGCTGTCGCAGCCAAAGCTGCTGCTGATAAAGCCGCAGCCGATGCAATAGCCAAAGCTGCTGCTGATAAAGCCGCAGCCGATGCAATAGCCAAAGCTGCTGCTGATAAAGCATCAGTCAGTTATGCCGTTTAGCATTTTAGGGATGCAAATCCCGCTTACGCACTATGTGCGCGCGAAGGGATTCGAACCCCTAACCTTCTGATCCGTAGTCAGATGCTCTATCCGTTGAGCTACGCACGCTTATTTACTTGCGAATACGAATAGTACCTGTTTTTTTATTCCGCCCCAAATGCCTTTAAATCAGCGCGGTTTACAGGCAAGAACGCCAAAAGGCGCCCGTTACCGGACGCCTTCTGGCTTCAATCTTGTAGTTAGAACTTATCCAACTTTTTTGATTCGTCCATCTGCTACAGGCGTCTTTGTTACTTTGCCAGCAGTCATATCCGCTTTGAGGGCTTCTACGAAAATATCCAATAGCGCACCCTGAACCTTGGCTTTTGTTGGTGTGAATACTTTTGAGTATCCATCGCCACCATAAACCATGAAGTCAGGTGTGGCCAAGGTGTATTCCTTGGAATCTTTAGCAATTGGGGTTCCGTCTAGTTTGGTAACTTCGACAATACGAGATCCCACTGCCTTTGATGCATCGAATGAGAACTTGAATCCAGAAATTTGTGGGAAGCGGCCATCTGAAGGATAGCTACCGCCAACACCATTTTCTAGCGCCTTCCAAAGATTCTCACCGGTCACAACAGTTGTTGCGATTTGGTTACCGAATGGGTAAACAGTTAGCGCATCACCAAGGGTTACATCAAGGCCTGCGGTTCCTGTGCGGACCAGTGTTGTATCAAGTGGAAGGTAATTCTTTGCAGGGAATGAGTCACGGATTCCGCCACCGTTCGTGATTGCAAATTCGGTCTTGTACTTCGCTCGCATTAAATCGGCGATGTAGTTACCCATTGGATTCTCACCAGAGCGCTGAACGCGAGGCGTGCCATCGATTGGGAACTGATCAGAGACTTTACCGATCTTCACGTCCAGTCTTGGAGTTATCAAATCTTTGTACTTCTTAACCATTGCTGCTGCAGCCACATCTTGTGTAGTTACAGTGCTAACGACACCAGTGTTGATAGTTGCCACCGCAGTCTTAAGAACGTGCTCAACTGATTGCCCAACAACCTTTTTGCTCTTCATGCAGATTTGAGTACGTGTATATTCAACGCCAGCATTTCGAACTTGTCCTAAAGCAACCGGTGAGATCCGTGTATTTCCTGGGATTACCGAAGCAAATGTCTGGTGGCTGTGGCCACCATATATAGCGGCAGCACCTTTTATTTGGCTTGCCATAGTGTTCAAGGGTCCTTTGGATGTGCCATCAGCATTTTCTAGCCAACCTTGGTGAATTAAAACAACCACGATCTCTGCGCCAGCGGCCTTCGCCTCAGCGATTGATGCGTTGATGCCCGTCACGCCGGCCTCAATTGTAATTGTCTTCTTTACACCAGCCGCATCTTGGTAATCCAGATTGCCCGGAAATATCTGCTCGATTGTTTCAGGGGTATTAGAGCCTACGACACCGATCTTTACTCCACCACGATCAATGACTGTAAAAGACTTAGCAGCTTTTGTCCCAGACTTAAGAGCATCTAATGAACCGGCGCTGTAGTTTGAAACTACCCACTGGAAATCTGATGCACCAATCATTTTATTTAGATGAGTTAAATTGCGATCGTGCTCGTGGTTACCAAATACTGAAACATCTAGTTTGGCAAGGTTGAGTGTTTCAATCGATGGTAGCTCTTCAAATTCTGTTGAAATCGGTGGCGCTGCTCCAAAGTTATCGCCGGATGAAATTGCGATTGTCGCCTTATTCGCGGCGCGATCTGCATCCCAGTTGGCGGCAAGTCCAGGAGCTCCGAATGCAGAGGTTCCAGCTTCTACAGCACCGTGGAAATCACTTAGCTGCAAGATTTGCACTGCTTGGTTATTAGTTGAAGCAACCTTGGCAAGATTTGCAGCTGAGTGTGTGCCTTTAGAGGCTGCCGGCTTTGAGAAGCCATAGGCATTAACTGCCTGAACAACGGGTGTTCCGGCTGGTTGTCCAACAACAACTGGCATGGTGATGATTGAGCGCTTGCCACCGTGTACATAAATCGGGCAAGACCCCGCACCAGCAGATACAACGTATCCAGTTATTTCAGGAAGAGTTCCAATAGATGGAGTCCATTTGACGACCACACCATCGCGACCCATCATTGAAGTCACGTTAGTTGGAGCTTCCGGCAAGGAATAAGAGTTTGCTTGTGCTGTTGGCACAATAAATGAGATTAGGAGAGCTGCAGTTACAGCCGCAGCGCCGAATGTAGATTTTGTCGAGGTAAATTTCATGGGCTCATCTAAGCTCCCCAAGATATTAAAAACTAGATGAGACGGTGACTTGCTGGTTAAGAGAAGGTGAACAATTAAGAATGGGCGATATTTAGTAAATCTTCGCGGTGCACAAACTTCTTCCGTGGCTTACCTAAAGCTTCACCAGCAGCGATTTCAGAGGCGTTTATAGCCTCCCATTTCGCTTGAGATATGTGGTTCTTATTTGCGAGTAAGTCACTAATATCGCCATTTGATTTTGCACTCTTTAAATCCTCCAACAATAACTTCATAACATCGGAGGAATCCGATTTATTGGTACCGATAACACCTGAAGGCCCACGCTTGGCCCAGCCGACAACATAAAGATTTTCACCAACGCGGCCCTCGTTATTTACAACTTTGCCGCGCTCGTAGGCAATTCCGGGGATGGCGGCTGATTCATAGCCAATTGCAGTTATTACTAAGCCGCATTTGACTGAAAATCTCTCATCGCTGCCAGTTTTTTGAAAGATGACTTCTTCTACACGATTATTGCCCTTAATTTCAACTGGTGTAGCCAAGAATTGAAACTTCATTGTGCGCGCATGGCTGGTCGCCTCTTTTTCAGAGATCAAAAGCATCGCATCTAAATTGCTCTTGGTATCTTTTTCAATCTCTGTGCCCGCTCGAACTATTGCCGCTTCTATATCAAGGGCCTCAATTAACACATTGGTATGTTCTAACTTTGGAAGCTCGCGCAGTTCAGGTGAGGTAAAGGCTGCGTGCTCTGGTCCACGGCGAGCGCTAATAACCACTTCGCGAATAGCCGATGCCTTCAGTGCAGCAATTGCATGATCTGCCGTATCGGTTGCATCTAACTCACTTGGTTCAAGGGCTAACATGCGCGCCACATCCATTGCCACATTGCCCGCACCAATTACAACTGCGGTTTGGCAATCAAGTGGGACATCGATTCCATGAAAATCTGGATGAGCGTTATACCAAGGTACAAATTCAGCTGACGATATCGATCCCGGCAGATCCTCTCCCGGAATACCTAACTTCTTGCCGATGGCAGAGCCGGTGGCAATTACAACAGCGTCATACATATCTTTTAACTGCTCGATTGAGATATCTGTGCCAAGCTCAACATCGCCAAATAAGCGGAAGTTGCCCGCGTTGGCCACCTTCTCAAAGACCTTAGAGACGGTTTTAATCTTGGGATGATCCGGTGCCACTCCGCTTCGCACTAAACCCCACGGGGTAGGCAAGCGTTCGATCATATCTATGGAAAATTGCAGCTCTTCTGTCTGCAGGTTCTGCAAAGCTTGCGCTGCAAAGTAGCCGGCAGGGCCAGCACCGACGATTGCTACTTTGTAAGCGGACATTGGGTCAGTCTATTCGTGGCGGCGGATACTTCTGCCCATTTATCTTTTATTTCGGTAAAGCGCCCTCACGAACTAATTACCTCTAGCCGACGATTGGACACTTTGCTAGAGCAGCTTCATCTATTTCAACACCCAGCCCTGGGGCAGTCGGCAGCAATACTGTTCCGTTAGCAAATGAATACAGGCCATCGCTTTTTAAGATCTTTTGCAAAGGTGCATACATTTCTTCGGGGGTTAAAGGTGGCCAAATAAGTGCGAATTCCATCATTCGACAACTTGGAATAGTTGGTGCGACCTGCAGGGAGGCGGCTAAGTCTGGGCCATTTGTTCCATGCAAAATACAGGGGACTCCAAATGCTTCTGCAAGTGAGCCAACTTGGCGAGTAGGCCAGATGCCTCCACTTATAAAGGTATCTGGCTGAATGATGTCTACTGCTCCTCTTGTGATGTAATCACGGAAAATTGAAATCTCAGTTCCAAATTCTCCACCGGTAATTGGAATTGATACTTCATCTGCCAGGCGCCTATAGGAATCTAAATCATCGCGCGCGAAAGGCTCTTCTAGCCAAGTTGCATCCAACTCTTGTAGTCCGAGTGCAACGCTCTTTGCTTGTTCGTATGTCCAAATCCATCCTGGCAGGTGTGCGGTTCGGTCAATCATTAATTCAATTTTGTCGCGTCCGCCTACGGCCGAGCGCACCTTTTCAACAACTCGAACATCATCCATCGGATCTGGTCGCCAACCGCGGAATTTAAACTTTGTATGCCCCAGCTCGTAATAGCGAACAATTTGGGCCGCTTGTTCATCAATTGATAAATGTGACTGATCTGGGTTACCTGGCCAAACACATGTTAAGTAATATGGAAAGCGCTCTGCTGTTGAGCCGAGTAGGTGGCGAACTGGAACATTTGCTACTTTTCCTGAAATATCCCACAAAGCATTTTCTACCGTGGCGCAACCTTTTAGCGCTCCACTTTTTAGTATTTCAATAATATTGCGGGGATCTTTACCGATCAACCCGGGCCGTACTTGAGAGGTTAAAATATCCTCTGGTGTTCTTCTAAAACCGTAGCCAGTTATTCCCTCATCAGTAAATACTTGAGTTATACCCAGCGTTGTATAGCGATGATCATCTTCGCCGGTTGGTGCCAACTCGATAACAAAAGATTTGATCTCTGTAATTTTCATTTAATACCCGATTCCAATTTTAAAAAGGGTGAGTGCTTAGGTCGGTTGACCCAAGCACTCACCCTTAAGTTAAACAACTACTCGTGGGCTAAAGTTACTTAGCCCAGGTTTCGTCTCCCCACTTATTATCTTTGACTGCTTGCTTGGCTCCCTCATCCCAGTTCTGTTGCAACGTTGCAGTTGTTTCAGCAACAGTCTTGGTACCAAGTAGCAAACCATCAAAGATTGAACGTACGGTTTTGCCTGGAGCTTCCGCAGGTGCCCAAAGGATCTGCGGCTTGCCCCAATCTGAACCGCCATCACCGAGTGAAACTCCTGAAGACTTACCCTTAATAGGTGAGATGCCGCCAGATGTTCCAGCCCACTTCAAGCCCTTAGGTGAAGAAAGGAACTGCAGGAATAGAACCGCAGCTTCTAACTTAGCGCCCTTGGTTGACGCAGGAATCATGTACTCAGTTCCGCCAACACCAACACCCCAACGAGCATTGTGCCCGTTAGAAAGTGGATCTGCGGCTTTGTCAATGGTTGGGAATGCAAAGATTGTTGATTTGAACTTAGCTGCGTTAAGTGATGCAAGACCGAAGGAAACTCCCCATGTCATTGCAGCGCGTCCAGCGAAGAAATCATCATATGCAGTAACTGCACCATTGTTATTTGTAATTCCTGACCAGTTATTGGTAGCGCACTCATCTACAAACTTCTTCAACATCTTTAGTGATGCCTGAATTTGTGGATCAGTTGCCTTCAATTTGCCTTCTAGGATCGCCCTAGTACGGGACTTGTCAGTAATGCTGGTTGGCAAACTCTTGCCAGCAGCTCCAGTTTTATCGAATAGATCGATCTTGTCGTATTCACCTTGCATGAACATCGAAGAAATTACACGCCAGGTCCAAGAGATTGGAAGGAATGAGTTATCCCAGCCCCATGGATCAACACCGGCTGCCTTAAATTTCTTACAAGCAGCAAATAGTGATGTGAAGTCCTTGATTGGCAAAGTGACGCCAGTCTTGGCAGCCAAATCTTTATTGGCAAAAATGCCAATTCCGATCAAGTTAAATGGAATCCACTCCATATTTCCCTTTGCGTTTGGACCAATGTTCTTCTCATAACCGTAGAAGTTATCGTCGAAGGCATCAATCCATTTTTTATTTCCATCGATATAAGGATTTGGTTCCTTAAGGTAAGGATCCAGATTCACAACCATCTCAGGTGTGTACTTTGCTTGGCGGAAAACTAGATCGCCGGCAGTCCCAGCAGCCAATTGAGTCGAGTTGGTTGCATAGAAGCTATTCAAAGGCTGAACCACAGTCTTTAGAGTGATATTAGGCTCGGCAATCTTGAAATCTCTAACTAACCGATCCCACTCTGGTCCAAAGCTTTTTGCATTGTTATTCCATTGATTTGGTCCACGTAATTCAATGGTTACTTTCTTACCTGTGTACTGCCTAACGGCAGAGGCAGATTGTGTTCCTACAGCGATTGTAAGAGCGGACGCCATGGCAAAAGAAGTGATTACCGCAAGCGCTTTATTACTTGGCTTAAACTGCATGATTCTCCTCACAGATTTATCATGATTCAACGTAGATGTTTGAATCGTAAAAAGAGTTTAAATCTAAAACTTCATTTCCCCAATATAAAAAGAAGGCTAACTTCACCAAATAGTGGGTTTGTTCATGTGCCTGAACAAACTCCCTTTGATCAAGCGTCTTCGGTATTTGTTCACAAGTCTGAACAAAGCGCAATTACTTATTCTTTACGCACCAACTCTTCGATGTTAACCTCAGCGGAACGATTTATGGGAACTAATTTTCGGTTACTAAGGGGCAAAATGGCTATCGCCGAAAAGGTAGAAAAGGTAAAGAAGAATAAGTCGCAGCGCAAACGGTTTAAGCCAATTCTTTATTTGGGTCTAGCGCCACTCTTTATAACTCTTGGGCTTTTCTCCTACTATCCGGCTGCCAATGGTTTAACTCGCGCATTTTTTGACTGGCGCTTTTTTGAGCCTTCTGTATTTATTGGGTTAGAAAATTTCCGAACGATGCTCGGCGATGATATGTGGTGGGAGTCTTTCAAGCACATATTCATAGTCTTTATTGCAGCAACAACAATCATGTGGGCTCTGCCCCTACTCGCCGTTGAAATGTTAATTTCTATCCGTAGCCTACGCACTCAACATATTTTGCGAACTCTTCTTCTTTTCCCTTTAGCTTTCCCGGTCATTGTCACCATTTATATGTGGGGCTTCATCTATCACCCTAATCGCGGAATATTAAATACAGCCTTGCAAGCCGTAGGTCTAGATTCCCTAGCGCAAAATTGGTTGGGTGATCCAAATACCGCTTTGTACTCCCTACTCTTCATTTCTTTCCCGTGGATAGCTTCCCTTCCATTCTTCGTATTCTTAACTGGATTACAAAATATTGGAACAGAAGTTTTCGAAGCAGCCGCCATTGATGGTTGTTCAAGGATGAAGCGATTCTTCTTAATTGATATGCCACTTCTTGGACGTCAATTCCGTTTACTGTTTTTCTTGGCCACAATCAGCGTTCTGCAATTTGGAACCTCTGGGTACGTTCTAACTTCTGGTGGCCCGGATAACGCAACCATGTTCCCGATTCTTCGAATAATTGGAGTTGCCTTTAATGGTGGCGATTGGGGATATGCCGCCACTTTATCAAGCACGCTCTTCATCCTCACTCTTGCATTAAGCGCTGTAATTCTATTTATTAGCCGAGGTGAAAAACAAAATGTCCGTTCTCTCTAAGCCAAAGCCGCGGGTGCGCGTTAATCAACGCAGAAAAACAGAGCAAAGGATTTTGATCTTTAGTTTGGGGTTCTTGGCTTTTCTCGGTCTCTTCCCATACTTATTTATGCTCTTAACATCATTTAAGAACACCCAGCAATTCGTAGATAGCTACTGGGGACTTCCTCTACCTCTTAGTTTTGAGAATTATGCTGCTGCTTGGGGGCAAACTAAAGATTATTTTGTGACTACTTTTATTGTCGTTGGCGCGACTATTGCGGCAACGCTACTACTGGGTTTATTGAGTGGATTTATCCTTTCTCGGTTTGTTTTCGTTGGCCGCAACTTCCTGTTCACCTGCGTGGGCCTATTGCTTATGGTTCCTTGGATTGCTGCCTTAATCCCTCTCTTCGTGTTATCTAAAGATTTAAAAATGCTAAACACCATTTGGGTACTAATTGTGCCTATGATCGCTGGAAACGCGGTCTTATCTGTTATTTTGTTCAAGAATTTCATCGACTCGATACCTCAAGAGCTATTTGATTGTTCCGTCGTTTTTGGAGCATCAGGGCCACAAATTTTCCGTTACATCGTTGTGCCCCTCTCCTATCCGATTGTAGGAACCATCTCATTGCTAACGATGATTAACGTATGGAATGAATTTTTCTGGCCGCTATTAACCGTGACTGATGACTCTCTTCGTACGATTTCTGTTGGTATTTCATTCTTCCAGGGGCAAAATGAAACCGACTACGGCGCCTTGATGGCCGGATATACCTTGGCCAGTATTCCGTTGCTGTTCCTCTTTACATTCTTGTCTAAGCATTTCTTGGCCGGCATACAAGGTGGCTTAAGCGTTAGCGATAAGTAGTTTCGCGAAAATGCAAAGAGATTAATTACTCACCTCGGCGCCGTTATCAACTGCACGTAACATTCATCACTCGTGTAATTATTAAAATTTGAGCTTGTCGAGTGAAATATTGGTACCGTGAAAATTCACTGAAAGTCCTTTGCTTCCGATAGATACTGATTTCACTTTGAGGCCTTGCGGAACAGTAAGGTCTCTCACGCTCCGGCTCTTTATTTGATCTTGAATATCAGCAGGCAGCGACGTCGCTGGGATCGGACTACCCATTACCGAGATGCTTTTAAGTTGGAAGTAGATCTGGTTATTTGCATACTTTGGAACCAATAAAGCTTTGCCAAGTCCGCCAGCTCCGACTGATACCTGCAATGCATTATCAACAACCTCTGCGTCGTTGAATCCGGATTCTTTTAAAAACTTAAACACAGGAATCGTGGTTGTGATATCCAAAGATCCGATCTGCGTAGGCTTAGATTTGCTGACATTTTTTGCAGATATAGCAAGCGAAGCTTTCGTGCCACTTCCTTTTAACTTGTACTCGTCAATGTTAATTCGTACCGCTTTTATGGAATCTGAATTTATGCTGCTTGGCAGATCAAAAAATGGAATGGCTGCGCTAATTCCTGAAGCGCTTGGTAGTTGCTGCTCTACGCGTGATGCAATTTTCGACGAAATGACCTTCTCTGTAGTTACCGCGCCACCACAAATGAAAAGTGTCATAACCGCGATCGCGATGCGTCTTACTGATGTCCGCTTCATTTGAGGGAGGTTACTCAGGGAAAATGTGAAAACCTTTAGAGAAAGGAAAGGTGTGAAACAGAGCGGAGACGAGGAGATTTGAACTCCTGAAGGCTTTTACACCTTACCTCGTTAGCAGTGAGGCGCACTCGACCGGGCTATGCGACGTCTCCAAGTACAGGTGTGAGTTTACAGGTAATTCTCTAGCGAGTGAAACGTTTCTCTTGCATTAGCGCGTCCCAAATTACTGCTTGAGCGGCCAAGGCATCTTGCGAATTCTGAGCCTGATTAAGGGCATTGATATCAACGCGATCGCAGACTTCTTCAAGATAGGTAATTATTTCAATGCTGCGCGTAAGTGCGCGCACTGGATCTTCACGGAATGGGAATTGGTCAAGCAAAATCGGATCTGACCAATTAATACTACGCAGTGCCAACATGTATTCGATAGTTTCGAAGAGGTGAACGGATGCAACTGGCAGATCATCATCCCAACCGCGCCAGTTATCGTTTAGCTCGGCGCTAACTAATTTGCCATGGCGATGGATTAGTAGAAGAGATTCGGCTGGCGTCTCTTGCGCCATCAAAGAATGGCCGAAGTCCATAACAATTCCAACGTTATCCACTTTCATCTCACTTATTGCAAGAAGTGTTTTGGCAGCGGTTGCCAGGGTCATGCGAACGCGCGGTTCTTTGCACTTGTATTCAATAGCAAATTGTACTCTAGGGTTTTCATTTGCAAGGTCGCGGATACCGTTGATGGTGTAATCCCAAATCTGTAAATAATTTGCTTGCAATGGGAAATCAAAGCCGTCCTGGCCAGGCCAGAACTTTACATATGTCGCACCCAAGATTTCGGCGGCAGCGATTGCCTCGCGCACGCGATCTTTAGTTTGTGAGCGCAACTTGGTATCAGGGTTGGTAAATGAGCCCTTTACATACTCGCGCATATAAATGTGTGGGGTGGTAGCGCGGCAGATAAGTCCGTTGTCATCGAGCATCTTCTTTATCTCAACTGCAGTGCGCTCAGGAATATCGAACGGAACATTTATATCTAAGTGCTTGAGACCGGGAACTTTGGCGGCATCTTCGATCATCTGTTGGCTGGTGCGAGTTGGTCCATAACCATCACCGGCATAGCGGTCAACGAATTGGCCAAATGCCCAGATGCCTGCGCCGTAAGTTAGTTTTCCCATTTTGATCTCGCTCTCTTTGCCATTCGATTTTTAGATTCTAGAAGGTTATTGAGTTTGTGGATAGGGCTCTAATTCATCTTTAAACGTGATTGATGCACCGCTTTTCGCCAAGTTTTTAGCCTTATCTGGCGTTCGGATTCTAAAATTGCTGGGGTGTGATCAGAATATTTAAGTTCTATTTTTTCGATATCTGAAATTGTGGCAAGGCCCGCACCAAGTGCTGCAACCATAGCCGCACCAAATGCAGATAGCTCAAGAAGCTGTGATGATCTAATTTTCTTTCCGCTTAGATCTGCCAACATCTGCATCAAATATTCATTTCGTGCTCCACCACCATCGGCATATAAAGAATTGATTTCTATGTTTGATTTAGCAAAATCTTCAATCACATCATTTATTTGTGCAGCTGTTGATCGCAGTGCGGCTGCGGCAAGATCAGCTCGGTTTGAACCGCGGGTAAGACCTGAAATAACTGCCGTTGCCTCGCGATCCCACCATGGGGCGCCAAGACCATTGAAGGCTGGAACTATTTCTACTTGTTCTGTTGATTTTAGAGCGAGCTTTGCTAAATCATCTGGTGTTGTGCCGAGCAGTTCTGCTAGCCAAACCAAGGTTGAACCCGTTGAAAGAATATTTGCTTCAATGGCACGAGTTATTTTGTTATCAATTGACCAAGCAATTGTTTGAGGGTTTGTCTCGGTAGGCCCCATAAGTGAAGTACCGGTACCAAAAGTTGCCTTAAAGACACCTACTTTCCAGCCTTGGTGGGCAAAAAGTGCTGCGTGTGAATCTCCCATAATTCCAGAAAGTGGTACTTCGTTAGTTAGGCCCAGTAACTGCATGTTGGTGCAGGTATGTTTTTCATCAGATGCACAGACGCGGGGTAGTTGTGCCTCACTAATACCAAATATAGAAAGTAGCTCCAGGCTCCAGTTACCGCTTTGAATATCTAAGAGTTGAGTACGGCTGGCACTTCCCACTTCAACGATGTGGCCAGCACCTAATTTGAAGGCAATCCAAGAATCAATTGTTCCGATAGAGATATCGCTCTTATTAAAGTTTTCGTTCTCAAGTAACCATTGCGCTCTAAGCGCCGAGAACATCGGATCAAGCTCTAGACCGCTAATTGCCTTTACCTTGGCAGCGTTTTTCAATTGTTTTTCCGCCAATTCAGATGCCCTGCGATCTTGCCAGGTGATGACCTTGGACAGCGCTTTTCCGGTTGTGCGATCCCAAAACAGAACAGATTCACGTTGGACGCTTAATCCAACTGCAGAAATCCTATGGGATTTGGTAATTTCTTTACTGGAAGTTACGACTGATTGCCAAATTTCTTCTGGGTCTTGTTCTACCCATCCTGGTTGTGGGAATGAAGTTGCGATTTTTACTTCTGATTGCGCAAGAACTTCACCTTTTAAATTTATGGCTAGCGCTTTTGTAGAACCGCTACCTTGATCGATAGCCAGAATCATCGGTGAATTATTTTCCATGCTTTAAGAGCTCTCGAGCAGAGGTAACTATTGAATCTGCAGTTAACCCAAAATGTTCAAAAAGAAATGTGGCTGACCCGGTTGGAGCAAATGAATCAATTCCCATTAGTTTCATTGGAACGGGGTGGTTCTGTACAACGAATTCTGCGATCGCACCGCCAACACCACCACGAGTAACTGATTCTTCTGCAGTGATAATTGCTTTAGTTTCTTTTGCAGCAGCCAAGATTTCAGCAGTATCGAGTGGTGAAACTGTAGAAAGATTTATGACTCTGGCAGATATTCCTTCGGCTTTCAATTGTGCTGCAGCTGCCACTGCTCGTGAGACTAAAGTTCCGGTGGCAACAATTGTTATATCGCTACCATCGATAATGCGCATTGCCTTATTTGGGATAAAGGCCGGAGATTGTCCTTGCGAAACAGATGGGACTTTATATCTGCCAATTCGCATAAATACCGGGCCAACCATATTTGCCGCCCACCGCACTGCCTCGGCTGTCTGCGCTTCATCTGCTGGCAAGACAATTGGTAGTGAATCCAGTGCACGCATCCATGCAATATCTTCGATCGAATGATGTGTTGGTCCTAGTTCGCCATAAGCAATACCGGGGCTCATTCCGCAGAGTTTTACGTTGGTGCGGGTGTAAACGACATCGGCTTTGATTTGTTCAAGAGCGCGACCCGTTAAGAATGGTGCTGCGGCACATACAAATGGTGTAAATCCAGCATTCGCTAAGCCGGCGGCAACGCCAACCATATTTTGTTCTGCAATACCAACATCAATTAATCGATCAGGAAAGAGGTCGCGGAATTCGGTTAAATTGCTTGAACCAACCGAGTCGTTACAGACGACAACAATTTTAGGATCTTCATTAGCTAATGCGATCAGAGTTTTGGAAAAAATTATGCGATTATCGAACTCTTCCATTTTTTCGCTCATTGCTTACCAACTTGCTCAAGGGCTGCTTCATATTGTTCAGCCGATGGAACTTTGTGATGCCATTCAGCCTTACCTTCCATAAAATCAACACCCTTGCCTTTAGTCGTTTGCGCAATCACAACGCGTGGCTTGGCCTGGGGATCGGTAAACGCTTTATGTAGTGCCTTGTAATCGTGTCCGTCAACCACGCAGACTTCCCAACCAAATGATTCAAATTTCTTATCTAGCGGATCAAGTTCGTTGGTTTTTGCAGTTGGGCTTCCTTGCTGGAAACCATTGCGATCAATCACAGCAATTAAATTGGTAAGTTTGCGATGGCTGGCAAACATCGCCGCTTCCCAATTGCTACCTTCTTGCAATTCGCCATCTCCCATAATTACAAATGAGCGGCTGCCATTTTTCGCTAACTGCGCACCGATAGCGGTGCCGACTGCGATTGGAAAACCATGGCCGAGCGGGCCAGTATTTGATTCAACTCCAGGCACTTTATTGCGATTTGGGTGACCATTTAAATTACTTAGCGGCTTCGCAAAAGTTTTTAGGTCTTCAACTGGAAAAAAGCCACGTAAGGCTAGCGCTGAGTAAAGCGCAACGGCAGCATGACCTTTGCTTAAAATTATGCGATCGCGATCGGACTTGTTTGGATTCTTAGGATCTACGTTAAGGACTGAACCGAAGAGAGTTGCCAAAATATCCGTGACCGAAAAGTCGCCACCAATATGGCCCATTCCCGCACCTTTGATGGTGTGAAGAATTTGGATGCGGATCTCACGCGCTAAATCTGATATTTGCCGTGAATCCATCGCCATAATGGCTTAACTCTATGCGTATTTACGCTCAGGTCAATACCGTTTTTGGCACTTTTAGTTTTTTACTTGTTCTGTACTCTTAGCGATATGAATGACAAGGTAGCAGCACCAGATGTAAAAAATGCTCGTCCTTACGATGTTACTCCCCCAACACAGTTTGCAGAGTTCATGCGCACTGGGTGGGCTACATCAAACCTTGAAGGACTGCAGCCACTTGAAGTTGTTACTTATGCATTCACGCGCCGCCAAGTTTTATCTGCAGCATTTCCAAATATTCGCTTAGTAATTCCGGCTGGAAATTACAAAACTCGGTCAAACGATACTGAATATGTATTTCGTCCCCACAGCGCATTTGCTTTCTATGCAGGCGTGCAGGGAGCAGATGCGGTTCCCGATTCAGTACTAGTAATGGAACCAAATGAATCAGGCGGGCACGATTCTTATCTTTATCTGCACCCACGTTCTACTCGTGACACCGATGCTTTCTATACCGATCGTAAGTATGGAGAACTCTGGGTAGGTCGACATTTCACACTTGATGAAGCAAATACTGTTTATCAGATTCAAACTCGCGATGTTGAAAAGATCGAGGATCTGCTGCGTTTTAGCAAAGAGACCTTGCTTGTGCGCGGTGAAGATGGCCTGATGGATAAGTTGATATCTAAGCATGCGCGCGAGGCAGAATTCCTAACATTTACATCCGAACAACGTTTAGTCAAAGATGATTACGAAGTTGCTGAGCTGCAGGCAGCTGTTGATGCTACTGGTCGCGGATTTAGTGATGTAATTGCTGCCATGCCGGCGGCAGCGGATCATCCACGTGGCGAAAGAATTGTGGAGGGTGCTTTCTTTGGACGTGCTCGCCTAGAAGGCAACGACATTGGTTACACGACAATTGCCGCAGCTGGTTCCCATGCCTGCGTATTGCACTGGATCCGCAACGATGGCGCTGTCCGCAATGGCGAATTGCTGTTGCTCGACGCTGGCGTAGAGATGGATTCTTATTACACCGCAGATATAACTCGCACCTTGCCGGTTAATGGAAAATTCTCACCAGCGCAGCGCACCTTATACATGTTGGTTTATGAAGCCCAGTTAGCCGGCTTTGCAGCAGTTAAGCCAGGAGTTCCATTCTTAGAAATTAACCGCGCGGCGCAACGAGTTCTGGCGCAAGGTTTGGCCGACATGGGAGTTTTAACTGTCTCTGCCGAAGAGTCTATGCAACCAGAAGTTGGTCTGCATCGCCGTTGGACTTTGCACGGAGTAAGCCATCATTTAGGTCTTGATGTGCACGATTGCGAGCACGCGCGTCAGGATATGTATCGCGATGGTGTTTTGCGTGAAGGAATGGTTTTAACTGTCGAACCAGGACTTTACATTCAGCCTGATGATGAACTATTCGCCCCTGAGTATCGCGGAATCGGTATCCGAATCGAAGACGATGTAATTGTTACGGCGGACGGTTGTCGCAACCTAAGTGAAAATATCCCGCGCCACCCCGATGCAATCGAAGCCTGGATGGCATCAATTCTCGGTTGATTAATTTGCGAGCTGGATTCCGATCCACGCTGCAAGTAAGCCAAACAAAAGTGAAACACTCAGGTTCAAGGCGACCTCTTTGTAACGCTTTAATTCATAGCCCAAGTAAAGATCAAGCATAAATGTTGACCAGGTTGTGAAAGCTCCAGCGAAACCGACCGCGACTAAATCATAAACTTTCTCAGACTTTGAAAAGGTTAGCCCAATCAAGAATGAGCCAAGTACGTTTACAAAGAAAATTCCATACGGTTTGTCAGTAAATTTCCTGATGTATTGATCAATTGCAAAGCGGGCTGGCGCACCAATCGCCGCACCTAAAATCACGTATAGCGTATTCATTTGCGCACCGGAATTAACTTACGGCTCAGCGGCAGGACAATAATCACAATCAACAGACTTAAGAAAATATTTGCCGCTAAGAAGAGTTCGCCACCAGTTGCTGGTTCAAATACTTGAACAGTTACTGCAGAGAAAGTTGTCATACCGGCGCAGAATCCTGGAAGGAGTAGGTGTCTTAACTCGGTTATGCCGCGGCGTTCCATTAAAACCAAAAGAGCGCTGGCAAGTGCTACGCCAATTAAATTTGCAGCAAGGGTTCCGGTGCGATCATTAGGTATTGCAAGAGAAAGAGCAAAGCGAACTAGCGTTCCTGCCACACCGCCGACCGCGACGAGCAGCAGTGAATTCATGCTCTAAACGATACCCTCGCGTTTGCGGATCTTTGAACCTAACCAGCGAACTGGGTCATATTTAATATCTGCAACGCGTTCTTTCATCGGGATAATCGCGTTATCAGTGATCTTGATGTGCTCTGGGCACACTTCGGTACAGCACTTGGTGATGTTGCACATTCCAAGTCCGTGCTCTTCTTGAGCGGCGCGCTTACGATTTTTCAAAGTATCAAGGGGGTGCATATCAAGTTCTGCAATACGGATGAAGAAACGTGGACCAGCGAAAGATTTCTTATTCTCTTCATGGTCGCGGACTACGTGACATACATCTTGACAGAGGAAGCACTCGATACATTTGCGGAACTCTTGTGAGCGCTCAACATCGATTTGTTGCATTCTGGCCTCACCTGGCTTTAGATCCTTTGGCGGCTCAAATGCAGGAATCTCCATCGCCTTTTTGTAGTTAAAGGAGACGTCAGTGACCAGATCTTTGATGACAGGAAATGCGCGAAGTGGTGTGACTGTGATCGTTTCATCATCACCGTATGCAGCAACTTGCGTCATGCAAGCAAGACGTGGCTTACCGTTAATTTCCATAGAACAAGAACCGCACTTGCCAGCCTTACAGTTCCAACGAACTGCTAAGTCACCCATTTGGGTTGCTTGCACGCGGTGAATTACATCGAGAACGACTTCGCCATCATTGGCCTCTACCTGAACATCCTGTAGGCCACCGTCTGTTGCATCGCCTCGCCAAATGCGAAGATTTACTTTGCGCGCCATTAGTTGGAACCGCCTTTCGCAACTTCATCCGGTGTCATATATTTCTTTAACTCCTCAATATCGAAGAGACTAAATAGTTCTTTTGGCATAAATGGCAACGCTTGCTTGCGCACTGTTACTTGTGTTCCATCAAATGATGAGATGTGGTTGTGCTGACGCCATCCCATATCCATGCCAGGGAAATCATCGCGAGTGTGACCACCACGAGATTCTTCGCGGCCGATCGCAGATTTAGCTGTGCTTTCAGCAACTAATAACATATTGTCTAAATCAAATGCCAAGTGGAAACCTGGGTTGAACTTACGTCCGCCAGAGACTGCAACATTGGCGCTGCGCTTTCTTATATCTGCAATCTTTGCAATCGCATCCTTTAGTTCAGCACCAGTACGAATGATGCCAACTAAGTTGTGGGTTACTTCCTGCAGTTCAGCGTGAAGTGAGTAAGAGTTTTCGCCACCGCTGCGTGCAAATGGTGCTTCGATTCTTGCGGCAGCGGCTGCAACTGTTGCATCCGCTACTGGCGCTGCAGTTGTCTGTTTAACGTATGCAGCAGCGCCCATTCCTGCGCGACGACCAAATACCAAAAGATCTGAAAGTGAGTTTCCACCGAGGCGGTTGGAACCGTGCATTCCACCAGCGACTTCACCGGCTGCATATAACCCTGGAACACCAACTGCGGCTGCAGTATCTGGCTCAACTTCAACGCCGCCCATCACATAGTGACAAGTTGGGCCAACTTCCATTGGCTCCTTTGTGATGTCAACGCCAGCTAATTCATAGAACTGGTGCCACATTGATGGCAGGCGTTTCTTAATAATTTCAGCAGATAGACGCTTTGAGACATCTAGGAATACGCCACCGTGTTCACTGCCGCGGCCTGCTTTCACTTCAGAGTTAATCGCGCGCGCAACTTCATCGCGAGGCAACAGCTCTGGTGGGCGACGGTTGTTATCTTGATCTTCATACCAACGATCTGCTTCTTCTTCATTATCAGCGTACTTATCTTTAAATACATCTGGGATGTACTTAAACATAAAGCGCTCACCATTTGAATTGGTAAGGATTCCACCTTCACCGCGAACAGATTCGGTAACCAAAATTCCGCGAACCGATGGTGGCCAAACCATTCCAGTTGGGTGGAATTGCAAGAACTCCATATCTACCAAGTTTGCGCCAGCCTTCAATGCAAGTGCATGGCCATCGCCAGTGCCTTCCCAAGAATTTGAAGTGATTTTGAAAGTCTTACCGACGCCACCGGTTGCAATAATTACTGCAGGTGCTTCGAAGAGAACTTCTGATCCTGATTCGCGCCAGTAACCATATGCGCCAGCAATTTTGCCGTTCTCTTTCAAGATTTCAGTGATTGTTAGTTCAGAAAAAACTTTAATATGTGATTCGTATTCACCGTGTTCGCGCTTGTCTGCTTGTTGCAGAGCAACTATTTTCTGCTGCATTGTGCGTATAAGTTCTAGGCCTGTTCGGTCTCCAACGTGATCAAGAC